>NZ_DATDGQ010000186.1:0-22526 GCF_036522015.1 Binatus sp. (SeqCode)
CCCGCCACTCCCCACTTCTGAGCGATTCCGAGCAATGGCGGCAGTGGAATCGCGCACAGATAGCCCGAAATCACCGTCAGAACGACGCGGATGATTGCAAATCGTAATGGAGTGCGCGTGTCGAACAGCGCGTAGAACGCAGAGTTGTACAAGCGGCCCATCGTCGCCGCGAGCAGCCCGACCCCAGACCCCGCGAGTACCGCCCACACATACACCGCGTCGGCGCGAGTGAACGCGCCGGATTGGTAAATCATCGCGACGATCACGTCGCCGAGAATCAGAAACGCGGCCGACGAGGGCACCACCATGAATGCGATATGGCGCAGTCCACGATTGAGCCGCGTGCGGAGAATCGCGCTCATCTGCTCGGGCATCGCACCGGCGGCGCGCGACATGGCTGGCAGTTCGGACGCGGCTACCGAATATCCGAACAGGCTGATCGGCACCATGTACAGCAACTGGCCGTAGTTGAGCGCTGCGACGGCGCCGGTCGGGAGCAGGCTCGCCAGCACGTTGTCTACGTAGGTAGTGAGATTGATCACGCCGCGGCTGATCACGACCGGCGTCAGATTGTGGAACACGGATCGCAGTGGCGCGGCGACGCGCGCGAAGTCGATGCGATGCTTCCTGAGCAGGGCCAGCGTTTGCGGAACCTGCACCGCGATTTGCAAGGCGGAGCCGACGACCGATCCCCACGAGATTGCGATCGCGAGCCCGTCCTGCGAGCGGCGCGGCCCGTAGTAGAGCAGTGCCGCGATCATCGCGACGTTCCACGCCACCGGCGCGGTGTACGAGACGAAAAATTTGTGATGACTGTTGAGCACGCCGAGGAACCACGCCGACATGACGAGCAATCCTGCGCCGGGAAACAGAATACGCACGATTTGAATCGTCAACTCGCGCTTGTCGCCCTCGAAGCCCGGCGCGATCACGTCGATGAGATAGGGCGTCACCAGCACGCCTATTGCGACCAGCACGGTTACGCCGATCGTCATAATCGCGCCGACGCCCCAGGCGAGCATGTCGGCGGTTTCGTCGTCGCCTTCGCCAAGCAGTTTTCCGTAAACCGGGATGAACGACGCGGACAGAACGCCCTCGCCGAACAGGTTCTGCAGAATGTTCGGGATGCGAAAGCCTGCCTTGAACGCGTCGGCTGTGGCCGAGTCGCCGAGGAAATGCGCGAAAATGCTGTCGCGGACGAGGCCCGCGATGCGGCTGAGCAATACGCCCGCGGCGATGGTGCCGGCTTGATTTGTGCCGGAGCCGCTCGCGCGTGCGGGGGGTGGCTCGATGCTATCCTGATTGGGTGCGACTTTGGACAAATTGGCCTCTGACGCAGGCAGTATACCGACCGTGTCAGGCGCGTAGTAGCGGGCGTGGAAGGCGCGCTACAATCGACCTGTGAGCTTTTCGCTTTATGTCCATATTCCGTGGTGCCAATCGAAGTGCCCGTACTGCGACTTCAATTCGCACGCGGCGTCGTCGTGGCCGGAAGCGCAATACACTCGGGCGCTGATTTCAGAACTCGAACACAGGGCGAGCACTCCGTCGTACTCCGGCGAGCGCGTCAGGACGATCTTTTTTGGGGGCGGTACGCCGTCGCTGTTCGATCCAAAATCCATCGGCGAAATTATCCACGCTGCTGATCGGGTTTGCGGAATTGAAAACGATGCGGAGATAACGCTCGAGGCAAATCCCGGCACGGTGGACCTCGCGAAACTCACCGGGATGCGCGCGGCAGGCGTAAACCGAATCAGCTTCGGCGCGCAGTCGTTCAATGACGCGACGCTCAAGTTCCTCGGCCGCATCCACAGCGCCGATGAAACCCGTGCCGCTGCTAAAATGGCGCATCGCGCCGGCTTCGATCGGCTCAATCTCGATTTGATCTTCGCGGTTCCTGGACAGACCGTTGCCGATGTTCTCTTCGACATCGAATCGGTAGCGGCGCTCGAGCCGGATCACATCTCGGCTTACAACTTGACCTTCGAAGAAGGCACCGTTTTTTTCACCGACCTGAAGCGCGGACGAATCAAGCAGCTCGCGACCGACGAGCAAGCCGCGATGTATCAAACGGTGCGCGAGGAAATTCCGCGGCGCGGCTATACGATGTATGAAATCTCGAACTACGCGGCGCCCGGCCACGAGGCGCTCCACAACCTGACGTACTGGCGCGGCCAGACGTACCTCGGAATCGGCGCGGGTGCACATAGCTATGCGGGCGACGGGAGAGGCGGCCGGCGATGGTGGAACGAGAAGCTCCCGGCGCGTTACATCGCAGCGATCGATGAGCGCACAAATGCGGAAACCGGCAGCGAATCGATTGACGAAGCCACCGCGCAAAGCGAATTCGTGTTCCTGAATCTGCGGCTGCGCGAAGGCTTCGCGCTGGCGGACTTTCACGAGCGCTTCGGCCGCAACTTCGAATGCATGTTCGGCGGCGTCGCTACCCCACTATTCAACAACGGTTTGCTGACGCTCGATCGCGGCCGAATCAAGCTGACCGATCGCGGCCTGGAGATGGCTGACTCGGTATTCGCCGAATTCGTCTAGCCGCAATCAGGTCAACGTATTCCTAACTCGACGACCTCCGGGCGATAAATCGACATATTCTCGATCTGCTTGCGGAGCTGCGTGGAATTGCATGCGTAGGTCACGACCATGCTTCCGCCAGGCGGTGAGAACTCCAGGTGTTCCTTCGCCGCGTAGCAGAACGTGTCTTGATCGTATCGCGGATTGCCTTTGCTCATCTCTGGAAACGAGTAAACAGATTTGGGTTCCGACCACGGTCCTTCGAGCGTCGGCCCTTCCCTGATGACTATTTCGGGTGAGAAGGGCTGCGGACCATTCTGCACCGCGACCCACTTGTTGATCGACGCGTGAAATCGGACGCTCATTTCGGTCGCTCCGCGATCGATTATGATTCGTGCGTTCTTTAACCCGCTGCCCGCTTTCCATGTGCCGTCGTTTGTAAGGTATTCGATCGAGTCGCGCGGCCGCCCCAGTTGCGCGATCGCGATGCGCGCCACAATCATTGGATGGCTCTTGTGCTGAGCGTCGTCCAGCACAGTGTACAGATACAGATAGTCACCGCTCACGATTGTCGTCACACCCGGGAACGCTGCTGTGTTGTCGGAGAGATCGAGATACTCAACCGTCCAGTGTGCGGGAACATCAAGCGGGTCAGTGACCTTCGCCAGCGTGACTCCGATCATCTTGAAGCCGAACGGACCACCTTTCGGCAGGTCGACGATTTTTGCGAGAGCAACGTACAACGTTCCGTTCAGGTAGAAACCGTCGAGCGGCCAGTAGTGGAAGTGTTCGACGCCAGAAGTAAAAAATGGCTGTGGCGCCTTGGCGCCGCGATTTCTCCAGTAATAGCGGATGCTCCAGCTGCCGTTCGCGCATGAGGATATTGCAATCGTGTTGGACACCATTTTGGATCCGCTGCGAGTCGTTTGACCGGGATTGCCGACAAACGAATCACCAAACAACCAGACACTTTTGGTGTCGGATAAGCGAATCGAGTAAGCCGCGTCGCCGCCAAGCCACCCGTTGTCGTACGGGAACGAAGGCATGCATAGCGCCGCGCCGCCGGACGCTGAGCAGACGACGATGCACGTCGCGAACGCAAGGAGACCGAGAGCGCGGATCATATATTTCGCCGTTGCGGCGGCGCGTTGCGGTCAGGCGGCTCGCGCGATCGTTGCCTCGAGCAGCTCGACTATTCGCGCCGGCGTAGCAAGCCGGATGAACGCGCCGAGGCGCGGGCCGCGCTCCTGGCCTAGAATCGATCTGTACAGCAGCGGAAAAATCTTGCCGGGCTTGTCGTAATTTTCGCGGCCGAGATCGTAAATCTTCTTCTCGATCTCTTCGGCGCCCGCATCCTGGTTTTCGCGCAGATAGGTGTCGAGCGTTTTTAATTGCGCGCGTTCCGCATCGGTTGGCGTGTAGATCTTTTTCGTCGGCTCGACAAAATCTCGGTAGAAATTCAGCGCGCATTCCATCAGCGCCCGGCCCATCTTCTCAGTCTCCGGATCGCTTGCGATCGACGCGTCGTAGCGGACGATGTAACTCCAGATGAAATCGCGATCCGCGCTGCCCAGCGCCGCCACCGCATTCATCATCAAGCCGAAGGTGAGGGTCGAGTTGAATCGAGTCGGCGTCGTGCTCTGAATCACAAATTCGAGCACCGATTCGCGACGCTGCTCCTCCGACGCCGCCGCGTATTCGCGCACCGCGTCGAGGTACTCGTCGACGTACTGCGGAATCGCCTCGAGAAACAACTTGCGCGCGCGCCGCGGATTCAGCAGCAGGAAAAATTTCAGCACTTCGATCGGCGCGTAACGCGTCCACTGCTCAACCGACACGCCGCGGCCGATTGACTTCGAGATCTTGTGACCTTGCTCGTCGAGCAGCATCTCGAACGGAAATCCAAGCGGCGGCCGCGCATCCATCACGCGGAGAATCTGTCCCGACAGCCGCGCCGAGTCGGTGAGATCCTTGCCGTACAATTCGTAATCGACTCTGAGCACGTACCATCGCAGCGCCCAATCCACCTTCCATTGCACCTTGGCCTTCCCGCCAAGCACCGACTGCTCGCCGCGAAACCCGCATCCCGAGGTGCCGCCCGCGCTCTTTTCGCAAGTGAACTCGATCGAGGCGCGCTCAGGATGGTAGGCCGTCACCGCGCGCTCGACCACTTGCCCGCACTTCGGACAAATCGGCATGAACGGCGACCATCCCGCGCGATTTTCCTCACGCAGCGTCGGCGCGATTATCGCGATTATCTCCGCATGCTTCTCGAGGATCAGCTTCAGTCCCTCGTCGAAGCGCCCCGACGAATACATCTCGGAGGCGCGCGCCAGCTCGTACTCGACTTCGACCGGCGCGAGAAATCCGCCGAGCAGTCCGATCATATGATCGGCAAAGCTCGCGCAGCATCCGAACGGATCGGGAATCTTCGAGACCGGGATGCCCAGGTACTGCTCGAGGTCCTCGCGCTTCGGCACGTTCTCCGGCACTTTGCGGAGTCCGTCGAGGTCGTCGATGAAAACGATCAGCCGCGACGGCCGCGACGGCTCGATCAGATGAAACGCCTTGCGCACGAACGATGGGCGAAGAATCTCCGCCATCGTGCCCAGATGGGGCAATCCCGACGGCCCGAACCCGCTCTGGAAAATTACCGGGCGCGCGGGCTCGTACGCAGCGACGCGCTCCACGAGCCGCCGCGCTTCTTCACGAGGCCACAATTCCGCACCGGCCGCATTGCCGGGTTGTGACTCTGATCTCGACGCGCCAGCCATCGGTTGAGTTCTTCCTGAGTTCTACTCTTTGTCGGGATTCTTGCCGCGCAGCACACTCGCGACCGCCTCGTGAATCCACGGATCGATCTGCAAGTCGCGATTCTTTTCGGAGGCGAGCCGCAGTTTAACCGCACAGTTGCCGCAGATAAAGGCCTGCTGCCGAAAGCCGGCCGTATCCTCAACCGAAATGCGCAGCAGCCACTCGGAAAATTCGCGGCGGCATATCGCGCAGTGAAATTTATTTGATTGTGAATCCGGGGAACTCATAGCTCGCGTTATTCTATATCATTGCTTCAACTCTTTGCGCTGTGATATTTCCCTTCCACCGATGAATTTCACGACGTTTCGCCAGAATCCGCATTCCCCCCAGCATTTTCGGACCGCTCGTCCCGTTATTGGGTCCATCCGCGCGCCGCGCTCCTGCCCTCGAGCTCTCCGCGATTAGGCGATTGACTATACCCGTCGTCGCGATGCGACAAGGGTTTGTCTCACGATAATGGATCACGCGCTCACAAAGCAGAAAATAAAGGATTTGCGTGCGTTGGTCGGCGAGGGCGATCGCGTCGCCATCGTGCTGCAGGACGACCCTGATCCCGACGCGATGTCGAGCGGGATCGCCCTGCGTACTCTGCTCGGTCGCAACAAGCAGACCACGCCTTTATTCGCGTTCAAGCCCGTCACGCGGCCGGAAAATCTCACCATGGTGCATATGCTGGAGATTGAGATCCAGCCGGCCACGACGGAGGACCTGCGCGCCTTCGACAAGATTGCGATGGTCGATGTACAGCCGCCGTTCTTCGGCGAGAAAATTCCGCGCGCCGACATCGCGATCGATCACCATCCGGGGTATCCCGGCGGCGCCGCTCCGTTCGAGGACGTGCGGGTGAAATATGGCGCGACTGCGACGATCATGACCGAGTACCTGGTCACGGCTGACGAAAAAATCAGCGAGCGGCTGGCGACCGCGCTGCTCTATGGGATTCGCAGCGACACTTTGGCACTGTCGCGACGCGTCACCGATGACGACCTGCAGGCATTCGCGCATCTCACTCCGCTCGCCAACTACAGCATGCTCCGGCAGATCGATCGTCCCGAGCTGCCGCTCAGTTTCGCGCATATCCTGGCGGGTGCGATGAAGCGGCTGGTGGTCAAGGATCGCCTGGTCGTGCTCAATCTCGGCACGGTCAAGCGCGACGACCTGATCGTGCAGATGGCGGACTTCTGCCTGCAGTTCGAGGGCGTGTCGTGGGTCGCGGTCGCGGGCAAGCTCGAAGGCAAGCTCGTGATCAGTGTTCGCAATCACGGCATGAGCGGCAACAATGCCGGCGAGGCGGTGAAGAGTCTGTTCGCCGACATCGGCAGCGCCGGCGGACATCGCAACATGTCCAAGGCGGTGATTCCCCTGCGCGCATGGCGGCGGCGCGAGGGCACGACGCGCGACTCGCAAATCGAATCGCGCCTGCGCGAGTTGTTCACCCCGGCAATCAAGGCTCAAGCGGCGGCCGCTCGCCCCGCGCCCGCGCGCAATGGCAACTGACCCGCGCCGCGCGCCGGGTCCAATCGGGCGTTTACCGGTTTCGCCGATTTCCATATCGTGGTTTTTGTTCATGCGTAATCTGTTGCGATGAGTCCGACGCCTTCGAAAATTTCCGCGCTCGAATTCCTGGCGCCCATGATCGTCGGCTGCGCGCTCTTCATGGAGATGCTCGATGCGACGGTCATCTCGACCGCGTTGCCCGCGATGGCCAAGTCGCTCCACGAAGATCCGATCAAGCTCAACCTCGCGATCACGTCCTACCTGCTGAGCCTCGCCGTTTTCATTCCAATCAGCGGATGGATGGCGGATCGATTCGGCGCGCGCACCGTCTTCCGTACCGCGATCATCATCTTCACCACCGGCTCAGTATTCTGCGGATTCTCGAATTCGCTGCCGGAGCTGGTCGCCTCGCGCATTTTGCAGGGCTTCGGCGGCGCCATGATGGTGCCCGTCGGCCGCCTGATCGTTCTGAAGACCATCGCCAAGTCCGAGCTGGTCACCGCGATGTCGTATCTGACCGTGCCGGCCGTCTTGGGTCCGGTGGTCGGACCTCCGGTCGGCGGGTTCATCGTGACGTATTATTCGTGGCGCTGGATTTTTTTCATCAACGTGCCGATCGGCATGATCGGCATCACGCTGGTCACCTGGTACATCCCGAACATCCGCGAGGATGAGGTTTTCCCGCTCGACTTCCGCGGCTTTCTGCTAACCGGCCTTGGACTGGCGGGCCTGGTCTCCGGCTTCGAGTCGATCGGCCGCGGCGTTATTCCCGCGAGCATCGTCATGTGCGTGATGGCGGCCGGCGGAGTCTGCATGGCGCTCTACATCCTTCACGCCCGGCGCATCGACTATCCGATCATCGACATGGGATTGTTGAAAATCCCGACCTTCCTGGTTGCGACGCTGGGTGGCGGGCTTTTTCGGATGGGCATCGGCGCATTGCCGTTTCTGTTGGCGATGCTGCTGCAAGTCGTCTTCGGCCTCTCTCCGTTTGCGTCCGGGATGCTGACGTTCACCAGCGCGGCAGGCGCCCTCTTCATGAAAGCGACGGCGACACCGATCATTCGCCGACTCGGTTTTCGCTCGGTGCTGATTTCCAATGGCGTGCTCAGCGCCTTCATCATGATGAGCTATGCGCTGTTCCGTCCGACGACGCCCCATTTCCTGATCGTGCTGGCGCTTCTCTCAGGAGGATTCTTCCGCTCGCTGCAGTTCACCGCGCTAGGAACTCTCGCCTATGCCGACGTGCCCAATTCGTCGATGAGCGGCGCGAGCACTCTGTCGAGCATGGCGCAGCAACTGTTCCTGAGTCTCGGCGTCGCACTCGGCGCGATGCTGCTGCACATGAGCCTGAAGGCGAGCGGTTCCGCTCATTTGACGACGCATGATTTCATGCCGGCCTTCATTGTGATGGGAGTTCTCGCGCTGCTGTCGTCGTTGTTTTTCATCCCGCTCGAGTATCACGCCGGCGACGAAGTGAGCGGCCGCCAACGCGGCGTCGAACTTTCCCGCACGCCGCAAACAGTCACGGAAGCGGACTGATCGCGCGCAGTCGTTTACCGAGTGCGTTGCTTGAATTTCGTCGGGACGGAGAGTGAATTAAAAAGCGTCCGAAAGCCTTGTGATCGGTACGCTTCCGATGAAGAAGCCCGCTGCTCCCTTGATTCCGACCCGTTGGATCTTTTGGGCCAGTATTTTGTCGCTCGTACTCGTAGGAACTGCCTGTTCATCTATTCCCAGTTCTTCGGAAGGCGGTACTCCGACCCAGACTGCTAGTAGTGTTGTGCGTTTCACGTCCGCAGACGGCAAGACAAGTTTGCACGGTGTCCTTTCGGTACCGCGAGGAAATGGGCCCTTTGCCTCGGTGATCATTCTGGAGTCAGAAATTTGCGAGGGCGGATTTCCAGAGTGGGCTTCGACAACTCTCAACTCCTGGGGATACGCAACGCTGACAGTCGACAGCTATGCAGCGCGAAACCTGCCACCGAGCGCTTGCATTGATCTCACCGCCTTACAGCCCGCAGATACGGTCGGCGATGTCTACGGTGCTCTGCGCGTGCTCGAGCGCGATCCTCGAGTTGATGCCAACCGTGTGGCGCTCGTTGGTACTTGGGACGGCTCCACAACGATCATGGTGGCTGACACGCTCGAAGCTAAACACCGATATGTTTCCGCTGGGGTGATTCCCTTCCGCGCTTTTTTTGCGATCTCACCGTTCTGCAGAATAGAGTTCGCAGGCGCCGATCTACAGCCCTACGCCGCAGAACGCATCTACGTCGGAGAGCGAGACGACATGGCTCCGGCCTTCGCATGCGTGCAAATGGCTAAGTTTCTGGATAATGAGGGAGGTGATGTTTCCGTCAAGGTGTACCCCGGGGCGGAGCATGGATTCGACTACGTACCACCCGCAATCGTAACACCTCCCTTGGACTCCAAGGCGCTTCATCCTCATGGCGAAGACTTCACATATCCTCTTCGTCCTTACTATGTTCCGTTCGCAGATAATCTAGCAGCATGTTCCTTCCGCATAACGAGTATTTCGCAGAAGACTACGCAGGCGGAGGTAAGCCGATGCGCCCGCAAGGGTGTCCACACTGCCTCCGATCCTGCAGCTGCCTACTCAATGCAAGACGACTTGAAAAGTGACCTCGCGCAATTCCTTTCGGGCAACCAGAGCGTTCATCAATAACCTAACGTCGAACTTTCCCGCACGTCGCAAACAGTCACGGAAGCCGATTGATCGCGCGCAGTCGTTTACCGAAGCGGCAGATACCTTTATCGTAGTCTTCGTGAACGTGGCGGAGGCGACTGTGGAGGTTAAGAACCGGCTCGGACTTCATCTGAGGGCCGCATCCGCGCTCGCGCAAACAGCCGCACAATTCACCTCGAAGATCATGATCGGCACGAGCAAGGACGACCTGGTCAGCGCCAAGAGCATGACCAGCCTGATGATGCTGGGCGCCGCCCAAGGATCCAAGCTAAAAGTCCGCGCCGAAGGCCCCGACGCCCGCGATGCCCTGAAGGCTGTGCAAACCTTGTTCGACGACCGCTTCGGCGAGGAGTGATTCCAGGGCTTCGAGTCATCCAGCGTTGTCTTGAAATCCTGGCTCGCTTCTCTTTCCCCTCTCCCATTCTGGGAGAGGGGCAGATGCTCCGGCCAGTTGCGCAGAGCCATTCTTGGACAAGGAGAGGTCCGGAACAGGAGCCTCTACCTTGCTTCTGTCCGATTGGTCAGTTATACCTTCAATACCTGAAATCTTGCGGCGCACTGCCGTCTTTTCCACTATTTGGCAGACGCCATGCTGGCCCTCTGGAACAGAACTCAATTGAACCTTTCAGTCCCGCGCGCGACCTGCGTCAGTTGAATTCCGGTCTGCGTCGGGCCACCCGAAAACCTGCAATGCGCTTTCCAAGGAGCAATCGCGAATAATGCCGCTTAAGGATTTCCTGTTCACCTCCGAGTCGGTTTCCGAAGGCCATCCGGACAAAATGTGCGACCAGATTTCGGACGCCGTCCTCGACGCGCTCCTTAAGGAAGACCCCAACTCACGGGTCGCGCTCGAATCGCTCGCCAAGACCGGGCTCATCGTGCTCGCCGGCGAGATTACCAGCAAGGCGCGTCCCGACTATGTGAAAATCGCGCGGCAGACCGCCATCGACATCGGCTACAACAGCACCGAGGTCGGCTTCGACGGCAATATGTGCGCCGTCCTCACTGCCATCGAGCCGCAGTCGGCCGACATCTCGCAGGGCGTCACCGAGGGCGAAGGCCTCCACAAGGAACAGGGCGCCGGCGATCAGGGCCTGATGTTCGGATTCGCGTGCGACGAGACGCCTGAAGTGATGCCGCTGCCGATCGCGATGGCGCATCGGCTGATGGAAAATCTCACCAAGCTCCGCAAAAGCCGCCAGCTCGATTTTCTGCGGCCCGACGCCAAGAGCCAGGTCACAGTGCGCTATGTCGATGGCCGCCCGGTCGAAGTGACGGCGGTCGTCGTTTCGACGCAGCATTCGCCCGAAGTGAAATACGAGAGAATCCGCGAGTCGGTTATCGAGGAACTGGTCAAGAAAACGATTCCCGCGCAGTACCTGACGCGCTCGACGATCTACCACGTCAATCCGACCGGCAGCTTCATCATCGGCGGACCGCATGGCGACTGCGGACTCACCGGCCGCAAAATAATTGTCGATACCTACGGCGGCTACGGCCGTCATGGCGGCGGCGCGTTCTCGGGCAAGGACCCGAGCAAGGTCGATCGATCGGCCTGCTACATGGCGCGTCACGTTGCGAAAAATGTCGTCGCCGCGGGACTTGCCACCAAATGTGAAATCCAGGTCGCCTACGCAATCGGCGTCGCCGAGCCTGTCTCGCTGCTCGTCGATACTTTCGACACCGGCATCGTGCCCGAGAACAAACTGTCCACGACCTTGCGCGAGCTGTTCGATTTCCGGCCCGCCGGCATCATCAAGACCCTCAACTTGAAGCGCCCGATCTATCAGCCGACCGCCGCCTACGGGCATTTCGGCCGCGACCCCCGCGACGGACTGTTCCCGTGGGAGCGCGTCGACATGGCCGAGACTCTGCGCAACGCGTTCGGCCTCAACGGCCGCAGCTGACAGAAAACTGCAAGCCGTTTCACAAATTGAGTAATAACTTTCCTGAAAAAAACTTTCCTGAAAAGACTTTCCTGAAAAGAGAGATTGATCACGATGGCCACGACGGCAAGAAAGCTCAAAGCAGTCACTAAATCCCGCACCAACGGCAACGGCCGCGACTTCGACGTGCATGACCTCGGACTCGCCGAGGCCGGCCGCAAGCGAATCGAATGGGCCGACAAGCAGATGCCGGTGCTGCGCCGCCTGCGCGAGCGATTTGCCAAGGAGCAGCCGCTCAAGGGCCAGCGGATGGGCGCGTGCCTGCATATCACCTGTGAAACCGCCAACCTGCTCCGCACTCTGAAGGCGGGCGGCGCCGAAGTGATCGCGTGCGCGTCGAATCCGCTCTCGACCCAGGACGACGTCGCAGCCGCGCTCGTCGATCAGTACGGCATTCCCACTTTCGCCATCCACGGCGAAGATCGCGACACCTACTACAGTCATCTGCGCGCGGTGCTCGAGCGCCGTCCGACGATCACGATGGACGACGGCGCCGACCTCGTCAGCCTCCTGCACACCGAGTTTGCCAACCAGGCCGACGACGTGAAGGCCAGCATGGAGGAAACGACGACCGGCGTAATCCGCCTGCGCGCGATGGCCAAAGACGGCGCGCTGAAGATTCCGGTGGTCGCCGTCAACGACGCGCAGACCAAGCATCTATTCGACAATCGTTACGGCACCGGACAGTCCACCCTCGACGGCATCATCCGCGCCACCGGCGTGCTGATCGCCGGTTCGGTGGTCGTCGTCGCCGGCTACGGCTATTGCGGCCGCGGCATCGCGTCACGCGCGCGCGGCCTCGGCGCCGACGTGGTAGTGACTGAGGTCAATCCGATTCGTGCGCTCGAAGCCGCGATGGACGGTTTCCGCGTGATGAAAATGATCGACGCGGCCAAGGTCGGCGATATTTTCATCACCGCCACCGGCGACAAGCACGTCCTGACGTCGGCGCATTTCACGCAGATGAAAGACGGCGCGTTCCTCAGTAACTCGGGCCATTTTGACATCGAGATCGACGTCGCCTACCTGAACGACGCCGCAAAAAAAGTCGATCGCGACGTAACCCGCCACATCGACGCCTACCATCTCTCCAACGGCCGCATCGTGTACTTACTCGGCGAAGGCCGCCTCGTGAATCTTGCATGCGCCGAAGGCCACCCCGCGCAAGTGATGGACATGAGTTTCGCAACGCAAGCGATGGCCTCCGAGTGGGCCGCCAAGAGCACTCAGATGACCGTCAAAGTTCACGAAGTTCCGATCGAGATCGAAGAAGAAATCGCCGCAGTGAAACTAGCTGCGATGAGCATCAAGATCGACACGCTGACGGCTGAGCAGCGCAAGTACCTGGCCAGCTGGGAATCCGGCACCTAGCAAGTTACGCCGCGCGGCGGTCGGCGAGATGAAGCCGGAAAGAATCGACATTGAAGCGGCGCAGCGCGCTAGCGGACTCCGGATCGTCACGCTCGCGCACGTTCCAAGCCCGTGGGGGGAAGCGCTCAAGGGCATCCTGCATATCAAGCAGCTCGCGCACGCGCGGGTTAGCCATGTCTTTGGATCGCCGACCACGACGCTTCGGGAATGGAGCGGGCAGGACAGCTTTCCGGTCATGGCATGGAATGACGAGCCTCCGCGCACCACGTGGATCGATCAGCTCAATCTCGCCGAGCGGTTGGCGCCGACTCCGCGACTCATCCCGGAACGCCTCGAGGATCGCGTCTTGATGTTCGGCTACTGCAACGAGCTATTTGGCGAGAACGGCATCGGATGGACCGAGCGCCTGCGCGGAGTGCATGATCAGATCACGAAACCGGGCGGCGATTCGGCGGGCGTATCGGCATACCTGGGAAAGAAGTATGGCTACACGCCAGAAATCGGCGAGCGCGCAACCGAACGAGTAGCGTCAGGTATCGGCGCGCTCGCAAAGCGGCTCCAGGAGCAGAAGTCCCGCGGCAGCCGATTCTTCATCGGCGACAATCTTTCCGCGATGGACGTTTATTGGGCGGCTTCCTCGAATGCGATGAAACCGCTGGCGACCGAGCTATGCCCGATGAACGACCGGATTCGCCAGGCATTCACGATCACCGAACCAACCATCGTCGCTGCGATGCATCCGATTCTGATCGAGCACCGCGACTTCATCTTCAAGAACTACCTCGATCTGCCAGTAGATCTTTCGTAACGGTCAACTTTATCGCCACGGCTTTGATGCGATTCTGAGCGGCTGACGCGTCAGGCTGCTCAATCAATTCAAAGAGATGGCGGTCTGGATCGTCGAAATAGATGTGGCGACCGCCGCACTCCGATCGATTGATCTCGCCGCGTCCTCTGCCGTCGAATGAGGAATAGAAGTTGGCAGCTCCGCGGCTGATGCGCGAGAGAGCCGCGTCGAATTCCGCACTGCTGAACAGGAAGGCGAACTGAAAAGCCCCGCATGGTTTAGTCCCGGAAAAATCGATCGTTAGCCCGTTACTCCCGCGAATGCGAACGCATCCACTCGAGCCAGCTTCCGCTTCCAGTCCCAGGACATCGGCTAGAAGTCTGGCGGTCGCCAGTTTGTCCTTAGCTGGTACGACGATGTGATTGACTTCGACCGTTACATTCCACGCAGTCTTAGACCGCCAACAGGCCGCAGCCGGCATCACCGTCGTGCACCTACCCTGCCAGCCGCTCCATTTCCGCGGCCATGAATTTCATGGCTTGATCGACAATCGCCGGACCTGCGTCCTTGGGGTTGCCCGCATTGAATGGAGGTTCGGGATCGTACTCCATCGCCAATTGCGTCAACTTGGCGGCGTCGTCTCCGCGCAACTTCGCAAGTACCACCAGTCCGAAATCGATCCCGGCCGTGACCCCGCCGCCAGTGATCCGGTTTCGATCCACCACCACTCGAGCATCAATCGGCTCCGCTCCGAACGCAGTTAGTCCATCGCGCGCCGCCCAATGAGAGGTGGCTTTGTATCCTTTGAGGAGACCGGCGGCGCTGAGCAGCAAGGATCCGCTGCAGACTGACGGTACGTACTTCGCACGCGCCGCTCGATCGGCGAGAAAATCCAGCACCTCGCGATCGTTCATAATCGCCTGCTGACCAAACCCGCCCGGCACGAACAGGATATCGAGATCACGCGGACAGGTCTCGAACGTGGCCGTGGGCCCAATCCCGATGCCGGTGTCAGACGCGATCAGGTCCGTCGTTTTCCAGACGAGATGAATATTGGCGAACCACGAAAAGACCGTCTGCGGACCGATTAGATCCAGCAGCGTCAGCCCCGGGTAAAGCAGCATCCCAATCTCGAGCCGTGATTGGTCTGGTTTCATGATTTTCCTCTCCTCGCCGGACGCGTTTTGCTTCGTGCGTTTCGCTTGACGACTCTTTGCTTGCTGTTCTGTGGAATCGCGCGATCGAGGAGCGCCTTAAACGCAGACTGTGCGCGCGCGTCAGCATCTGTGGCGCGCAGAAATCGATGCGCCGCGTGATGACCCAGGTAGATGCCGCAGAGTTCCCACACGAACTGGTCCACGTCGAGGTCACGACGGAAGTGCCGCAGATCGACCGCGCGCACGACGAGCTCGGTCAACAGTCCTCGCCATTGCGCTTCCATTTCCAGGATCTTGTTCCTGACGCGGCCCTCGATGTCATCGAACTCGAACAGACCGGCCGCGACCGGACAGCCTCCCGGCAAGCCGGCGCGCTGCGCCCATCCAAACCAGTTGCGAACCAGCGCTCGCAATCGCGGAAGTCCTTCACCGGCCGTCATCGACGGCTCGACGACATGCTCGGTCGCGAACTCAGCCATATGCGAGAGCAATTCGATCTGGACGTCTTCCTTCGAGCGGAAGTGCGCGAACAGCCCGCTCTTCGACATTCCAACCTGGTCGGCCAGCACTCCAAGCGTAACCCCGGCCAGCCCCGATTGGCTCATCAGGGCCAAGCCTTGATTCAGTATCCGCTCGCGGGTCGACGTTTCGGGATTCGGCATGCGGCCAGAACAGCACGACCGGTCGTGCTATGTCAAGGCGCACCGTCGAGCTTTCTCGCTGCAGCGATCGCGTGCTATGCGCTGCTCGAGCGGCCGAATCAGAAGTCCCGGCTGGAATCATGATGAGCTTGATCCAATCACTCCGACTGGCGACGTTGCTGGTTCTCTTTATAGTTCTCGCTCGCGCGTCTGCGTTTGCCGGGCCGGTTTGCCAGAAGCGCGCGGAGGCGACGCCTGCTTTGCGTCGTCTCGGCGACGTGATGATGACGGGGCGCTTTGTTGCGTACGATCCCACCTCTCTCCAATTCGTAAATGGACAAGCGACCCACGCCGATGAAGCCAGCATGCTCGAAGATTTGAAGGTGCTACGGCCTCGCTTCGACGGCTTGATCACCTACACGTCGGCGAACGGCGCGGATAAGGTCGCCGATGTCGCCGCGAAGCTGGGTTACCGCGCGCTGATAATGGGTATATACGACATCGCGAACCGCGAAGAACTCGACAATGCCCTGGCCGCGGCGAAGCGGCATCCTGAACTGGTGGTGGGATTGTCGATCGGGAACGAGGTCGCATTCAGCAAGCGGGCTACTCTCGATCAGATCGTGAGCGCGGTGATGGGGGTAAGGCGAAGGGCGCCGAACCTCGCACTAACTACGACTGAACCCTTCCACATTTTCCTTCAGCCCGCGGCGGAGCCGCTCTTGTCGCAACTCGACTTCATGCTGGTCAACGTCCATCCGATCTATGAGTCCTGGTTTCGCTTCATTGTTGATGAAAATGCCGCCGACTTCGTCGTGCAGTCCGTGGACAAGCTTGCCGAGGTTTATTGCGGACCGATTCTCGTTAAGGAAACCGGTGAGCCGACGGCGCCTGGGCAAGCGGGCTACACACCAACGCGACAGGCCTTATTTTATGACGCCCTCTATCGCAAGTTTCCGTCGACTCGGGCACGAGCGTTTGCATATTTCTGCGCGTTCGACGCGCCTTGGCGGGTCAATGACGGTCTGGTTCTTGGGATTCATCCCGGCCCGGAAGATAGCCATTGGGGAATATACGACGAGAAACGCCGGCCCAAACCCGTGGTGAACGTAGTTCCCATCTTGCCGAAGCTCACAAGATGATCGCCCGTCGCGCCTCACTGGCGACTAGCGCTTTTTCAGCTCTTCGTCTGGCGTCCGATCCAGATAGTCGCCCGCGGGCAAGACGTGAGGGTTGTGGTCGCGGATTGCCCTCACCAGATGCTTTAGCGCGTCGATCAATCCGTGCTCGCTAAGGCGCGGATAGAGCACGCGAGCGAGGCGGCTACCGTCGCGGGCGCCGCCCACCATCAGCACGAAATCATTTTTGCCGTAGCCTATGATCCCGATCTCGGCCGTGGGCGGACGCGAGCAGCTGTTCGGACATCCGGCCATCCGGATCATCACGTCAACGCTGCCAAGTCCGTCGTGTTCCAATTCCGCGAGATAGCGCGGCAGCGCGCGCTCCGCATGCGTCATCGCGAGTCCGCAGGTCGGCTTGGCTGGACAGGCCATCGCGAGCCTGCGGATCGGTGGCACCGCTCCATCAAAGGGCACGCCGTTTTCGGCCAGCGTGCGCTCGAGCCATTCGCGACGCGCCGCCGGTACGTGCGCGAGCAGCAGATGCTGGTTGGGCGTGATGCGCACCCCGATTCCTTCGACCTCCTCCACGATGCGCCGAATTGCGCTCCGATATTTAATCGTCGCATCGTCGCGCACGCGTCCGCTGGGAATGAGAATTCCGAGGTAAAGAAAGTCGCCAGCGCCGGTTTCCCGATGCCATCCCAGATGATCGCGCACCGGCGGCAGCGAGACAGGCTCGGCGTCGGCGAGCGCGATACCAAAGCGTTCGCGCAGAGTATTTTTGACAGCGGCAACTCCGAGGCGGCGAATCGTGTATTTCCAGCGCGCGTTGCGCCGGTTGCGGCGCTCGCCATGCTCGCGCTGGATCGTCGCGATTGCGCGCACCGTGTCGAGCACCTGCCCGCGCTGAACGACGCCAAGGTAAAGCGCCAGCAGCGGCATCGTCTCGGCCTGGTTGTGCGTCGCGCCCATCCCGCCGCCGCTGTAGAGATCGTAACCCGTGACCTCGCGGCCCTTAATCCGAGGCAAGAAGCCGACGTCCTGCGTCAAAAGATCGACGCTGTTGTCATGCGGATGCGCAAAACCGACCTTGAATTTGCGCGGGAGATACTGCGCACCGTAGATCGGCTCTTCCGAGTTGAGCGGGGCTACCTGTTGTCCACTCTCGTCGGTGAGGAACACCTGGTAGTAGGCCGAACTCTGCGGCGCCATCTCGAGCGCCACCGCATGCGCCAGTTCGGAGGAATCCAGCGGCAGCTCAGCGTCGAGATCGTCGATCGGACTCGCGACTGTATTGCGATTCACGTCGCCACACGCGCCGAGCGTGGTGAGTTGGTAGCCATTGCCGGTGGCGCTCGCGTTGATCTCACGAATCAGCGAACTCAGATTGTGCCCCCGCACGTAGTGAAACTGAACGCCCTGGCGCGCGGTTAGCCGGAGGCTGCCATCGGCGTAGCGATCCGCGGCCGCGTCGAGCGCGAGCCACTGCGCCGGCGTCAATTCGCCGGCGGGAATCTTGACCCGCACCATGAAAATGAAATCGCCGTCCTTCTTGCCGCTCTCGTTGCGCTCGCGCTGTTTGTAGATGCCGAAATGCTTGGAGATTTCTTTCGCATGCTCGCTGATCGTCTCGGCCTGGCGCGCGCTCAGCGCGTCGATCTCCAAGCGCATCGTATGCCGGCTCTCATGCGTCGAATGGACGTAGAACAGTCCCTCGCTCGCCTGCTTGAGCCGCTCGACGGTCGACATTTCCGCCGCGCTCGAGTTTTCGAGCGTTACCGGCGGGACGTCGCGGTGATGCTTGGTTTCCATTTTGTGGAACTGTGACGTGACGCGGCTAGTCGTCGATTTTGACCTGCGTCCAGCGCCGGTAGATCTCGCCGCATCCGATCGACGCGCCGATGAGCAATAGCGCGAGGAAAAACTTCGGCGACATCGGATGCCACAGGGCGTCGCCCAGAAAGGCGTACAGGATCGTTCCCGGAATCATGCCGATCATCGTCGCCCAGAAATAATCATAAAACGTAATCGGAGAAGCGCCCGCCAGCAGGTTCAGCGCGTTATACGGAATCACGGGGACAAACCGCAGGTAGAGGATTATCTGAAAGCCGTGCTTCGCGATCCTCTGCAGCATCGCGTGGAATCGCTCGCCGACGATTCGCTCTACGAACGACTTGCCGAGAAATCTTCCCGCGGCAAACGCCACCACGGCGCCAACGTCGCCGCCGATCAGCGAATACACCGAGCCCCACTTCGTGCCGAATGCGAGCCCGCCCGCGATCGTCATCACCGCGCCGGGCACCAGGAACGACGGCCCCACCGCGTACAGCAGCATATAAACGACCGGCCCCCACGCACCCCACTTGATCACCTCCACCTTGACGGTCGCGGGATCGCTGATCCAATTCCAGTGCTCGATGAGAAGCCAGATTGAACCGCCGACAATGATCGCGATTATCACGAGCTTGACGGCGTTCATCAGCCACGAGCTGTTGGCGCTCGGCTGGTCAGATTGAGGTCCGACGGGATTGACGGCAGCCACGATCCTTCAATGATATTGGGCGGCGGCGCGGTTAGACAAGGCTTCGCGCGCGCGTTGTAGGCGAATCGCGATGCTACTACAGTCGGCGCAGTGATCGATACTCAAAATCGCCAAGGAAAACATCTCAATGAACGAACTCGCGGATAAAGTCGCAATCATCACCGGCGGCGGCTACGGAATCGGCAAACAGATCGCGCTGAAGTACGGCGCGGCGGGCGCGAAGATCGTGATCGCGGCGCGTTCGCCTGAACCGATGAAGCAGACCTGCTCCGAACTCGAGCGCCTCGGCGCCCGCGCGATTCAGGTGAGCACCGACGTCTCCAAGGAAGCCGACTGCGCAAAGATGGCCGCCGAGACGATGAAGACATTCGGCCGCATCGACATTCTGGTCAACAACGCCGGCATCTCGGGACCCACCAAGCGAATCACCGACATGTCGCTCGCCGAATGGCAGGAGACGATCGACATCGATCTGACCGGAACGTGGCTCGCGACGCGCGCCGTGCTGCCGGCGATGGACAAACAACGCACCGGCAACGTCATTAACATTTCGTCGGGCGCGGGACGGCGTGGTTTTCCGTTGCGCTCGCCGTACGCGGCGGCGAAGTGGGCGATGATTGGGCTCACGCAAACCATAGCCGGCGAATGGGGCCAGCGCGGCATCCGATGCAACTGCATTTGTCCCGGTGCCATCGAGGGCGAACGAATCGAACGCGTGATGCGCGCCCGGGCCGAGGCGCTGAAACAGCCGTACGAGCAAATCAAGGCTGGCTTCGTGTCGCAGGCCGCGATGGCCAGGATGGCGACGGAGGAAGAAGTCGCGCGCGTCGCGCTGTTCCTCGCGCTCGACACGTCGGCAGGAATGACCGGTCAGACGATGAACGTAGATTGCGGCAGCATCATGAACTAGGCGTCGCCAGCTAGCGCGCGATGTCGTTGTCGCGCACAGTGCTCGCGAAACCGGTGCTCTCGAGGCGCTTCATCAGTTCGCGCGCGAGCACCGGCGAGCGATGGCGTCCGCCGGTGCATCCGAGGCCGACAGTCAGGTAACTCTTCCCTTCGCGCTGATACAGCGGGATCAGAAAATCGAAAAGGCGGCCGATCTCGTCGACGAAGCGCTTCGCCTCCGGCTGCGCCATCACATACTCGTGCACGCGCGGGTCATTGCCAGTGAGCGGCCGCAGTTCGGGGACGAAAAACGGATTCGGAATAAACCGCACGTCGAGCACGACGTCCATCCCGCCCGGCAAGCCGTACTTGTAACCGAAAGAAACGATCGAGAGCGACATTCGCGAGCCAGCGCTTGCGCCCAGCACGGCCGCCGTGACTACCTCGCGCAGTTCGTGGACCGTGAGCGTGGTGGTGTCGATCACCCGATTCGCGCGCTCGCGCATCTCGGCCAGCGCGAGACGTTCGGCGCGGATGCTCTCGGCGACGGTCGCACCGCTGGCAGCCATTGGATGCGGGCGGCGGCTCTCAGAGTAGCGGCGCGCGAGTACGTCGTCGGACGCGTCGAGAAAAATTACTTCGGGATGAATTCCGGCGGCGTCCAGCTCGGCAAAGATCCGCGGCCATTGCGGGAAGAACAGCCGTTCGCGCGAATCCACTCCGAGCGCGACGCCCTTCAGCGCGGGATCGCGTCCCGCGGCGAGCATCGCGACGTTGGGCGCCAGCGCGACCGGGAGATTATCGACGCAGTAGAAGCCCAGGTCCTCGAGCACACGCATCGCTGACGCGCGTCCGGAACCTGAGACACCGGTGACTATTATCAGGCGAGGTGGCTGAGGCGAGCTCATCGGACTTGAGTGGCCGTCTCAGTACTTGTTGTCTTCTTCCTTGATCAGGGAATACAGCTCGTCACTGTCCTTGGCTGCCAGGAGCCGGCTTCGAAAAGAACTCTCCTTGAGCAGTCGCGAGACGCGCGCGAGGGCTTTGAGATGCAGGCTGGCGGAATCTTCCGGCGCCACCAGCACGAAAAATAACTGCGATGGGCCGCCGTCGAGCGAATCGAAATCCACTCCTTCCGCATGGCGTCCGAACGCTCCGATTATTTTCGTGACGCCGCGCAACTTGCCGTGCGGGATTGCGATTCCGTCGCCAATCGCGGTCGAGCCGAGCCGCTCGCGCTCCGCCAGCACTGCGGTCAGATCACTGAGCTTGATCTCCTTGTACTTGGCGGCCAGCGCTTTCGCGAGTTCATTCAGTACGTCGGGCTTGGTGGTGCCTTTCAGGTCGGCAATGACCATGTCGGAGCTCAGGATATCGGTAATTTTCATCTAGTCGTTTTACGTCCGATTAAAATTGGATATGAGGATAGCGATCTCGCGGTCGGGGCAGCGCAAGCGAATCAAATTTCCTCGCTGGCGCTCAAGACCTGACCGGTCGAAGGCGATCTGACTTTCTTCGCCTTGAATTTTTCCAGATGCTTCTTCAGTTGGCGTCCGACTTTGTCCTCGAGCAGGTCGATCACCGAGTACAGATCCTTGGTTTCTTCCTGCGCGGT
The DNA here is from genome assembly GCF_036522015.1 of Binatus sp. (SeqCode). Classification (GTDB taxonomy): domain Bacteria; phylum Desulfobacterota; class Binatia; order Binatales; family Binataceae; genus Binatus. The sequence continues at coordinate 21,619 of NZ_DATDGQ010000186.1, forward strand.
CACCGACAGACGCCCTGATTTGACAGTAACTTCGCCGTGCTGCCGATATTTGTCAACCGTGAGAATCAGGTGAGCCTGGCAGGTGCGTTTAATCAACTTGCCTACGTGCGCGAATTTTCGTTCCGCGTACAGCCGGATCGCGTCGGTCGGATCGACGTGTCGAAACGTCACCGTGACTACAGTCACCGGCGCGTTTGCGATCCGCTCCGCGCGCCGCACTTTTCGGACTGTCGCGCGGCCACGCTTGCCCCGCTTTTCGATTTTGCTCATCTGCTTTTGCCCGAGCCCCGCGCGACTCATCCGATCTGTTTGCGATTTGCCGACGGCGGGATTCCCATCGCCTGCCGATACTTGGCCACCGTGCGGCGTGCAATATTGATCTGCTTGGCGCGCAGCATTTCCGCGATTGCCTGGTCCGAGAGCGGATTCTGCGGCGTCTCCCCCGTCACCATCCCGCGGATCTGTTCCTTGACGGTTTCGGCGCTCACGTCTTCGCCGCCGGCGCCTTTGACGCCCGAGGTGAAGAAAAATTTCAGCTCGTAGATTCCCTGTGGAGTGTGCGCGTACTTGTTGGCAGTCGCGCGGCTGATCGTCGATTCATGCATCCCGATGTCTTCGGCGACATCCTTGAGCACCAGCGGTTTCAGCAGGCTGATACCGTGGTCGAAGAACGCGCGCTGGAATTTCACGATCGAGGTCGCGACTTTGAAGATCGTCTGCTGGCGCTGGTAGATCGATTTCACCAGCCATCGCGCCGAGCGTAACCGCTCCTGCAGATACTCCTTGGTCTCGGGCGCAACGTCCACGTCATGAAGCACGCGCTGGTAGTAGCCCGCCAGGCGCAGGCGCGGCACCGCGTCGCGATTGAGGGTGACGACGTAGTCCTCGCCAACCTTGTGGATATACAC
>NZ_DATDGQ010000187.1:0-4956 GCF_036522015.1 Binatus sp. (SeqCode)
GGGTCACCGTGCCATCGTTCAAGATAGCGCCGCCCACGCCACCGCCACCGTGGGACCCGCCAGCGCTGCTGTTGGCGGCGCCGGTGGCTTGGTTGTCCGAAAACGTGCTGTTGGAGACGGTCACCGTGCCCTCGTTGAAGATGGCGCCGCCTTGGCCGCCGCCGCCGAAGGAACCGATTCCACTGCCAGCGCCGCCAGTGGCATGGTTGTCCGAAAACGTGCTGTTGTTAACGGTCAGCGTGCCCTCGTTAAAGATAGCGCCGCCGTTGCCGAAGCCGCCGATGATGCTGCCGACCACGCCGGTGGCCCGGTTGTCCAGGAACGTGCAGTCAGTAAAGGTCAGCTGGCCGTTGTTGAGGATCGCGCCGCCGTCGGCGCCGGAGCCGCCGGTCACGCTTCCATTTTGCAACGTCAGAAATTGCAGGCTGAGCATGGAGCCCGAGTTAACCGTAAAAATTTGAAACTTGCTGTCGCCATCCACGGTGACGGATTGTCCGCTGCCATCGATCGTCAAGTTGATTGCGATCGCAGGAAGGGTGCTGCCCAGCGTGATCGTCCCGCTGACGCTGAAATTGATGGTATCGCCGGTTGAAGCGGCGAGAATCTCAGCGCGCAGACTCCCCATGCCGCTGTCCAGAGTGTTGGTGACAGTAAGCGTGGCGGCGCGCGCCAACCCCGACATCGCCAGGAACAAAAGCGGCAGCGCAATTGCTGCGATTGTATAACGCGGATTTCGATCTGCCATGGACCCCTCCCACGGCGCTAGTAGCCGCGTTAGCAATCGAATCACCTGAATCGGTTTCGCGGACAGCCTCTCAGAACGACTATCCAACGTCAAACAGCCGCGGCCAGAACCGCTCATCCGCCGATTTGTTCGCAATGATCGCGGTCTCAATCCTCCTGATCGGCGAAGAACGCTGACCACGCCGCGTTTTCATCTTGTCGGCGCCGCGCTAAGCTTGGGCCCGCAAAGGAGACCTCATCATGCAAATGAATGTGAAGCCGATTCCGACGCTCAACCCCCGAATCAACGAGATTCGCGCGCTCACGGCGAAGATCGTCAACCATGACATCCTGCCCAATGAAAAGAAGCTTTGGGCGGGATACCGCGAGGGCGGCACCGACGAGGAGCGGCGCAGCTCCCGCGAGTTGCGCGAGTCCGTCAAGGCGAAGGTCAAGCAGGCGGGCCTGTGGGCGCCGCATCTTCCGCCGGAATACGGTGGCGCGGGACTCGGCTTCCTCGAGCATGCGTACATGAATGAGGTGCTGGCCTACAGCATGGGAGCGGCGGCGCTGTTCGGCGTGGTCGCGCCCAACTCGGGCAATCAGTCTATCCTGCTCAAGTACGGCACCGAGGAGCAGAAACAGAAATGGCTGGTGCCGCTGACTGAGGGCAAGATGGAATCCGGCTTCTCGATGACCGAGCCCGATTCGGCCGGATCGGATCCGCGATCGATCAAGACCACCGCGGTCCGCGATGGCGATCAGTGGGTGATCAACGGCCACAAATGGTTCACCTCGAACGGGTTTCGCGCCGACTTCCTGATAGTCATGTGTCGCACCGGCGGGAGCGGCGCCGACAACGGACGTATGACGCAGATAATCGTGCCCAAGAACACGCCGGGCCTGCGCATCGTGCGCGGCGTCGAGGTCTGGGGACGACAGAGCGACCACTGCGAGATCGTTTACGACGACGTGCGCGTGCCGCTCAGCAACCAGCTCGGCCAGGCTGGCTCGGGGCATCAGGCGGCGCAGGATCGGCTCGGCGCGGGGCGCGTCTATCACTGCATGAACTCGATCGGGCAGATGTGCCGGGCGTTCGACCTGATGGTCGAGCGCGCCACGATGCGCGAGGTGCACGGCGGCAAGCTCGAGACCAAGCAGTTCATCCAGGGCTTTATCGCGGATTCGTACATCGACATCCAGGCCGCGCGTCTGATGACAATCCACACAGCGGAGCGGATGGACAGCGGCGGCGACCCGCGCACGGACATCTCGGCGATCAAGGTGTTCGTCCCGGCGGCCTTCGAGCGGGTAGTAGATCGCGCGATCCAGGTATGGGGCGCAGCAGGCGTCTCAGGCGACCTGCCACTCGCCGGCATGTACCAGGGCGCACGAACGCTACGCCTCGCGGACGGCCCGGACGAGGTCCACCGGATCCTGATCGCGAAGAACGTGCTGAGCCGGTATCACAACGGAGAGAGCTGGGACTTCGGCAACTGACGGGGGCTTCACTTCGGCGCGATCATGAGAGTGCCGTGCTCCTTCTTCGTGAGGGATCCGCATACCGTAAAATGATAGCGACCGGATATGTCGGTGTCGGTCGCATGAGCGTCAGCCATCGAGAACTTGCAATGAATAAATGGAGGCTTCGGAACGAATATAAACGAAATAGCGACTCCTTTTGAAGTGGCTTTCCCCTCAATGGTGCCAAAGTCGGTACCCTGGGAGAACGCAAACGACCAATCGCCGGTCAGCGCTCCACTAGGGGCTTCGGTAAAATCGACGTCGAGGGTACCCGCGCCCGCCAGATTATCGTCGATCGTTCCCGACCACGATCCCGAAACCGTCAAGGGCGGTTTTTTCGCATCTGGCGATGTTGCGGTCTCGCCCTGATCAGACTGTTGGCCGCCGAAGATCGAGCTGTCTTGAGCGCGAGCAGGCGAGGTCGTAAAAGCGAGCGTGGTTGCGCTGAAAAGTAAGGCGGCGAGCACGGGAACGAAATGTGAAATTTTCATGTTTTGGTAGCCCTTTAAGGTAAAATTTAGACCTCGGGAGAAATACTAAGCTGCCGTAGGTATGTCAAATTACTCGTTTATTTGAATTCGCTGCTAACTGCGGATCAAGGCGCATAAATATTGTGCCAAGGTGTACAAAACGACTTCAGGACAGATCAATCCCGGCTAACGAGGTTCACTCCGGACTCAATGGGTCGTATTGCGTGGCGGACTCGGTGTGGGCGCGCGCGCAGATGAATTAGATAGACCTTTTCAACAGAGAAGAATGTCGCTATCGGGATCGTGCGCAGCCGCGCGCGGCGCGGGCGCGCGCGACGATTTCCTCGACGACTGACGTCTTGGCGTCGGCGTAGTTCTGGACGTATTTCCAGGTCTGCTTGGCGAGCTCTCGCTTGGTGCGCTCGTAAAGTTCGCGGTCCGCATCGTTGGCGCGCAGCCAGTCGCGGAACATGAGCATCTTGTCTATCTCGGGGCATCCGAACGAATAGACGTGAAGATTGATCGTGGTGTCTGGTCCCTTGAACAGCCGATGCTGATGCCATTCCGGCTCGCGGATGCGGAGCACGTATCCTGCTGACTCCATCGCGGGCACGTACGCCGGCTCATCGGCCGAATCCGCGACCGCCAGAATCATGTCGATGATCGGCTTGGCGGCGAGCCCAGGAACTGAGGTCGAGCCTACATGCTCGAGCATGAGCACGCGCGCGCCGAGCGTAGCGCGGACCCGCTCCGCCTCGCGGATGAACAGCGTCGGCCATTCGGCGTTATACTCGATAAGCTGTACAGGAGCATTGTGCACCGGCATGCCGCCAATGTGCGCGGCCTGCATCTCTTCTTCAGTCGCCAAAGGTCGTCCTAATTTTCGGCTAGCCGCCGATTTGGTACATCGAGCGGTCTTGCGTCGAGCGGCCTTCGAGCAGGTGGTGGCCGGTTGGCTTCAGTTCGACTGCGCGCTTGAGGATTCGCGCTACGTCCCCGATCACGTCGCTTGAATTCGAGCGGAGGGCTTTGCGGACGTCCAGTTCGTCGTCGTTGAGCAGGCACAGGTGAAATTTGCCGTCTGCCGTCAGGCGCATCCGGTTGCAGGTGCCGCAGTAAGGCTCGCTGACCGGGCTGATGAATCCCACGACGCCGCGCGCACCCGCGAGCTGATAGTTGCGCGATTCGTCGGCCAGGTTTTCCGAGGGGAGTTCAGTCAGCGGACCGAGTGCCGACTCGATTCTGCGGCGGGTTTCGATGTTCGAGACGTAGCGCTTCATCGACAATGTCGCGCATTCGCCGCCGCCCAGCGGCATCAGCTCGATAAATCGCACGTGCCAGTCGCGCTCGACGGTCAGGCGCGCGAGCTCGACGACGTCGGATTCGTTGTAGCCGGCGGTTACAACCGAGTTGAGCTTTATCGGGGTGAGTCCCGCTTCTTCCGCCGCGACTATCCCGCGCCAGATTTTCTCGAAGCTGCCCCATCGCATCTGCCGTTCGATGGTCGCCGGGTCCAGGCTGTCGAGATGCACGTTGATACGATTCAGGCCCGCGCGTTTAAGGGCCGGCGCGAGGTCAGTCAGCAGGAGAGCATTGGTCGTCAGCGCGAGGCCGTCCACGCCGGGAATGCGAGCGAGGCGTTCGACGATCTCGATCAGATCGAGCCGCAGCGTCGGCTCCCCGCCGGTGAGCCGGAATTTTCGAAAGCCCACGCTCACCGCCGCCCGCGCGACCGTTTCGAACTCGACCGGCGTCAGCAGTTCGTCCTTGGGGAGAAAGCGCAAGCCTTCCAGCGGCATACAGTAAACGCATCGCATGTTGCATGCATCGATTACCGACAGCCGCAGGTAATCTATCTCACGATTGAACGAGTCGCGGGGCACAATCCCATAGTTATTCCAGCAGACCGCGCGAAACAACTTGGCGCCGATGAGACGCGCAATCTTGCCAATTCGCGCGCGGCGTCTATTATCATTGATATCGCGATGAACAAGGCGGGAACATGATTTGTCGAAAGGATGGAAGCTTGCGATTGAATCCGGGCTTGATGCTCGCGATCGCGATTTCGGCGTGGGGAGTACTCGCGATCGCATCGTCAGCCTACGCTTCGGAAACCAATCGCGCCGAATCCGACGCGGTGGTTGCCGAGGCGGAAAAGATGGTGGAGCAGGCGGGTCAGGCCGATCCCGTTGATACGAAACTGATTCGCCAGGCGATCGACAAGCTGCGGGTCGCGCTG
>NZ_DATDGQ010000188.1:0-5333 GCF_036522015.1 Binatus sp. (SeqCode)
GCCCGAGTTCGGTGGGCGTCCCACGACTGAGGGTGGCCTGTGTCCGCCGGCGCGCAATCCGTGGAACCTCGAACATACGGCGGGCGGTTCGAGCGGCGGCGCAGGCAGCGCGCTCGCGGCAGGACTTGGCCCGATTGCGCAGGGCAGCGACGGCGGCGGTTCGATTCGCATCCCGTCGGCATGCTGCGGCGTGGTCGGAATCAAACCGTCGCGCGGACGGATCTCGTTGTCGCCAGTTGCCGGCGAGGCGTGGGCGGGATTCGCGACTGACGGCCCGATGGCGCGCTCGGTGCGCGACGTCGCCACGATGCTCGACGTGATGCATGGTCCGGTCGTCGGCGATCCATACTGGGCGCCCGCGCCGGTCACATCGTTTCAGTCTGCATGCGAGATCCCGCCGCATCATCTGCGAATCGGGATGATCTCAAAAACCTCGCTGGCGAAAGTCGATTCCGAGACGCTCGCCGCACTCGATTCCGCCGCGAAGGTGTTCGAGGAAATGGGCCATCGAGTCGAGCCTATCAGCTGCGATCCCGGCGGCCGCCTGCGCGATATTGTGATGTCCTTGATCTGCGCTGGCGTCGGGTCGACGCCGGTCAAGGATATCAACCTGGTCGATCCCGTGGTGCGCGAGCTATGGGATGCCGGGCAGAAAGTCACGGCAGTCGAATACATTATGAAGGTGACGCAGATGCACAATATGTCGCGCGAGATTGTGCAAGAGCTCGCGCCTTACGACGCCGTGATCTCGCCGGTCACCAGCCGGCCGGCGGTGAAGCTCGGCACGCTGCCCTCGCATCCGAGCAAATACCTGGACGAGTTGCTCGAATGGATTCCGTTCACGTTCCCATTCAACGCGACGGGTCAGCCGGCCTTCTCGGTGCCCAACGGATTCAGCAAATCGGGGCTGCCGCTTGCGATGCAGATCGTCGGTCGTCAGGCCGACGAGGTGACGATCATCGGGCTCGCCGCGCAATTCGAAAGAGCGCGCCCATGGAAGGACAAACATCCGCCGCTCGACTAGTGAGGACACATGACGATGCTCGATCCATTCATCGAAGCGTGGGAGCTGCGCGAGTTGGTGCTCAAGAAAGAAGTTCGCCCGCGCGAGGTCGCCGAGTTTTTTCTTGCGCGCGTCGAGCAGCTCAATCCGAAGTTGGGCGCGTTCATCACTATCACTGCCGATCGCGCGCTGGCCGATGCGGCGCGGCTCGAGAAGATGAGCACTTCCGATGGGGTGAAGCTGCCGCTGTTCGGTGTTGCTTACTCGCTCAAGGATCTGCTCTGGACCAAGGATATTCGCACGACGTTCGGCTCGAAGAATTATGAGAACTGGCACGCGCCGGCAGACGCAGAACTTGCGGTGCGGCTCGCCAACGCCGGCGGAGTCCTGCTCGGCAAAACTTCCACTCCTGAATTCGGACTGCGCCCGACTACCGAGGGCGGTCTGTGTCCGCCGGCGCGAAATCCATGGAACCTCGAGCATACTGCGGGCGGCTCCAGCGGCGGTTCCGCGTCGGCCGTCGCCGCGGGATTGCATCCGGTGGCGCAGGGCAGCGACGGCGGAGGCTCGGTGAGAATTCCGGCTGCATGCTGCGGGCTGGTGGGAATCAAGCCGTCGCGCGGGCGAATCACGCGGGCGCCGTCGGAGGGCGAATCATGGGGCGGGCTCTCGACCACCGGGCCGATTGCGCGCACCGTCCGCGACGCGGCGTTGATGCTCGATGCGATGGCCGGGATGCTGCCCGGCGATCCGTACGCGGCGCGACCGCCTACGCGTCCATTCGTCGAGGAGGTCGCGGCGCATCCGAAAAACCTTCGGCTCGCAGTTATCAACCGTAGCGCGCTCGGCACCGTGGATGCTGAAACTCTCACTGCGCTCGAGTCCGCATGCGGCGTATTGCGCGAGATGGGACATAGCATCGAGCCGGTCACGCTCGATCCCGGCGCGATGCTCGGCAAATTTGCGCGCGTGATCGTCGGCGCGTCGGTTTCAGCGCTGAACATCCCGAATCCAGGGCTGCTCGACCCCGTGGTGCGCGGGAGCTACGAATGGGGCGCCAAAATTTCTGCCGCCGACTACATCCGCGCGGTGACCGGAATGCACAACACGTCGCGCGAGATTATCCATGCGCTGATGCCCTACGACGCGGTCCTCGCGCCGACGCTCACGCGGCCCGCGGTGCGCATCGGAAGCCTGCCCTCGAATCCGGCGACCGGCGCGGACGAAATCTACAGCTGGATTGCGTTCACCTTCCCGTTCAACTCGACCGGTCAGCCCGCGATTTCGATCCCCAACGGATTCAGCCAGGCGGGATTGCCGCTCGCGCTTCAAATTGTCGGCCGACCCGGCGACGAAGCGGGCATAATCGCGCTGGCGGCCGAGTTCGAGCGCGCGCGACCGTGGAAGGACAGGCATCCTGCAATCTAGACGGTATTGTCGCTACTCGACGCCTGCTGACCGCCGTTAGCTGACACTTTTGGGCATCTGCCGGCGAGCCGCACGCTCGCCTTAACCTGACCACTAGCCTCGCACTACTAATTCGCGCTAAATAACTACATTTAGCAGGATTGCCGCGTCAAAGATCGCGGAAACAGTGCATGGGGGAACTATGCTGGCGAAAATTGGCTTGGTGATTGTTGGTACCGCTTTGGCTATGTCCGCGATGGGACGAGTTGAGAATGTGGTCGCGCACCGCGGCTTCTGCGGTTCCGTCGCATCCGCACAGGAGTCGAACGATCCGGCCGACGATGCTTCATCGCAGGACATGGACGATGCTCCGCAGGACGTGGACGCTGCTCCGGATGTAACCGCGCAACAAATCCAAGGCACCTACTCGGGAACTATTGACGATGCCAAACTGGGTAGCGGCACTTATTTGGGCGGCTTTATTCCACAGATACGTTCTCATTCGAAGCTTCTTGGAACCTGGGTCGACAGCTTGAACAACGTTCCCGGCTCCATAAAGGGAAGCGTCAATTCAAGCGGCGCCATAAGTGCGACCTACAAGCTGGGTATCAAAGGGCGTTGCATTTTTAAGTTCCACGGGATGTTCAATAACGGAGAAATCTCGGGAACGTACACCACCAATGGCTGCACGGGGCCGCTCAGCCACGGCACCCTCGACATAATTCGACAGTGACGGCTGGTCACGGGCGCGCTTCGAGGACGAGATTGAACGGGGTTGCCGTGGCGCGGCGGACTCGGGAGAATCCTCCGGCTTTGAGCACCTCGGTCAGCCGCGTTTCTCCGGCTTGCGTTCCGAGCCCCAGCCCGACTTCCTGCGACAGCGAGCCCGGCACGCAGATCATCGTTGAAGCGGCGTAGAACACGCGGCCGATCGGATTGAGGTTGTCCTCGAGGCGATCGTTGCCGAACGGCTCGACCACCATCCAGGTTCCGTCTTTCGCGAGCGAGCTCTTCACGTGTGCGGCAGCGCCTACCGGATCGCCCATGTCGTGCAGACAGTCGAAGAACGCGACCAGGTCAAAGGTCCCCGGGTAGTCCTTGGCCGTGGCGCGCTCGAAAGTGGCGCGGTCGGCGACACCTGCCTCGCGCGCCGCCTCGCGCGCGCGGTCGATCGACGGCTGGTGATAATCGAAGCCGAAGAATTTCGATTTCGGAAACGCCCTCGCCATCAGGATGACCGAAGCACCGTGACCGCATCCGACGTCCGCGACGCGCGCGCCGCGCTCGAGCTTTTGCTTGACGCCGTCGAGCGCAGGAATCCATTCCGAGACCAGATGCATCGCGTAGCCGGGGCGAAAGAAGCGCTCGGTGCCGCGGAACAGGCAGGGGTCGTGCTCGTGCCATCCGACGCCGCCGCCGTTGCGAAACACGTTGGCTACTTTGGGTTCATCGCGGATGGCGGCGGCCGCAATCTCGTACATGGCGGGGAAAAACGCCGGGCCGTTTTCATCAGCGAGCACCAGCGCCTGCTCGGGCGAAATCGAAAAGCGGCCTGCGGCGGCGTCGTAGTTGATGTAACCGGCGGCGGCTTGAGCGGAGGCCCATTCGCGCACGTAACGCTCGACGGTGCCGGTTTTCGACGCGAGCTCGGCAGGCGTCAACGGTCCGCCGGCGGCAAGAGTTTTGTAGAATCCAAACTTGTCGCCAAGCAGCACCAGCGCCGCGCCCATCGCAGCACCGACGTCGCCGAACATTTTATTGATCAGTTCCTGTAACTTGTCTCCGTCGACGGCCATCGCGATCCTCCCTCCCCCGCCTGCTTTTTTAGAGCGGGCGCCGGCCTACGTCAACGCGAGCGATCGCATACGGTTCGAGAAGAAAGCGACAGAACTTGATTGAATGTGAAACCCGTCCGTGGGTTTCACACTTCCCTGGGCAGGGTAACCCCTGCACCTTAGTTAGAAGAGGATGCCCAGGGTGTCGCCGACGATCCGGAATGGCGCTTCGACTATCGTTCCAGCTGCATCCGCCGTCGCTCCGACAACGCTGTCGGGTTCATTGTTGGTAGTAGTGGTCGTAGTGGTAGTTTCTGACGGCGAGTAACCATAGCCCGGGTCGCTGGTCGTAGTGTAGGTTGTTCGGCTACTCGTATCCGAGCAGGACTGGAGTAGCGGGCATGCGAAGAGGAACGCGCTCACTGCTATCGCGGAAATTATCGACTTATTCATGATGGCTTTGTCTTCCTTGGCACGCTGGCAACCAGATTTCTCCACGCCGCGTGTAAGCGTCCTGTTTCGATTTGTTGAGTTAGGCTAACTCTCAGTCATAGGTCCTATGAAACTTCGAACCGCGCTCTTATAAGTGTCGCCGGTTCGTCAAACTACGCCGAGGAGCCAAAGTACGAGAACGATCACGACGATGCCTCCTAGAGAAATAGGCAGGTACATACCAGCCTCCGAAAGGCCTTGCTGATTGAATTTTGATGTTGGTCGAGCGGAACGCGGTCAAAGGCGAATGGAAGGACCGCCGTTTGGGCTGGATCAATTCGGACTCGATTCCTATTTCGATCCCGACTCATCCAGAGTACGCCGCAGCGTGAAGCAAACGCCATCTCAGCGCTGCTCCATTTGGCTCTGTGCAGCACCAAAGGTGTCGGTTGGAGCATCGAAGCACGCAAAGAATAATCTTTTTACTGCATCTGGGCTGAGTCAGGACTTAACTTTGTGTGAAACCCGAGGTGGTTTTCAGGCTTCCTTCGGCAGGGGATGACCCCTGCACCCAACAATCAACGGGACGTGAGGTGGAAAGCCTGAGCCAGGAGTTCGTGGGAGCGCAGGCGGGCCTGGTGGTCGTGGACGACGGTCACGAGCATCAGTTCGTCGATGTGCAGCACGCTTGCGAGGTCGACGAGCGTGTTGCGGAC
>NZ_DATDGQ010000189.1:0-28167 GCF_036522015.1 Binatus sp. (SeqCode)
ATCCAAGGTGACGAGAGCACGCTTGTTCTGCCGAAATTGGAAGGGCCACGATTGCCGCCAGCTCCTCCCGTCATCGAGGCGCCGAACATCCCTTCTGCGTTCCAAGGTTGCTGGGAAGGCGACCCTGACGGGTTCGATTGGGTAGCAACCGATCCGGGACTGATGGCGGTAGGCGGTCCTGGGAAGATTACGTTCTGCTATTCAGAGCACGAGGTCTCTGTGCCCAACGCAGAAGTGCGAATCTCTGTCGCCGCCCACGCTCTCGACGTGCTAGCGCACCTTGGCTTGGGGTTCAGCACGTTCGCGGCTCACGGAATAAGCACGGACCTCTACGCGATCACGCCGACACGGATGAGAGGGCGGACAGATTTAGTGGTCGTCCACACCGATCATTGGCTGTACGTGATTCCTGCTCATACGGGCCAGCCCAGCGAGGTTGACTGGACAGCGCGTCTCACCGCCCCGGATGCGGTTCTGATGGAGGCGCAACAGATCATTCTTAACTCGGGCCTTCGGATGTGGGGCGGTTGGCATGCTGTGTTTCATCGCGTCGCAGACACGCCGCCGTAAGACTGTCAGAATCTCCCGCCCGGCCACCCCGACCATTTTCGTCAGCAGCTCGGGCTGGTGATATCGAAAGTTCCTCCGTCGGATTGTTTGCATCCGAAAATCGAATATGTGCCGGATGCTTCTTTCGGCGCGACCAAGGCGCCGACCATCGCAATTTTGCAGTTGGTGCCTCGCGCCCTGAGAGTCGCGGTGATCGAGTCGCCGTTGATCTTGCCCTTGAACTTTCCACTTGCTCCTAAAGTGTCCGACCAACTGCCGCTGAGTTTTGTACCTTTCTGTTTAACCTGCAGACTGATCGTGCCGCTTCCGAAAGCGTTGTCATTTATCGACCCACACCAAGGTCCCGCGACATTCGCGGGTGATGATTTTGTGGCGAACTCGCTAGTGTCATCGGCTGAATCATCTTGGGCGGCGGCGGCGGTTTGGGTCGAATCCTGTGCCCACGCGACTGCACTGTAAGGCCCGATTTCCGCTGGAAGCCCACCAACGCCGTTGACTCCGAGCGAAACTGACGCAAATGCCAGAATTGCGAAAGCAATTCTACGCACCATGCTGCACCCCCTCTTGCGAATAGACTTTTAGTTATCTGAGAACAATTTGCCTCTTTTGACGCGCGAATCTCAAGTCTTTCGCGACGCATCGGAATCGTCCGCGCGTTTCGCCTTCCGTACCCCTATCCCGCGTAAAATTTTCTCACTTCCAGAAACCCGTGATTGGTGCTGCTTTCGTCCTCGGCAAAAATCGATGGCATAGTTTTCGCTTGTTTTGCGCGCATTACCTTTGATTTTCGAGGCGCAACTTGCGCGTACAGAGGATTTTCCTGGCGCTTGGCGTTCTTCCACAGGTAAGTGCGGAGAGATGAATTTGGATACCAACGGAAGTTTCGGAGGCGCCGGTAGTCGCCGCCTGCGCATCGCGCAGATCGCTCCTCTGTATGAGAGCGTGCCGCCAAAGCTCTACGGCGGCACTGAACGTGTGGTTTCGTACGTCACCGAGGAACTCGTGCGACGTGGCCATGAGGTGACGCTGTTTGCGGCCGGTGATTCGCAGACACGGGCGAAGCTTGTAGCCGCGTGTCCGCAGGCTCTGCGTCTCATGGGGAAACCGGACCTCGGAGCGTCGTTGCAGTTAGCAATGCTGGCCGAAGTATTCGAAACGGCTCGCGACAATTTCGATATCGTCCATTCGCATATCGACTACTGGTCGTTTCCGTTTGCTACCCTGACGGGCGTGCCGACGGTTTCCACGATGCATGGACGCCTGGACATCCCCGACCTTCATCCTGTGTATCATCGATTTCCCGAAGCGGCGCTTGTGTCGATCAGCGATTCGCAGCGCGCGCCGCTGGCGCAGATGAATTGGGTGGCGACGGTGCATCACGGCATGCCGCGCGACCTGCTTCGCTGCAACGAACGCAGCGGAAAGTATCTCGCCTTCATCGGACGGATATCGCCTGAAAAAGGCATCGACGTGGCGATCGAAGTCGCGCTCAGGTCGGGAGTGCCGCTCAAGATCGCCGCCAAAGTCGATGCGGTTGACCGCGAATATTTCGCCGATGTGATCAAGCCACGCATCAAGCCGCCGATGATCGAATACATCGGCGAGATCGATGACGTGCAGAAAAGCGAGTTTCTCGGCGGCGCACTCGCGCTGCTCTTCACAATCGACTGGCCCGAGCCCTTCGGCCTCGCGATGATCGAAGCACTCGCATGCGGCACGCCGGTCATCGCGCGTCCGTGCGGAGCGGTTCCCGAAGTTATCAGGCCGGGGGTCACCGGATTCCTTGCAAAGGAAGTCGACGAATTGGTGACTGCAGTAGGCAGGATCGATTCGATTCCGCGGGAGCAATGCCGGCGCGAGTTCGAGGAGCGCTTCTCGTCGGAGGTGATGATCGCGAAATACGAACGCGTTTACCATCGACTGATCGGCCGCGACTCGGACGTGGCAGTGGGGAAATTCGAAATGCAGCAGGCGGCTGTCGGCCGATAGACGGCCGGTGATAGACTGCCGTTCGAGGCGCGCGCTCCAGAATCGCCGCGCACCGACAACGCATCATGGCACAACGCAGGGCTACCGCCGCGCCGGCGCAGACCGTCGTCAAAGTAGGCTCCGACTACTATGTGCTGGCCTCCTCGCTCGCGTCGCGACGAGCGAGCCAGGTGCTCGCCAACGGGCAGAGTTTCGCGGTCTTCGAGACGGCCGGTGACATTATAGATTCGCCGCTCGAGGCGCTCGGATTCTTCAACTCCGATACGCGGCATTTGAGCCGCTTCGAGATGCTGATTGCGGGGGCCGAGCCCTACTTTTTGAACTCTTATCTGAGCGACGATCGCGCACAGTTCCGCGCGACGCTTACCAACGCCGATTTGGGAAAGAAGGGTCAGCCGGATTGGCTGCCGCGCAACTCGATCAGAGTGAACCGCGGATGGGTGCTCGATGGCGCCGCGTTGTATCATCGGCTGACGCTGCACAATTACGTCGGCGCAGCGGTCGACATTGAGATCGATTTTTACTACGCCGTTGATTTCGCGGACGTCTTCGAAGTACGCGGCCTGCGCCGCAAGCGGCGAGGTGAAATGTTGAGTCCTTCGGTTGACGACCGGGGGGTCGAGCTTCGTTACCGGGGTCTCGACAACGCCGTGCGTTCGACCGAGATTCGCTTCGATACCGCTCCCACCGCGATAGACGAGAATAGCGCGGTGTTCGCGCTACACCTCGAGCCGGGCGAAAATCGCCAGCTCGAATGCCAGGTTACGGCCGGCGGAGAATCGCCGGGGTACGCCGGCGTCGCGGCGAATCGCGCCGCCGACTTCGGCGCGGCGCTCGAGGAACGGCAATCCGAGCTCGCACAATTCCGCAGCGAGTGGGCCGTCATCTCGGCCAGCAACAACGAATTCGCCACGATGATTCGGGGTGCGGGCGTCGATCTGACTTCGATTGTTGCGCGCGGCGACAGCAGCGGCGCGTTCATCATGGCGGGCGTTCCGTGGTTCGCCACGCTCTTCGGGCGCGACAGCATAATCACGGCGCTGTCGGTGCTTCCGTTTCATCCGCAAATCGCGGTGCGCACGCTGCGGACTCTTGCGAGGCTCCAGGGCGACACGATCAACGAAGCGCGCGATGAGCAGCCCGGCAAGATCGTGCACGAGATTCGAAGCGGCGAGATGGCGGCGACCGGCGAAATACCGTTCGGCAGGTATTACGGCAGCGTGGATGCGACTCCGCTGTTCCTGTGGCTGTACGGACGCTGCGTCGAGTCCACCGGAGACCTTCAGCTCGCCGACGAATTGTGGCCCAACGTCGAACGCGCCATCGGGTGGATCGAGAAATGGGGCGATCGCGACGGCGACGGTTACGTCAAATATATGCGCGAAACTCCGCGCGGGCTCGCCAACCAGGGTTGGAAGGATTCGGAGGACGCGATCTTTCATCACGATGGCGCGCTGGCACGTCCTCCGATCGCGCTGGCCGAGGTGCAGGGCTACGTTTATGCGGCGTGCACGCAAGTCGCGTCGGTGGCGGCGCGGCTGGGGCGCGGCAACGTAGCGGATCGTCTGCTTACGCGCGCATCAGCGCTGAAACGATCTTTCGAGCGGGACTTCTGGCTCGATCGGGAGGGCATGATTGCACTGGCTATCGACGGCGAGGGCCGCCCATGCCGCGTGATGACTTCGAACGGCGGTCATTGTCTCGCGACGGGGATCGTCGATGGCGATCGCGCGGCCGCCATGTGCAAGCGGCTGCTCGCCGATGACATGTACTCCGGATGGGGAATCCGCACGCTCTCGGGCAGTGAGAAACGCTACAACCCGATGAGCTATCACAACGGTTCGGTGTGGCCGCATGACAACGCGATGGCTGCGCTCGGACTCGCGCGCGCCGGAGATCATGCAGGCGTGCTCAAGGTGCTCGAAGGTCTGTTCGACGCGTCGGAACAACTCAACAGTTCGAGTTTGCCTGAACTTTTCTGCGGCTTCCGGCGCGAGATTGGTCTCGGGCCGGTTCCGTATCCGGTGGCGTGCTATCCGCAAGCATGGTCGGCGGCGAGCGTGTTCATGATCCTGCAAGCGATGCTTGGGATGCGCGTGCTCGGCTTCGAGCGGCGCGTTGTTTTCGACACCCACTCAATTCCATCGTGGCTGGATTGGCTCAGCATCGATAAGCTGCGAGTCGGCGACGGCCGCGTCTCGTTCGAGCTGCGGCGTTGTCCGAATGGCGCCGCGATCGAAGTCAAAGAAAAGTCAGGCGACATTCGCGTCGAAGTCTGATTCGTCTACTGCCGCGGCGTTCCTGTAGCGGACGGCGTCGGGCGATTGGTCGGTGTCAGAGTATCGGTTGGAGTTGCCGACGGGGTCGGAGTCAGAGTGTCGGTCGGAGTTTCCGACGGAGTCGGAGTTGCTGATGGTGTCGGACGTATCCAGGCGATGGGCTCGCGGCCAAAGATGAGCGTCGCGTTGTGGCCCGCGCGCGCTTCGGTCATCTGGCCGGTGGTAACGAATCGGTTCGCCACAGGATCGAAAATTTCGGCGCTGGAGAGCGGCTTGTAGTCCGGATCCCATCCGCCCGCGAGCAGCACCGTTCCGTCCGGCAAGAGCGTAGCCGAATGTCCGGAACGAGCTTCGACCATCTCGGGTCCGGCGACAAACTGGTGCGATTCCGGATCGTAAAACTCGGACGATTTGTCGGCGCGTCCACCCGCGAGCAGAACGCGTCCGTCAGCAAGGAGCGTTGCGGTATGTCCGGCACGGCTCTGAGTCAGCTTGGGTCCGGGGCTGACGGCTCGGCCCACTTCGTCGAAGATTTCGCTGGTGTCAACTGCGCTGCTCCTGGCGAACGGACAACCGCCCGCGATCAGAACGAGCCCATCACCGAGCGGCGTCGCGGTGTGATAGAGGCGATTGTCGTCCAGCTTTCCGGCGAACTGAAACTTTCCGGTAGCGGGATCGTAAACCTCGACTTTCTGCAATCCACCGCCGGCGATCAACACGCCGCCGCGGCGCAGCAAGGTCGCGGTTTGACCGTGGCGGCTCGACGCCATCGCACCGGTTTCGGCAAACGTGTTCGACGCTGGATCGTAGAGCTCGGCGGCCGGCGAGTCACCGCCCACGATCAACACTTTGCCGTTTTGCAAAGGCGTGACAGTCGGCTCGTCGCGGGAATATTTCATGCTCGGCACCGCAACGAATTTGCCGTCGCCCGAATTGAAGACTTCGGCGGAACGCAAAATCCACGGCATCGCCGGTCCGGGAAACACGTTCAAAGGGACCAGCAGAGTGTTGATGCCGCCGACGATCAGAACTTTGTCGATTCCGATCGCCGCCGCCGAGAATTGATCGCGCCTCTCGTTCATCGCGGCGATTGGCAGAAACCGGCGCAGCGCGGGATCGTAAATCTCGGCTGAACTGAGCACGCCCGGAGTGTCTCCGGTGGGCCGATCGACGGAGCCGGTGCCACCCTCGATCAGGACAATCGCTTTCAAGGCCGCCGGCGTGATCGTCGATGTAGGCGACGCCTCCCGCGCACTGCCGGCGGGCTCGCGTCCTTGCGCACAAGGCGTTGGCGAGAAGATGCCGAGAGCGATCGCGCACAGAAGGCTCGCACCCGTGCTCCGCGCAAAGAGTGAAACTTTGAAGCCTTCTCTCATCCCCTCACCTATCGGCCGCCTGGCGCGGATTTTCGGCCTCCGCTGGCCAGGGGTTGTGTCGAACTTCATTCCATTGATCCTCGAGCGCCGATTGCTCGAGCGTCAGGCCGCGGGTTTCATCGATGAAGAGCCCGAAGATGATGGCGCTCGGAATTCCGAGCAATGCCAGGTAGCGAATGACGCTCGCGAGTCCGCCAAACGGTCCGATCAACGCGGCGATCAGCACCTGCGCGAGCATCGAGAACGCCGCCGCAGTTATTCCCTGCGCTCCGATCATGGTGGTGCGCAGCGCAGCGGGGAAAAGTTCGGTCGCGGCGGAGTTCGCGCCGACGGTCATCACGTCGGACGCGATTTTAAACCAGCAATACACGACGACCAGCCACATGAACGGCCAACTTACGAACGTGGGCGGACCGTAGTAAAACGCGAACGCGCCGAGCCATGCCGCGCCGCCCATATAGAACACCGTCGGCACGCGTCCGAACCGCTCCGAGGTCCACGCTCCCAGCGGAAATCCGATCATGCCCACGCCCATTCCGGTAACCACCAGCGTGCTTGCGGCTACTGGCGAGAGGCCGAGGATCGAGACTGCTTGATAGTAGAGCCAGCCGTTAACCGCGGTGCCGGCGATCGTGTCGAGCGCGGCGCAGGTCAGTAATGCGATCGAGCGGCGCCGATAGATCGGGTGAAAAATATCGTAGAAGTGACTGCGCTTCGCGCTTCCACTCGAAACGGCGCTCGACCATTTCGATTGCGCCGGCAGCATCATGGCCACCGGCACTACCAGCAGGATGCCGGCTGCCGACGGCGCCAGGAGCCATCGCCACGAATAGTTCCATGCCAGCAGCGCCGGAATGATCAGATAGCCAAGGACGCCGCCGATTGCGCTGGCCAAGGCCACGACCGCCTGGCCTCGAGCGCGCTGCTTGACCGGTAGTTCCTCGGCGAGCAACACGATCGCCGACGAGACTGATCCGCCAAGCAGTGCCGAAACCATTATCTCGCACGCAGCAAACGCTCCAGCCGTGGGCGCCAGCGCGGCTCCGAAGGAAAAGAGCGGGGCGAGCAGCAGAGCGCCGAGAATCACTGGCCGGCGTCCGACGCGATCGGCCACCCGCGCGAGCAGCAGCGAGCCAAACGCGGATATCGCCATCCACGCAAAAAGTCTCGCGAGCTTGCCCTCATCCAGCGCAAAACTTTTCGCGATCCACGGCGACGCGATACCGACGATCGACAGCGTGTAGCCCTGGTAGAGCAGCAGAATGACGATGGCGCCGACGGTGGTGCTCGATCTCGGCCGTTGCGCGGAAGCGTCGTTTACTGCCTTCGTTTTGACCTTTTGCTTCGCCACTGAGCACTCCGCCGCAAATTCAAGCGAAATCCGCGCCAACACATTTTTGTTGGCATCGAGTCAGCGGCTCTTCACCTTTCCATATCGGTTACTAAGCCCGACGATTCAGGACCCTAAAATTTCACACGATCCGCCTTGCAGGCTGCCTACTCCCAAAATCTCACGAGAATTCAAGGCCCGCGATAAGGCATGCACGTTGCTTTCCAATGAAGGCCGAGTTTTCTGCCCGGCACACCCCGTTTCATTTGAGGAATTCGTTGAGGGATTGTATGAATCCGGACCCGGAAAAATTTTCAAACTCGGTAATTTTTAGATTCGTCGGATTCGTTAAGCCATATCTGCGTTTGGTGATCGGCGCCGCGTTGATGGGCGTCGGCAAGTTCACGCTGCCGCTGGCGTTTCCGCTTGCCTTCAAATACGTCATCGACGTTCTGCTTAGTTCGCCGCCCAAATTTGACGGCATCATGCGACTGATCGACGGATGGTGCGTTGGACTTTCCGGGCTGGCTGGTTATGCCGCGACTCCTACCAACAAGTTGGCCGCGTTAAGTGTGGTGATGCTGGCGCTGTACGCACTTCAGTCGATCGCCAGCTTTTATCGCAACTATTGGGCGGGCCTGGCCGGCAACCAGCTGATTTTCGACCTTCAGAGGCGCTTGTTCTCGCATCTGCAAAGTCTTCCGCATTCGTTCTTCGATCAGAACCCGAGCGGTGCGATTGTCTCGCGCGTCCTCAATGACGTTCAGCAGGCTAATGAACTGGTAGGGTCCGCGCTGATCGACGTCTGGATGGACGGGGTCTCGCTGACGCTGGTGGTGGTCGCGTTGCTGGCACTCAACTGGCATCTCGCACTCGTGGCGCTTTGCATCTCGCCGCTGTGGGTCGCGTTCATGCGATTCTTCGCGCCCCGGATCAAATCTGTGAGTCATCGGATGCAGGAGACGGTCGCAGAGATTTCCGGCGAAGTTCACGAACGGGTGGTCGGCGCGAGTACGATCAAATCTTTGTGCCGCGAGGACCTCGAGGTCGAGCAATTCCGCGGACAGACCGAGCGGCTGCTGCAACGCACGATCGACAAGGTGAAACTCGCAGCGCGCCAGGAGATGCTGATTCAGCTACTGACTCGCGCCGCGCCGACGGTGGTCATCTGGGTCGGTGCGCTCATGATCATCCGGGGCACCATGACACTCGGTACGATGGTCGCATTTTTCTCGTATCTCGGATTTCTCTATCTGCCGCTGGAACGATTCGCCCAACTGTCGGTTGTGTTCTCCGCCTCGATGGCGGCCATCGAGCGCATCTTTGCGTTTCTCGATCTGAAACCCGAGATAACCGATCACGCGCTCAGCCGTCCTTTTGCGGTGCGCAGCGGATCCGTTCAGTTCGACGATGTGTCCTTCAGCTATGGCGCACGCAATGGGGTGTCGCCCAGGCCGGCTCTGGAAGGCCTGAATCTGCACGTTCCCGGCGGCTGCCGGGTCGCGCTGGTCGGACGGTCCGGCGCGGGCAAGACGACGATGGCGAGTCTGATTCCGCGGTTCTATGAAGCGACACGCGGCCGCGTTCTGATCGATGGCCGGGATGTTCGTCACTACACGCTCAAGTCGTTGCGCGAGCACGTCGCGCTGGTCGCGCAGGACGCGCTGCTGTTCAGCGCCAGTATCAGGAATAACCTGCGCTACGCGCGCCCCGATGCGACCGACGAGATGCTCCTTCACGCGCTCGAGATGGCTAACCTGCGAGAGTTCGTCGAAAGCCTGCCCGACGGACTGGATACGATCATTGGGGAACGAGGCTTCAAGATTTCCGGTGGCCAGCGTCAGCGGCTCGCGATCGCGCGCGCGTTTTTGAAGGACTCGAAGATCGTAATCCTCGACGAAGCGACATCGGCGGTGGACTCGGAATCGGAGAATCAGATTCATCGAGCAATGGAGCTGCTGATGATTGGCCGAACGGTATTCCTGATCGC
Organism: Binatus sp. (SeqCode); assembly: GCF_036522015.1. GTDB lineage: Bacteria > Desulfobacterota > Binatia > Binatales > Binataceae > Binatus. The sequence continues at coordinate 9,535 of NZ_DATDGQ010000189.1, forward strand.
GCATCGCCTGCGCAGCGCGGTTACCGCCGACCTGATCGTCGTCATGGGTAACGGACGCATCGTCGAGACGGGCAGGCACGCGGATCTGATGCGACGCGGAGGCGCGTACGCCAGGCTCTTCAACGAGCAAACGCGAGGGTTGTCGCTGGAACCGCAAGCAATACGCGGATTCCATCAACGACTGGCCTCGCTCTGATCGGCTGACGGGCGTGTAAGATCTCCCGATCTACCGCGTCGGTCCACATTTAGTGCTAAGTTCACGCCGCAGCGCCGAATCGGGTTGAACTGCCGGCCGCGCATCTCGTTATAATGTGAGTTGCGGCCCTTGTAGATGTCGGCGATGCCTTCGTATCAAACTCGAACTGATTCTCAGATCGTCTCGCCCGAGCGGCGGCTCAACCACATCATAATCGAAGACGTAACGCCTTCGGTCGAAGGAGGCCGCTATCCGGCGAAGCGGATTGCGGGCGAGTCATGCGTCGTCGAGGCGGATATCTTTCGTGACGGGCATCAGGTGTTGCGCGCCGCGGTCAAATGGCGCCGCAAACGGGACGAGGTTTTCGACGAGGCTTCGATGGCTGCGTTCGACAACGATCGCTGGCGCGGCGAGTTCTGCCCCACCGAAAATGCTCGCTACGTTTTCACCATCGAAGCATGGACTGACCTGTTTGCTACGTGGCTCGCGGATTTCACCAAGAAAGTGAAGGCTGCGCGGCCGGTGGCGTCCGATGTTCTCGAGGGTATCGCACTCGTCGAAAAAATGAGCTCGCGCGCGGATCGAGCTGATCGCGAATTGTTCGAGCGCACACTCGCGCGATTGCGGAAAACAAACGATGGCGCGACGGCGCTCGCGATCGTCAGCGAGGCCAACATTTCTGTTGCGGCGGAGCGCGTCGGCGAGCGATCCGGTCTGACGCGATTCGAACCGCTACTGGAGCTCGTCGTCGATCGCGAGAAGGCTCGATTTGGTACGTGGTACGAGATGTTCGTCCGATCGCAGGGCGTTGCGCCCGGGAAGCCCGGCACCTTCCGCGACGCCGAGCGCCGGCTGCCCGAGCTTCGCGACCTGGGCTTCGACGTTGTGTACCTGGCGCCGATTCATCCGATCGGCCACACGAATCGCAAGGGTCCGGGCAATGCGTTGAACGGCGGATCGAATTCTCCCGGCAGTCCGTGGGCGATTGGTAGTGAGGCCGGCGGGCATACTGCGATTGAGCCGGCGATCGGCACGATCGGCGATTTCGATCGCTTCAACGCGGCGGCCAACCGTCTTGGAATCGAGGTGGCACTCGATTTTGCAATCCAATGCTCGCCTGACCATCCATGGGTCCGCGAGCATCCGAATTGGTTTCAACATCGCCCCGACGGCAGCATCAAGTATGCCGAGAACCCGCCCAAGGAATACCAGGATATTTATCCAATCGATTTCGATACCTCCGATCAGCGCGGATTGCTCGAGGAGCTGATGCGGGTGGTGAGATTCTGGCGCGAGCATGGCGTGAAGATCTTCCGCGTCGACAATCCGCATACCAAGCCGGTGCAATTCTGGAACTGGCTAATCAATGAAGTGCAGGCCACCAATCCGGAAGTGATTTTCCTCGCTGAAGCGTTTACCCGTCCGAAGATGATGAAGGCGCTGGCCAAAGCCGGCTTTACTCAGTCGTATACCTACTTCACCTGGCGCAATACCAAGTTCGAATTGACTGAGTATCTGACAGAGCTGACGCAGACACCCATGAAGGAGTATTTCCGGCCCAACTTCTTTACCAACACTCCCGACATTCTCGCGCCGGTACTGCAAACCGGCGGACGCGCGGCTTTCAAGATGCGGCTGGTACTGGCAGCAACTCTATCCCCCTCCTACGGCATCTACAGCGGCTATGAACTGTGCGAGAACGAAGCGGTGCCCGGCACCGAAGAATACCTCAACTCCGAGAAGTACGAGTACAAGGTCCGCGATTGGAACCGACCAGGAAATATCAAGGAGTTCATCGGGCGGGTTAACACGATTCGTCGCGACAATCCTGCGCTTCAACAGTTCCTCAACCTGCGGTTTCTGAGCACTGACAACGATCAAATTCTGTTCTTCTCGAAAGCTACCCCGGACAGGAACAATGTCATCCTGGTGGCCGTTAATCTGGATCCATCGAACGCGCATTACTGCACCGCGCATGTGCCCCCGGAGGTGGTTGGCATAGCACCTGGCGGAAGTTATCGAGTCACGGATCTGTTGACCGGTGCGAAGTATGTGTGGTCCGAACATAACTACGTGCGACTCGATCCTGGTGTCGAGCCTGCCCATATCCTGCGCGTCGAAGGGCGTCTCTGAGTTCCACACGTGCCCACCAAGCAACAGCCTAAAAACGGTTCGGCGTCCGATCCTCTATGGTACAAGGACGCTATTTTCTATGAACTGCGCGTCCGTTCCTTTTACGACAGCAATGGCGACGGTATCGGCGACTTCCCCGGCCTGACGGCAAAACTCGATTACCTGCATTCGCTGGGAGTCACCACTCTCTGGCTGCTGCCTTTTTATCCGTCGCCGATGCGTGACGACGGATACGACATCGCCGACTACACCAATATCCATCCTTCATGCGGGACTTTGCGCGACTTCAAAATATTTATTCGCGAGGCGCATCGCCGCGATCTGAAGATAGTCACTGAACTAGTACTGAATCATACTTCGGATCGTCACGAATGGTTTCAACGCGCGCGCCGTTCACCGGCTGGAAGTGTATTTCGCGATTACTATGTCTGGAGTGACACGCCCGAGCGCTACAAGGACGCGCGAATAATTTTTCAGGACTTCGAGCCGTCCAACTGGTCATTCGATCCGCTTGCCAAGGCGTACTACTTCCATCGGTTTTACTCGCATCAGCCGGATTTGAACTATGACAACCCGGCAGTCATCCGCGAAATTCGAAAAGTGATCTCCTTCTGGCTGGGTATGGGCGTCGACGGTCTCCGGCTCGACGCGGTTCCCTATATCTTCAAGCGCGAAGGAACGAATTGCGAGAATCTGCCCGAAACCCACGCATTCCTGCGAGAATTGAGATCATATATAGACGAGAGATTCCCCGGCCGAATGCTGCTGGCCGAGGCTAATCAGTGGCCGGAAGACGCCGTCGCGTACCTGGCGGAAGGCAAGGAATGCAACATGGCGTTCCACTTTCCCCTGATGCCTCGAATGTTCATGTCGGTACGAATGGAGGATCGGTTTCCCCTAACCGACATCTGGGCGCAGACCCCGGAGATCGATCCTACATGCCAGTGGGCATTGTTTCTGCGTAATCACGACGAACTGACGCTCGAAATGGTTACTGACGAAGAGCGCGATTATATGTATCGCGCTTACGCGCAGGACGCGCGAATGAGAGTCAATCTGGGTATTCGCCGGCGGCTTGCACCTCTGCTGGGTAATCATCGACGTACTATTGAACTGAATAATGCTTTGCTGTGTTCATTGCCGGGAACGCCGGTCATTTACTACGGCGATGAAATTGGAATGGGAGACAACGTGTACCTGGGCGATCGGGATGGAGTGCGTACCCCGATGCAATGGAGCGCGGATCGCAACGCCGGATTTTCCGCGGCCAATCCGCAGCGTCTCATCCTGCCCGTGATCATCGATCCCGAGTACCACTACCAAAGTACCAACGTCGAAGCGCACGAGAGCAATCGACATTCGCTGCTTTGGTGGATGCGTCGGTTGCTCGCCCTGCGCAAACAGCATAAGGCATTCGGCCGCGGCACGATGCAGTTTCTCAGTCCTGAGAATTCACACGTGCTGGCCTTCATTCGTGCTTATGAAAACGAAAACATTCTGGTAGTCGCCAATCTTTCGCGATTCGTTCAATACGTTGAGCTCGATCTCGCAAAGTTCAAGGGCATGACGCCGATCGAGTTGTTCGGCCGCACGCCTTTTCCGGCTATCGGCGATCTACCCTATCTTCTCACGCTCGGACCGCATGCCTTCTTCTGGTTTTCGATCGAACCTCCAAAGACCACTGCCACAGCAGACCGATCGGAGTACGAAATTCCGCGCATCGAGTTGAATGCGAGCTTCGACGGTATCCTCCGTGGCGACTCACGTCAGCAACTCGAACGACTCTTACCAGGTTACCTGCAGCATTGCCGATGGTTCCGCGCAAAGTCCCGAACCGTGACCGCGGTACACTTCGCGGAGTCGATGCCAATGTCGGAGGGACCAGCCGTTCCGCAACTTACGCTGCTGAACGTCGAATACTCCAATGCCGAACCTGAAACCTACTTGTTGCCACTGGCTATAGCTATTGGAGATCGGGCGCGCGATGTGCGTTCGCGGTGGCCGGAACACGTCATTGCCGAAGTGACTAGTTCGGGACGCAACGGCGACGGCGACGGAATCCTTTTCGATGCGGCAGTCGATCCGGATTTTCTGAATGCGCTACTCGAGATCATCGCCAGGCGCCGGCGTCACCGAGGCTCGGTAGGCGAGCTTCTGCCGGGCGCCACCCAGGCGTTTCATCAGTTGCGCGGCGATCCCGAATCGCGGCTCGAACCCCGCATCCTCAAGACGGAACAGAGCAACAGCTCGGTCGTATACGGTGACCGGTTCATCATCAAACTTTTTCGCCGCATCGAAGCCGGCTTGAATCCTGACCTCGAGATTGGTCGCTTCCTGACTACCCATGCGCTGTTTTCCCACGTCCCCCCGCTCGCTGGATGGATCGACTACAGTTCCGCGAGCGGCGAACGAAGGAACATCGCGGTGCTGCAGGGCTTCGTCCCCAATGAGGGCGACGCGTGGCAGTTCACGCTGGGAGAATTGCACCGTTTTCTCGAAAACGCTGCGACCAGGTCGGAACCGGCGCCCGCGATGGAGAAGACGCTGGTCGAATTGCTGGCGCTGACGGAACCGAATCCGGTGGCTGCCGAGTTGATTGGTCACTATCTCGACGCGGCACGATTGATGGGCAAGCGGCTCGCCGAACTTCATCTCGCGTTGGCTTCCACAGCCGATGATCCCGATTTCGCACCTGAACCCTACTCGACCCTCTACCAGCGTTCGACGTTTCAATCGATGCAGAATTTGCTCGCCCGAGTGATGCGCATGCTCAACAATCGCGCGTCGATCGTTCCAAAAGACTTGCGCGATCAGGCGCAGCTGGTCGCTTCGCATCAGCCGGAGATCGCCGCACGATTCGACGCTTTCCTCCGCTGCCGCTTGAGTGTGGACCGAATGCGCATTCACGGCGACTTGCATCTCGGGCAGATTCTTTACACCGGCAGGGACTTCGCGATCATTGATTTCGAGGGCGAGCCTGCGCGTCCATTGAGCGAGCGCCGTCTCAAGCGCGCCGCATTGAGAGACGTTGCCGGGATGCTGCGCTCGTTTCACTACGCAGCGCTTACGTCGACAATCGAGCAGTTGCGAACCGGCGCCCTGGGCGACTTCAATTTTGCCGGCATGGAGCCGTGGGCGAACTTTTGGCGGACCTGGTCGTCATGGGCGTTGCTTAAAGGCTACCTGGAAGCGGCCGGTCACGCGTCATTCATACCGAAAAACGATGACGAGCTCAGCATCCTGCTCGACGCATTCGTAATGGACAAGGCTATTTACGAACTAGGTTACGAACTCAACAATCGTCCCGACTGGCTATTGATTCCATTACTCAGTATTGGTCAGTTGCTCGGGCTCGAGAGTAACAATACTCAAAACCTGATTGTGCCCAAACCCGGAATCCATGAAAGTCCGCGAGCATAACCAGCGGCTCCCGAAATCGAGCGACCCGGCGGTTTCAAATATTCCAGTCGAGGAACTGAAGCGCCTGCTGGCGCTCAGGCATCACGACCCGCATTCGATTCTTGGCGCGCATCCGACAGATCGCGGAGTGATTGTGCGCGCGTATCGTCCCGACGCTCAGAAAATATTTCTAATCGTTGACGGCGAGCCGCCGCGCGAGATGCTCATGCGGCCCGAACCGGGACTGTTCGAGATTCTTGTATCGGGAATGAGGCAAGTCTTTCCGTACCAGGTCAGGGTTCACTATCCGGGCGACTTTGTCGTGACGATTCGCGACCCGTACCCGTTCCCGCCGACGCTCGGCGAGCTCGACCTGCATTTGTGGGCCGAGCAAAAGCACGAACGGATCTGGGACAAGCTCGGCGCTCACGTTCGCGAACTGCAAGGTGTGCAAGGAACGTCCTTCGCAGTGTGGGCGCCTAATGCCGATGGCATCAGCCTGGTCGGCGATTTCAATAGCTGGGACGGCCGGCTCGACATGATGCGAATGCTCGGCAACTCCGGTGTCTGGGAAATCTTCGTCCCCGATCTGCCGGCCGGGACGCGATACAAATTCGAGATTCGTACTAATGCGGGCGAACTGACTATTAAGAGTGACCCATTTGCATTAGCTACTGAAAACCCGCCTGCTACCGCATCCAGAGTATATCAGTCCGACTACTCATTTGATGACGCCAAATGGATGTCCGAGCGAAACAGCGGCGACCCACTGCGCAAACCGGTTGCCATATATGAGATGCATCTCGGGTCCTGGCGGCGGGTTCCCGAAGAGGGCAACCGGCCGCTCAGCTATCGCGAACTTGCCTCGCAACTCGCAGGATATCTCGCCGACGTCGGCTTCACGCACGTCGAATTCCTTCCGGTGATGGAGCATCCGTTCACCGGTTCCTGGGGATATCAGACGACTGGTTACTATGCCCCTACTGCCCGCCACGGATCGCCCGACGACTTTCGTTACCTGATCGACTGCCTGCACCAGAATGGCATCGGAGTGATTCTCGACTGGACTCCCGCACATTTCCCAACGGATGCGTTTGGGCTCGGGCGCTTCGACGGCAGCGCGCTGTACGAGCATATCGATCCTCGCCAGGGCTTCCATCCCGAATGGAACACCTTCATTTTCAATTTCGGCCGCAACGAAGTGCGGAGTTTTCTGCTGGGCAGCGCGAAGTACTGGCTTGAAGAATTTCATGCCGACGGGATTCGCGTCGACGCCGTCTCGTCGATGCTCTACCTCGACTACGGGCGCAAGAACAGCGAGTGGATTCCGAATATCCATGGCGGCAACGAGAACCTCGAGGCGATTTCATTTCTCAAGGAGCTCAATCAGCAGATCTATGCGCGCCATCCGGACGTGATGATGATCGCCGAAGAGTCCACTTCATGGCCCGGAGTCAGCCGCCCGTTGTATGTCGGCGGTCTTGGCTTCGGCTTCAAGTGGGACATGGGATGGATGCACGACACGCTCGACTACTTCAGCAAGGAGCCGATTTACCGGCGCTTTCATCATCGCGATCTGACCTTCGGCTTCGTTTACGCGTGGTTCGAAAACTTCGTGCTGCCGCTGTCTCACGACGAGGTCGTTTATGGCAAGCGCTCACTGCTCGACAAGATGCCCGGCGATCGCTGGCAGAAGTTCGCCAACCTGCGCGCGCTGTTTGGATACATGTGGGCACGGCCGGGGAAGAAAATCCTTTTCATGGGCGGCGAGTTTGGCCAGTGGCGCGAATGGAATCATGACGCCAGCCTGGATTGGAATCTGCTCGATGAATCCGATCATCGCGGCGTGCAGAACCTGATTCGCGATCTCAATCGCATCTATCGCGCCGAGCCGGCGCTGTGGGAAGCGGATCATCTGCCCGCGGGTTTCCAATGGATCGATGCGAACAACTCGGATGAGAACGTAATCGCCTTCATGCGGATCGCACCGTCCAGCGGCCGCAAACTGATCTGCATATGTAATTTCGCGCCCATCGTGCGCACCGGCTATCGCGTCGGTGTTCCGGCGCCCGGCGTCTATCACGAAATTCTCAATAGTGACTCGACCCTCTACGGCGGGAGCAATCAGGGCAATGCGGGCGCGGTGACCGCGCAGCAAATCCCGTGGCATGGACTTCAGTATTCGCTGTCGCTAAGGCTGCCGCCGTTGGGGACTATTTGGTTCGAGGTTCCCTCCGCCGGCCGAGTGACGTAACCGATCCTCAGCCACCGCGTCTATTAGAGTGGGCCATCGGCGAGTGGAAGCGTTTGTCTTGCGAGCACCACAGGAAATTCAGGACCGAGCAGTTGATCATCGTCATTGCCGTGTTTCGTGCGCTTTCCTGGTCGCACTGATAACGATTTCGACTGTCGCATTGCCGAATGCGTCGACCTTCGCTGACACTTCGCTCGCGTTCAACGGCTATGCAACGGCGGCACGAGTCGACGACACTCCTGTCCAGTTGGCCCAGGCGAATCTCCCTTCCGGTGTCGGCAGTATCGATGACTACATGCGTCAGAACAACAATGGACCTTCGGGTGCAGCCGTTCCCCAACCGGGATATTCGCCGCAAGCCATCCCTCCGCAAAGCTATTACCCTCAAAGCGTGCCATCGCAGGAGTGGAACTATCGCTATGCTGATCCGAACTCGCAGCGCACGGCTCTGATCGGCGCCGCGGTCGTAGGTGCACTTGCCGTTGGACTATGGGCGTGGCAGCAGCACCAGCAACAACAAAATCTACGTTACGCCCGCGCTCGCAGACGTCACGGCCGCCAGCATGCTTTCGATAACTAGCTTGAATCGCTGTCGCGCGAATCAGGCGGGCTCGAGACGCTTACCCGTTGACGGATCAAAGAGATGCACTCTTGCCGTGTCAAAAAACAGCTTCAAACGCGCGCCGACTTCGACGCGTCGCGGCAATTCAGTGCAAATCGGAGAATCTCCAAGCTTCGCGTACACGATGTAGGTTGCGCCCGAGAACTCAACACTCCCGACCACGACCTCGATCGATCCGCGGCCCTGCCCTTCTTCCGTGCTTAGATCGTTGGGGCGAATTCCGACCCTGATTTCCGCAGGACTCCCTTCAGGCGGTTTGATTTTGAAATCGACGCCGTTGACGGTGAGGCTTCCGCTGGTCGATGCCTTCTCCGCGAGGAAAACGTTCATCGGCGGGTTGCCGACGAAGGTGCCGACAAATTCGCTCTGCGGGCAATCGAAAATCTCCTGAGGTCCTCCGACCTGCTCGACCCTTCCCTTGCGCATCACCACCAGCCGGTCTGCCAGCGCTAGCGCTTCGACCTGGTCGTGAGTCACGTACACGAAGGTACGCCCGGTGCGGCGCTGAAACTCTTTCAGCTCGAGCCGCAGCGACGCGCGCAATTGTGCGTCGAGGCTCGCGAGCGCCTCGTCCATCAGGATAATTTCCGGCTCGCGCACCAGCGCCCGGGCGAGCGCGACGCGTTGCCGTTCGCCGCCCGACAGCTCGCGCGGAAATCTTTTGAGATCCACAGTGAGTCCCGCCTTGGCAGCGCTCTCCTTCACGCGCCGTTCGGTCTCTTCCCGCGCGACGTGCCGGAGCTTCAACGGAAACGCGATGTTCTGAAACAGCGTCATGTGCGGATAAAGCGCGAAATTCTGAAACACCATCGCAATCGACTCGCGATGCGTCTTATTCGAGGCCTCGTTCGCTTCGCCAATTTGAATTTCCCCGCTGTCAGGAAATTCCAGGCCGGCGATCAGCCGAAGCAAGGTAGTTTTACCGCATCCCGACGGACCGAGCAGGACCAGAAATTCTCCGCTTTGCACGGTGAGAGAAATGTCGAAAACGCCTCCACCAGAGGGGAAACTGCGCGTCAGGCTGCGAAGGACGAGGTCATCCATGCATCCGCCTAGCGCGAACTCCCCGCAGTCAAAGCTCCCCGCAAGGACGGACCCAGCGCGACGACGACGCAGACCGCCGGAATCATCATAAGCAGCGCGAGTGCACTGGCGGGGCCGACGTTTCCGAACACGGTATAGTAGTAAAGCAGCGGCGGAAGCGTGCGATTAGTCTGCTGCACGAGCAACGCAAATCCAAATTCATCCCAGCTCAGGATGAAGCAAAGGATTAACGCCGTCGCGATCGAAGCGCGCGCCAGTGGCAGGTCGATCGTCAGAAAAATCCGCAGCGGCGACGCACCGTCGATCCACGCCGCTTCTTCGATCTCGAGAGGAATCGCAACGAAGGACGCGTACAACGTCAGCGCGGCGGTGGGTATCGCGAGCGCGGCGTGCACAATCGCCAGCCCGATTCCGCTTGGCGTGTCGTAGATTCCAACACTCGCCAGAATTATCCCGAGCGGAATCGCCACGGCAATCATCGGTAACAGCCGAATACCGGATACCGTCGAAAACCCGACGCCCTGCGCGAACGAGCTGCGCGCCATCGCATGCGCAAGCATCGCGCCAAGCAAAGTTGCGATCACGGCAGAGATAGTGGCGACGCCCAAACTCCTCAGCACGGCGCTGCGAAGTTCGTTGACCGCAAACACGCTGATGAAGTGCGCGAGTGTCAGATGATGCGGCATCCAATGCGGCGGCCACGCAAAGGTTTCGAGTTCCGGGGTTACCGACTGTTTCGCAAGCAGGTAGAGCGGCAACGTGGCAGCTATGAGCACGAACGCGTTCAGCGCGAAGCGCGCCGCTTGCAAAAGATCCCCGATACGATCGCCGCGTGCCGGATTGTTCACGCCAGGGCTCCATCGTCGCGCGAGAATCGGCGCGCAAGCAACAGACCGCCGAAGCCGATCACCGTCACCATCAGCGCAAGGATCATCGAGGCCGCCATCGCTTCGTGCGGTTTCTGAGCGTCATCCCACAAGCTGTACGAATAGGTCGAAAGCACGGGAACTCCCTCTGGCCCAGTGAGTACGAGCACAGTTGAAAAAATCCTCAGCGCGTCGATGCCGCGCAGGATCAGTGCGCCAACGATTGCCGGCATCAGCATCGGGAGCGTCACGAACCTGAAAGTGGCGAAAGTTCCAGCGCCGTCGAGACGCGCCGCTTCGTAGAGCTCGTCCGGGATTGTTTGCAACCCCGCCATCAACATCAGCATCACGACCGGAGTTACATGCCACGCGTCAACCACGATGACCGTGAGCATCGCGAGCGGGCTGCGCGGGCTGAGCCACGGAAGCGCGGGCATCCCCGCCGTTGCGATAGCGCCGTTCAGATATCCGCGCGGCATAAAGATATAGCGCGCGAGCGTCAGAATCACGATTTCGGGGATCGCAAATGGCAGTATCGCGGCAGTTTCGATCAATGCGGAGCGGTTGCGGCGCGCCGTCAACGTCAATGCCAACGCGAGTCCGAGTATAAATTCGACGACGACACTCCCGAACGGCACCAGCAGGTTGTTCGCGAGCGCGCGCAAGAACATCGAATCGTGGAAAAGAATCCGGTAGTTGGCGAGCGAAGGACCGTCATGATCGAAGGAAACGACCAGGCCATTCAACGCCGGCAGCACCAGCATTGCGATCATGAAGATGCACGGTACGACGACGAAGACCGTCCGAAGCCTCCTTGCGGCGGCATTCACAGCTGTGAACCTGGAGCGGATTCGGTGCAGGCGCATCGGTCGGCGGCGTCGAGGACGTTCGACGCGATCGCCGAAACTGGCGCAGTGTCGTTAAACAGCACGGCGCGAATTGCGCGCCGCCACTGATCGCTCAGATCGGCGTAGCAATCGACCGTCGGGCGCGCGCGCACGAACGCACCCATCGCGGTATAGCCGGCATAAAGTTGCGCGTCTTCGCTTCCCGGCGCCGGCGGAACACTGCCATACCATCCGAGTTCGCGGCTCAACTTCGCTTGTGTATCCGCCGTCAGCAGGTACCGAATGAACTCCGCGGCGAGCTTCGGATGAGGCGCGGAATTCGGAATGGCAAGGTAGCCGCCGCCGAGCGGAGTGGCGCTACCGTCGGGTCCCGCCGGAATTGGCGCACTAAGATTCACGTTGGGCGCCAAGCCTTTCGCGTGCAGATAGCCCATCGCAAACGGCCAGTTGAAATGGATCCACACCGATCCGCGAGCTTGCGCCTCGAGCACCGACATCTCGCGAAACACTCCGGACTCGTCGTTCAAGTCGGGTGCGAGTTGCCGGATAAAGTCGAGCGCTCGGAGCGAGCCCGGCGAATCCGGCGCGCATTCGCTGCCGCCCGCCGTCCATACGAAGGGCATCACATCGCAAACAGCGCCCTCGTAGCGTGCGCCTTTCAGCGCGAGCCTGCCGGGGTGCATGCGCGCGAAACGCTCGAGCTCGGCCCAGGTCGCAGGCGGCTTCGGCACCTCGACCCGATTGTAGATCATTGCCTGCCACATCAGCCGGTGCGGAACAAAGTAGAGTTGGCGATCGATGGTCGCCGCATCCCACGCTTCTTTCGAAAACAACCCCCGCGCCGGCGGCGATACTACGGTGTCCAGCGGCTGCGCGTACCCGTGAGCTTCTCCAAGTGTCGCTAGATCGAGTTCAACCAGGTCCAGCGTTCCATGACTCCCGGCTTGCACCCGCATCGCTTGCAGTATGTCGGTGTAGGTCTGTGCGAACACTTTCACATGCACGTGATGTTGCGATTCGAAATTGGCGACGAACGTTCCGTAGCGCGCGGCTTCGTCGGGGAAAACCGCCAGCGCGATGTTGAGCTGATCAGGCTCCGGTGAGCTGTGGCATCCCCCAACAAGCATCGCAAGCACCAGGGCTAGAGACAGCGTCGATGTCCGCAATAGATGCATCGGCTCGCATCGGTTCGATCGATCAATGCTCGGATCGATGTTCAGCGGGGCCTTTAGCCGGCATGAGGTTGTGGGCCGTATTGACCAGGGAGACATGGGTAAAGGCTTGCGGAAAATTTCCGAGCTGCCTGCGAAGAGCGGGGTCGTATTCCTCGGACAGCAGGCCGACATCATTGCGCAGATCGAGCAGGCGCAGGAACAGATCCCGCGCCTCCTGAATACGGCCCGCGAGCGCATAGTTATCAGCGAGCCAGAACGTGCACGGCAGGAACGCGCCTTCACCCGGCGGAAGTCCGTCGACGCCAGTCTCGGTCGGGTACCTGAGCACCAGGCCTTTGTAGATCAGTTCGCGCTCAATTGCAGCTACGGTCGAGACTACACGCGGATCCTTTGCCGGCAGAAAGCCGACCAGCGGAATCATCAGCAATGACGCGTCCAGCGATTTCGAGCCGTAGTATTGAACGAAAGCGTTGCGCTCCACGTCGAAGCCACGTTCGCAGACGTCGCGATGGATCTCGTCGCGCAATGCGAGCCATCGATCGAGCGGCCCGTCGCCGAAGCCATGACGAATCTCTTTTACCGATCGATCGACCGCCACCCACGCCATCACTTTCGAATGCGTGAAATCGCGGCGCGGGCCGCGCACCTCCCAGATTCCCTCGTCCGGTTGCTTCCAGCCCGACTCAAGGAAATCCATCAGCTCGCTCTGAAGCCGCCAGGCGTCGTCGTTGCGTTCCAGTTTGTATTTGCGCGCGACGTGCAGCGTGTCGATCACCTCGCCGTACACGTCGAGCTGGAATTGCTCGTGGGCGGCGTTGCCAATACGAACTGGAGCACTTTTCTCATAGCATGAGAGCCACGGCAGCTCCAACTCAGTGAGCATTCGTTCGCCCGCTACTCCATACATGATCTGAGTATCTTGCGGATGACCTGCTATTGCTCTGAGTAGCCATTCGCGCCACGCGCGCGCCTCATCCGTATAGCCAGAAATCAATAGTGCGTAGAGCGTAAAAGTGGAATCGCGAAGCCAGCAAAATCGATAGTCCCAGTTACGCGGTCCGCCGAGACATTCGGGGAGCGATGTAGTCGGCGCCGCGATGATGCCGCCGGTTGGCGTATAGGTAAGAGCTTTCAGCGTGATTAGCGACCGCATTACAGCGTCGCGCCATTCGCCCTGGCAACTGCATCGGCCCGCCCAATCGCGCCATCGTTGCTCGGTCGCCGACAGCTTGCTGAGCGGATCACCATCACCGGGTTCATCTTCGTGCGAAGGATACCCGGTCAATCTGAAAGACTCTGATTGACCTTCGCTGATAGTAAATTCGCCGATGGTGGTAAAGTCCTTGCTGTCCAAGGGAACCGCTGTTCGAAACGCGATCGCGTTCGGCCCCGAGATTGCGCTGATACCATAGTCGCGTTTTCGCACCCACGGGATCGTGTGCCCATAATCGAAACGGATAGTCAGTTCCGTTCGCATCGGCACCTGCCCGCGGATGCCCTTCACGATTCGAATCAGATCGACCTGCCCTGGCCGCTCGGCGACCGGCATAAAGTCGACGACCGTCGCGACGCCGCTCTCAGTCTCGAATTCGGTTTCAAGCACGAGCGTATCGTCGCGATACTTTCGCCGGACCTGCTTGACGCCGCCCTGCGGCGCCACGAGCCATCGTCCGTTCTCTTCGGTTCCAAGGAGCGATGCGAAGCACGCGCCCGAATCAAACCGCGGAATGCACATCCAGTCGATCGAACCGGTACGATTGACGAGTGCCGCCGTGCGCAGATTTCCGATCAGCGCATAGTTCTCGATCGGGCTGCTCATTCGAACGCTCCCGCTGAAGGACCGCGATCTCTCGCCACCAGGACCGCGACGGAAACCGGCGGCATTTCAATCGCGGCATCATCGATGCGAACCCCGGACCTGGACGCGAGAGAAACGTGCAACCCTGCCGCACCGTGCCCGATAGGTATGCGTTGCGGAGCTGGCGCAAAGTTGCAAATCACAGCAGACTCGCCGCGGTGGATGCGGATCCAGCCCGCCGATTCGTCGAATGCGACCGCATCGAGATCGAGTTGTCCGTCTTCCAGATCCGGTATGCATCGGCGAAGAGCGATCAGCTGCCGATACCATTCGAAGATCTCGCGATGCGCACCGCGCTCGCGCTCTTCCCAATCGAGTTTCGATCGCTCGAAAGTCTGCGATGCCTGCGGATCCGGAATCTCCGACGCATTGGCGACGAACGGTCCGTATTCCGCTTTGCGGCCTTTGCGTACAGCCTCCGCAAGCGCCACGTCCAGATGATCGGTGAAATACTGAAACGGACTCGACGCGTTCCACTCCTCGCCTTGAAACAGCATCGGAACGAACGGCGCGGTCATCAGCAGCGCCGCCGCAATCTTGAGGTGGTCAATATTCACGAGATGTCCGAGACGCTCGCCCATCGCGCGATTACCGACCTGGTCGTGATTCTGCGTGAACGCGATAAATCGATGCGCCGACAGCCCGAGCACCGGTCTGCCATGCCTGCGCCGGCGACTCTTCGAATATGTACCGTCGTACACGAAGCCGCGGGTCAGGCATCTCGCGAGCTGCGCGATCGAGCCGAAGTCCGCCAGGTAGCCGGCGGTCTCTCCGGTCAGGATGGTGTGCAGCGAATGATGAAAATCGTCGTTCCATTGCGCGTCCAGGCCAAAGCCGCCCGCTTCGCGCGGGGTGACGATTCGCGGTTCGTTGAGATCGCTTTCCGCGATCACCACCAGATGGCGTCCAACTTCGGCTTCGAGACCGTGAACCTCCACGCCGAGTTGCTCGAGAAAGGGAATCGCGGAGTAGTCGAAAATTGCGTGGATCGCATCCAGGCGCAGGCCGTCGATGCGATAGTCGCGCAGCCACATCAACGCGTTGTCGCAAAAAAACCGCCGTACCTCGTCGCTGTCTCTATCGTCGAGGTTGAGCGCCTCGCCCCAGGGCGTGTGATATCGGTCGGTGTAGTAAGGACCGAATTTGCCGAGATAGTTCCCCTCCGGACCGAGGTGATTGTAAACGACGTCGAGAATAACGCCGAGGCCGCGCCCGTGCGCCGCATCCACGAAGCGTTTCATCGCGTCAGGGCTGCCGTACGAATGATGCGGCGCGAAGAGATCGACGCCGTCGTAGCCCCATCCGCGCGCGCCCGGGAACTCGCTCACCGGCATCACCTCCACATGGGTAACGCCGAGATCACGTAGGGAGGCGAGCCGCTCAGCGGCGGCGTCAAACGTGCCCGCGGGCGTAAACGTGCCGATGTGGCACTCGTAAATGATCGCCGACGATAGAGGAGCCGGCCGCCATTGCGCATGACGCCATTCGAAGCTGGAATGATCGACCGGGCGCGACATTCCGTGCACGCCGTTGGGCTGAGACGGCGAACGCGGATCCGGCAACGGCGGCCCACCGTCGAGACTAAAGGCGTAGTCGGCGCGCGCCAATTCGGGATCCAGTTCGGCGTGCCACCAACCGCCGCTCCCTCGACGCATCTCGACACGCTGATTTGCTGTAACCATCGCGACGCTTGCCGCCGATGGCGCCCAGACCGTGCGCCGATTCACGGCGAAGCGCCCTCGCGCGCCAGCAACACGACTGGAAATCGCCGCATCAGCTCGGGCAGCTTTATGCGGCTACCGCGCAATCGCTCGCCGGTCAGATGATTCGTCCATTCGCCGCGCGGCAATTCGACTTCCGTGTCGCGCCAATCGCCGCCCAGCTTCGCGACCAGCCGCGGCACAATCGTCACGACGGATTCACCGCGCATGAAAGCGACGACGTGATCGCGGCGCTCACCGCGAACTTCGAGCTGCTCAATCCCGGCCTCTTTGCCGAACCATTCCGGACGCTGCTTGCGCAGTGCGAGCGCCTGCCGAATCAACCACAGCTTGGGCATCCCCTCATCGATACGCTCCATCACCTGTTCGGGCGTTGCGTTTCTGAGGTCGGCGAGCAGACGGCGGCGCAGCTCGAAATCCGGCGGCCGGCGATTGTCGGGATCGACCAGTGTGAGGTTCCACAGCTCTGAACCCTGGTAGAAATCCGGCACCCCGGGCGCGGTAATTTTCAGCAGCGTTTGCGCCAGCGAATTTATCCGCCCGGGATAGATCAGCGAACCAACAAACTTGTTCAGCGACTCGATGAAGCTCGGATCGTCGTAGATGCCGCCGATGAACTTCCGCACCGCATCCTCATATGCCGGCACCGGATCGGTCCACGACGTATGGACCTTGGCTTCGCGCGCCGCCTTTTCCGCATAAGCGAGCATTCGCGATTTTTCGATCGGCCACGCGCCGACCATGCTCTGATAGAGATGATATTCCATGTTTCGATCGGGAATCTCGCCGCTGCGATGGCATTCGTTTATCGCGGCCCACTCCATCACCGCGCGGCTCCATCGCTCGGGCTCCTCGGACAGGAGAAACAGGCGCGCCCGCACATCCTCGCTGCGCTTGGTGTCGTGGGTCGACGTCGCCAGCATCGTGAGCGGCCAGTGACGATGCATCTTGCGGCACCACGCGAGGAATTCCGCGGGCGTGACGCCAAAACAATCCGGCTCGCCGCCGACTTCGTTGAGCGCAAGCATTCGGTTGAACGAATAAAATGCGGTGTCCTCGACGCCCTTCGCCATCACGGCGGCCGAAATCTGTTGAAATCGAAGGGCCAACTCGGCGCCCAACTTTCCCCCGGTCCGCAGCGCCAGGATATCGCGCAGGAAATCGAACAATCGCGCCTCAAGGTCCGGCCGATATGCTTTGCCTGCCTCGATCGCCGCCGAGATTTGACAATCGTCCTCGGGCGCGACTTCGCGCGGCTCACGAACGTACGTGCGGTAAACCGGCACGCACGCCACCGTCGCACGGATAACCTCGTGCGCATCGTGGCGGGTGTAGTCGCGGTGGAGGCGGTCAGCTTCGCAGAGGTCCAGCAACATTGCCGTGAGAGTGTTGATCTCGCTACCCAGCGTATCGCGCATCGAAAACTGCTTGCGCGCGCGAACCAGCGCTGGATAGTCGGCCGACTCACCGGTGAACTCGCGATAAAAGTCCGTCAACGGCTGCTCTCCGGCGGGATCGACAAACAGCCGGCCTGCGATGTTCAAAAAATCGTAGCCGCTGGTACCCTCGATCGGCCACGATTCACGAAGCCTCTCAGCGCCAAGGAGAATTTTCTCG
This sequence comes from Binatus sp. (SeqCode), assembly GCF_036522015.1. GTDB lineage: Bacteria > Desulfobacterota > Binatia > Binatales > Binataceae > Binatus. The sequence goes on from NZ_DATDGQ010000189.1 coordinate 27,268, forward strand.
GCAACGATCCAGGTATCGGGGCACGCCGCCCGCAAGCGCTGAAAGTATTGCAGTGGATCGCGCAAGCCGTCGGGATGATCGACGCGAAGCCCCGTGACACGGCCCTCGGCAACCCACCGCATCACCAACTGATGAGTCGCGTAGAACACCCGCTCGTCCTCGATTCTGAGGCCGACGAGCGAATTGATATCGAAGAAGCGCCGGTAGCCAAGATCGCGCGCGGCCATTCGCCAATACGCGACGCGATAGTTCTGCTGCTCGAGTAACTCGTGCAGCCGATCCGGATCAACATTCAGCTCCGCGATGACTTCGTCTATCGCTCTCGCCACCACCGCGTCCTCATTCAAGAGCTTCGTGAGCATGTCCGCCAGCAACTTCTTGTCGCGATGGCGCCGGGTGATGCTCTTGAGATCGGTCGAGGACGGCGACGGCAGCGCATCGAATCCGTCCGCGAGAAAAGCGAGCGCATCGCTCCCGCATTTCACCGCCGCCGGCGCGAGAATCTGCCACAACGACCGTGGCGCAACCGGGAACACCCGGTCGCCGTTGCGCACTTCGAAGTTGCCGCCCTCGCGAACGACCTTGAGTTTCCCAGCCTCGAGCAGGATGCCGTATTGATCCTCGAGCACCGGCATCAGCAGCGTATTGTGGATGCGGCGTTCTGGCGGTTCCCAATCGACATCGAAGAACTCCGCGTAGGCGCTCGAAGGCCCATTCTCGAGCACGTCCCACCACCACGGATTCTCGCGATCGATCGCCATGTGATTCGGCACGATGTCGAGCACCTGGCCCAGACCTGCCTGCTTCAGGCGCTCGCTGAGACGCCCGTAGGCCGCCGCTCCGCCGAGCTCGTCATTGAGCCGCCCATGATCGGTCACGTCGTAGCCATGGGTGCTACCG
>NZ_DATDGQ010000190.1:0-3417 GCF_036522015.1 Binatus sp. (SeqCode)
GATCAACCGATCCCCACGCCAGTTCCTCGTGGAGGATGTGAGTCGCGAGCGGATCGAGTCCCAGCCCACCCATCGCGACCGGGATTCCAGCCACGTGGTAGCCAAGGCCGTAAGCCTGCTTCAGCACCCGTCTCAGCGGGGAGTCCGGCGCGATAACATCGTTAGGATCGGCCATGCGATCGAGTTCGATCGCGGCCGGTCGCATCACTTCCTTGGCGAAGCGATGAGCGCTCTCGCGCAGCGACTCGTACTCTTTTGGGACCCCCAGAGAGAGTTCACGGTAAGTGTCCATCGGTCTGTTTCTCCTCGCTTTGCAGGCTCTGGAAAGTCGCTGTCGCCATCTAATCAGTACCCAGCTTTCGATCATGGTGCATCGAACGTGCCACGGATGCGCGGACTGGACATCACGCGAACGCGCGAGATGATTGTCGCCAACGCAATGGGTTAACGAGGACGCGGCTTGGGTATGGCGCGAAAAGACGCACCGTATGGGTGCTTTCGATACAGGCTTGAATTAGACCATTTGCAAAAGTCCGCGAATGGGTGAGACAAAGCGATTGAACTCGGAGAAGCCTAATTCGACAAATGAAGCCGCCCGGGAAATGAGACAACTGATCGATCTGCATGGACGGCGCGCGCTGATAACCGGCGGCGGGCGCGGGATTGGCCGCTCGATGGCGCTTGCGCTGGCCGACGCCGGCGCGAATGTCGCGGTCGCCTCCCGCTCACAAGCTGAACTGGACGCGGTGACGAAAGAGATCGAAGAGCGCGGTCAGCGCGGCTTCCCGGTGATCATCGACGTGATGAATCGAGAGCAGATTACCGCTGGCGTCGACGAGGCTGCCCGCAAACTCGGCGGTCTCGACATTCTTATCAACAACGCGGGTGGCGTCATCGCGGAGAACCCGGCTCACCTCGATCCTCTCAATCATGACCCGCGCGCGTTCGAGGACAACCTGTTTCTGAACCTCACGCAGGCATTCCATGCGACGCACGCTGCGCTGCCCTACATGATCAAACAGAAGTGGGGCCGTATCATCAGCATCGGTTCCGGCTATGCGAAGAACGGCGGCGGCCCGCTAGCCTACTCGGCCGCGAAGCACGGGCTCATCGGCTTCACGCGATCGCTTGCTTATGCCGCCGCCCCGCACGGCATCAACGTGAACGTGCTATGCCCGGGATGGACCAACACCAGGCTTGTGGACTGGAACGTGCTGGGCGCGATGATGGGAGTGGGCACGGCGGACGCAAAACGATTCGCAGAGAGCCAGAACATCCAGAAGCGAATCGTCGAGCCTGATGAATTGGGCGCGATGGCCGCGATGCTCGCGTCGGACGCCTCAAGCGCGGTGACCGGACAGGTCATCAGCGTTGACGGCGGATTCATGATTTAGCGCGCGACTATTCGAGATGATCGATCACCTTGCCGAATCCTAGCGTCATCTCGCTAAGCATGTAGCTCGCCTGAATCACTCGCTTGACCGGCAAACGGTTCCACGGATCGAGCCGCGAGCTTTCCGCGAAAGCAATCGAGCCGACTCCCGTCCATGCCTCGATTACTTTGACCTCGGCGAGCGTCTCGATGAGCTCGGCACAGGACGGCCGCCCTTTCTCTTCGGGCGAAGGTATCAGGCGCATGCTGACCGGCGGCGTCGCGGCGGAGTGCCCATTGGCGGCCGGCCGCTCCGGACGAACGATCGCACTGGCGAGGCGTATACCTGCCGGACGTTCGAGCGTTCCACAAATCATGTCGCGATCGTTTTTGAATTCAATTTGCGCGAGCTTTTTCGGGAAACCCCAGATTTCGCGGCCGGCCAGCATCGGCGGCTCGGTCGTCACCGCGATGTGCATGATGTAGTTCATCGGGCGGCCGTTGTGCTCGACCAGAAGCGAAAGAATTGCTTCGTTGTACGGACCGAAAGTAGTCCACGGATATTCGTAAAACGAAAGGATTGCGGTGGCCGGCTCACTCAGCGTGAGCGGCGCCGGCAATGCTTCCAAGGCGGCTTCCAGATCGGTTTCAAACGCAACTGAAATCGAGCGTGTATTGCGATAGTAGAACGGCGGGCGCTGATACGCGGCGGCGTCCGCCGGCATCGAGTATCCTGCATTTCTGAGGTTGAGGTGTCCGTGCTTGGCCATACTGCGAATCCTCCTGAGGCGGGATTTCCATACTTGTGGCACTCGCACGAATATTGAACAAGCGCGCTCATTTGACGGTTTCTGCTCTTGGGAATAGTTTTCGCGGGGACAGTGGCGCCTTTCTCCCATATCCTTTTGGAGGTAACCCCTCATGGACATCAGTAAGGACAAGCTGCTCGAGATGTACCGCACGATGCAGAAGATCCGGCATTTCGAGTCGAAGGCGCGTGACTTGGCGATGGCGGCGGAGATTCCCGGCTTCGTCCACGTCTCGATCGGCGAAGAAGCTTCCGCCACCGGCGTCTGCGCCGCATTGCGCAAGACCGATCGCATCACGTCAACTCATCGCGGTCATGGACATCTGATCGCCAAGGGCGGACGCCTCGATCGGATGATGGCGGAGATATTCGGCAAGCGCACCGGATACTGCAAGGGCAAAGGCGGCTCGATGCATATCGTCGACTACTCGCTCGGAATCCTCGGCGCGAACGGCATCGTCGGCGCAGGACTGCCGATTGCTACCGGCTCCGCGCTGGGCGCCGTGATCGCCGGCAAAGACGATGTCACGGTGGCATTCTTCGGCGACGGCGCCTCCAACGAGGGCACCTTCCACGAGTCGCTGAACCTTGCGGCGGTGTGGAAGTTGCCGGTCGTCTTCGTCTGCGAGAACAACGGCTTCGGCGAGTTCACTCCGATGGCGGCGGTGACCTCGGTCAAGGACATCGCGGTGCGCGCGCAGGCCTACGACATCCCCGGCTGCATCGTCGACGGCAACGACGTGCTCGAAGTCTTTCGCTACACCAGCGAGGCGGTCGCCCGTGCCCGTGCAGGCGAAGGTCCCACGCTGCTCGAATGCAAGACCTATCGATGGGAGGGTCACGTCGTAGGCGAGCAGGCCTTTCTCGGCGACGGCGCGTATCGCGAGAAATCCGAGGTCGAAGAATGGAAGCGCAAGTGCCCGCTGATTCGATTCGAGAAATGGTGTGCGGCGAGCGGCAAGATAAGCTCGGCCGAACTCAAGAAGATCGTCGCCGACACGGAAAAGGAACTCGCCGACGCGGTCGAGTTCGCGCGCGCGAGCGAATTGCCCGCGGCGTCGGAAGTCACCGACGACGTTTACGCCTGAGCGCGCGCCAGCGGAGGAATCGTCATGCCGCAAACCAATTTTATCCAGGCGATCAACCAGGCCATCGCGGAAGAAATGGAACGCGACCCGCTGACTTTCCTGATGGGCGAGGACGTCGTGCTCGGCGCGTTCGGCGCGACCAAGGGTCT
>NZ_DATDGQ010000191.1:0-3515 GCF_036522015.1 Binatus sp. (SeqCode)
GCGGAAGCTCGCTGAACCTAAGACCGCCGTATTCGGTATTCATTTTTTTGCTGACAGCAAATTGGTCGCCAACGAAAGATAAAATCGTTCTGACTCTCTGCTGGCCGTCCACAATCTCGCGCGTGGACTGCTTGGTTTTGACATCGATCTGCTGTCGCAGAAAAATCTTTGGAATTGGCTTACCGCGAAAGATTGTATCCATCAGGAACATCTTTGCTTTTGGATTCCAGACGTTTCTTCGCTGAAAGAAGGCGTTCAAAACAAGTCGTTTCGTCCTGTCCCATTCCAGAAAATCGTTTACGTTGTATGTACGTGAATCGAAATTCTTCATAGGGATCGGCGACCGTCTCCAGTGAAAAGGGCGGCTCATCATAGAACGCCCTAATCGAGACTGCTAACGGTAGAATCCGGCCTGTCGAACAGAAAATATAGGGAAGTCGGCCTGACTGTCGACATCCGATTAATCCCCTTGCGGGGAGAGGGGAAGAAACTCCGGGCCGGGTTGTGCGAAGCCTCGCTTACAGGAGAGCTTTGCATAACTTCGGCGGACGGGATTCAGGATAGGAGCAGAATCTTGAATCGCGCGCGGAGGATGCGCGCTGTAGTCGGACCCTCACCTTTGATCCTCTCTCTCACAGGGAGAGGGGAAGAAATTTCGGGCCGGGATACGCAAAGGCTTCCTTACGGGAGAGGGGAAGAAATCCTTGCCAGGTTATGCAAAGCTTTCTAATTAGAACACTGCGCGGCCGCGATTCGGCGCTGTAACGCAAATGACGCCTAAACTGATTCTCACGGGATTTATGGCTACCGGGAAAAGCTCGGTGGGGCCGCTGGTGGCGCGGCGGCTGGGGTGGGAATTTGTCGACGTGGATTCTGTGATCGTTGCGCGGGCTGGAAAACCGGTCGCGCAGATTTTTGCCGATCACGGCGAGGCGCACTTCCGGCGGCTTGAGCGCGAAGTGGTCGCGCATCTGACGAGCGATCGGCGGCGATGCCCCCATTGCCACGGGCCTTTTCCCGAAGTGATCTCGACCGGAGGCGGCGTGCTGGTGGATGAGTCGAATTGCGTGGCGCTCAAGCGGGTCGGCGTGATCGTTTGCCTGACGGCGCGCGCTGAGGTCGTCGCGGCGCGCGTCGAACGATCGAAAACCAGGCGCCCGAAATTGACCGAAGGTGGTAAGCCCACTTTGGTGCGAGTGAAAGAGCTGATGGCTGAGCGAGCGGACGCCTACGCGCGCGCCGACGTTCAAGTTGACAGCTCGGACCTGACGGTCGAGCAACTGGCGGATCACGTAATCGGCGCTTTCGGCGCACACGCCGCGCGACGAGTTCTTCCGCAAGCATAGAGATGCAAACCATCCGCATAGAACTTGGGCCCGCTTCGCACGACGCTCATGTAGGCGCGGACATCCTGGACCAGCTTGGCGAATTCGCTCGCGCCGCCGGATTGAAGCCGGGCACTTGCGCCGTCGTTACGGACGCGACGGTCGAGAAGCTTTACGCGGCGCGGGTCGCCGATGCGCTTGGCAAAAGTGGTTTCGCGCCGGTCGTAATTTCGGTGCCGCCGGGCGAAGCTTCCAAATCTCTGGCGACGCTCGAGCTGCTTTATGACCGGATGACCGCGGCCAGGCTCGATCGCAACAGTCCGGTGTTCGCGCTGGGTGGCGGCGTGGTCGGCGACCTGGCGGGATTTGCGGCTGCAACCTTCATGCGCGGTGTGCCGCTGGTGCAAGTGCCGACCACCGTGGTCGCGCAGGTGGATTCCGCGCTCGGCGGCAAGACCGCAGTTAACCATCGTCACGCCAAAAACCTGATCGGTGCGTTTTACCAGCCGCGACTAATCGTCGCCGATGTGACGACGCTCGCGACGCTGCCCGATCGCGAGTTTCGCGAGGGCCTGGCCGAGGTGATCAAGTACGGCGCGATTATGGACGCGCCGATGATCGCAGAGCTGGAGCGCGAGCTCGACGCGATCCTCGCACGCCGGCCCGACTTGCTCGAGGAAGTCGTCGCGCGATCGCTGACGCACAAGGCCGCCGTGGTCGGTGCCGACGAGCGCGAAGGCGGTCTGCGCAAGACGCTGAACTTCGGCCACACCATCGGCCACGCGATCGAAGCGAGCGCCGGCTACGGCAGTTACTTTCACGGCGAGGCGGTTGCGATCGGAATGGTCGCGGCGGCGCGGTTGTCGAGCAGGTACGCCGGTTTCCCGGATGACGAAGCGTCGCGGCTGAGGCGCCTGATCGAACGGGCCGGCCTGCCGACTGCGATGCCTGCGGGATGGCGGAGCGGCGATTTTATCCGCGCACTCGGCCTCGACAAGAAACGCGCCGCGGGCGCGGTCGAATTCGTGCTGTTAGACCGCCTTGGTCACTCCTTGACAAAAAGTCTCGCGTTTGATGACATCCTGTCACCCCTGAGCTAGGGCTCAGCACGAGTTTCCGGAGAAATCCGGAAAGCAATGACTAATTGTGTTCTCTACGTGACTTATTATCACGAAAACCCAATCCTACTACTTGGCGTATCTATGACGTGTTTAGTATGTATTGAGTAGCGTATGCGGGGCTGTTGCAGCCCGTACATGGTCAAGGGACGGGAAGGGCCGTCTAGAAACCGCGTAACGCGAAGGAGCCACATGGACCGTTTCAACGACATGGAAAACAAGGTTCTGACGGTGCAGGAAGTGTCTAACTATCTGCGGGTGCATCCATCCACCATCTACAGGATGCTCAAGAAAAATCTGCTGCCTGCTTTCCGCGTGGGCAGCGACTGGCGTTTCACGATCGAAGCAACCGACAAATGGCGAGCGTCGGTGGAGACGGGCACTCCCGCCAACGACAACGACAACGGCTGAGTTCGAAGTACTCGGAAACCTGCTGAACGAAAATTCGCGCCGGCAGAATTAATTCTGGAAATACCGGCGCGGATTTTCTACCAGCATCGTACGGATCTTAGCCTCTCCCACTCCCGCCCGCTTCAGCGCCGGCACGATATTCTTGAAGACGTGTGTCGGCGTCCAGTTCGCGACCAGCCTGGCTGTCTCCGGCGTCATGTCGAGGCCGCGTCCGAGCCAGCATGCGACGGTGTCGTGCGATAGCACGAGCTGATTTTCGTATCCGACGCCGAGCAGCCCGATCAGCGCCGCCAGCCGCAGCTTGTCAGGATGCAGGAAGTCCAGGCCGAAGCGGTCGAAGCCTAGGATGCATCCGCGATCGAGCATCGCCGCGTGATAGCTCAAGTCCGACGAGCCGCAACTATGCCCGATGATCACGCGGGCCAGGTCGGCGCCTTCCGACGCGAAAATCTCGAGCTGCTCGCGGCCCATCGTACCGTCTTCGGTATGCGTGGTGATTGGCGCGCCGGTCGCCTTGTGCGCGCGCGCCGCCGCCCGCAGGCACATATCCTCGTACTTGGTGACTTGCCCCTTGCCGGTCGCGCACTTGATGATGCCGGCTTTGATTCCGGTGTCGGCGACGCCCTTGTTGATCTCGCTGATATAGACCGAGGCGATGTCG
>NZ_DATDGQ010000192.1:0-9331 GCF_036522015.1 Binatus sp. (SeqCode)
GGCCTGCTCGAGCAGGCAGGCTTCCTTGTAAAATTTCTCGATTTTGCCGTCGACAATTTTTGCCACGACCGCCGCGGGCTTGCCCTCGGCCTGCGCCGCATAGATCTGGCGCTCCTGCTCGACAACAGCGGGCGACAACTCCTCGCGCTTGACGACGCGTGGATTGGACGCCACGACCTGAAGCGCGAGCTCCTTGACCAGCGCCTGGAACGCTTCCGACTTGGCGCAGAAATCGGTCTCGCAATTGACCTCGATCAAAACGCCAATCTTGCCGCCTGCATGAATATACGAACCGACGGTTCCCTCCGACGCGACCCGGCCGGCGCGGCCGGCTGCCGCGGCGATTCCCTTCTCGCGCAGCCACACGATGGCCTTCTCGAGATCGCCGGCCGCCTCCGACAGCGCGCGCTTGCAATCCATGATGCCGGCGCCGGTTTTATCGCGCAGTTCCTTAACCTGGTTTGCGTTTAATTCCATCACAATTCCTGAGTTGAGTAGTATTCTGGGCCGGTCGCTCTACTGCAAGCAACGGCCACGATTAACTGACTCTGTTTTGCGATCCGAAGAATCGAATCTGTCGATTAGACCGCGCTTGGCGAATCGGGCGTCGAGGCTCCCGCGTCTGCCGACGCGCCGGCGTCCGAGCGAATGTCCTGCTGCCCCTTGGCGCGTTCCTCGGCGATCTGCTTGCCTTCGAGAATCGCGTCGGCGACGGCGGCCGTGAACAACTTGATCGCGCGAATGGCGTCGTCGTTGCCCGGGATTCGATACGCGATCAAATCAGGGTCGCAATTCGTATCGACCACCGCGGCAACGGGAATGCCGAGACGGTTCGCTTCCGCGACGGCGATATCTTCCTTCTTGGTGTCGATCACCCACAGCGCGTCCGGGAGTTTGCGCATGTTCTTGATCCCGGCGAGCGTGTTCATCAGCTTTTCATGGTCGCGACCGTTGTCGCTCATCTCTTTCTTGGTGAGCGCCTTGATCATCTCGGGGTCGGCCATCGTTTCTTCGAGCTTGCGCAGCCGGTCGATCGACGCGCGAATAGTCTGGAAGTTGGTCAGCATCCCGCCGAGCCAGCGGTTGTTGACGTAGTACATGCCGCAGCGCTCGGCTTCTTCCTTGACGATATCCTGGGCCTGCTTCTTGGTGCCGACGAACAGCATCGTGCCGCCCGCCGCCGCGAGGTCGCGCGCGAAGTCGAAGGTCGCGCGAAACATCTTCACGGTCTGCTGAAGATCGATAATGTAGATACCGTTGCGGGCGCCGAAGATGTACTGCTTCATCTTCGGGTTCCAGCGGCTGGTCTGATGGCCGAAATGAACGCCGGCCTCCAGGAGCTGCTTCATACTGATTTCAGTCATAGAATTTAGTCCTTGCCTCTTGGCCCCGTGAGCGGGGCAATCTGTAAGTAATATCAGGGTGTGCGGTCGTAGGAAAGTGCGCGATTCTGGTGGGTACTGTCTTAATTTGGCCTTGACTGTCTGAATTTGAAATCGTCAGTGCCTTAATTTGATTTGAGGCGCGGATCGTCGGACGCGATACACTCAGCAAAGCACAATTCACTTTCGCTATGGCAGTCATTAGAAATCGCGCGTTCGCAATCCGTTTTATGTTCGAACTCCTGCCTGTCCGGCACTCGTGTCCACTGCCGGAGTGGAGCCTGAGATTCATTAATGCAACTGCCCCCTGCCGTCTCGCCGCTATGCCAAAGACTTACCGTACGACAGGGCGGCGTCATCAGATACCAGCACACAAGCGCGAGCGCGGAGCGTGACGGGGATTCATAGTGAAGCGGGAGTCGCCGCTACTTCTTGCCCTTCAGGCGGATATCGTCGCTGGCGAGGCAGGCGGCGTTGACCGCGCGCGCCTTTCCCAGAGCGGCATCATTTTTCTGGAGGCGCTTGAGTTTGCCGGTCTTGTCGAGTGTGACCGGATCCTGCTGGTTGTTCTGAAGGTCAGTCAGCGCCTTCTCGCAAATGTCCTCGGTGTCGAAACTGGTGACGACAATCCAGCGCGAAATCGGCGTGTCGGAATCGACATCATGAGGGATCCTGGCTGAATCGGGCGGCATCATCAGATACCAACCCACGAGTGCAAGCGCCGCGAGGTGGCGGCTATTCAGGTTTCTCACGCGGCAAGTTATACCGACTTAGCGGCAAAAAGTCATCGAGTGGCTGGAAAGCCCACCCCTGACCCCTCTCCCTTCAGGAGAGAGGAAAAGCCGCCGTTACGCGTTCATCGATTCGAGGAATTCTTCGTTGGTCTTGGTCTTGTCCATCTTGTCGATCAAGAATTCCATCGCTTCGACCGCGTTTAGCTGGGTCAGCAACTTGCGCAGAATCCACACGCGATTGAGCGTGGCGCGCGGTAACAGCAGCTCTTCCTTGCGCGTCGTGGAGCGCTGGATATCGATCGTCGGGAAGATGCGCTTTTCGAGCAGCCGACGGTCGAGCGCGATCTGCTGATTGCCGGTACCCTTGAACTCTTCGAAAATGACCTCGTCCATGCGGCTGCCGGTATCGACGAGCGCGGTGGCGATAATTGTCAGGCTGCCGCCGTCTTCGGTGTTGCGCGCGGCGCCGAAAAACTTCTTGGGCTTGTGCAGCGCGTTGGAATCGACGCCGCCTGAGAGGATCTTGCCCGACGGCGGCACCACGGTGTTGTAGGCGCGCGCCAGCCGCGTGATCGAATCGAGCAGGATCACCACGTCGCGTCCATGCTCGACCAGCCGCCGCGCCTTTTCGATTACCATCTCGGCCACCTGCACGTGACGCGTCGCAGGCTCGTCGAAAGTCGAGCTGACGACCTCGCCCTGCACCGAGCGCAGCATGTCTGTGACTTCCTCGGGCCGCTCGTCGACCAGCAGCACGATCAGCACGATCTCGGGATGGTTGTGCGCGATTGCCTTGGCCATTGCCTGCAGCATCATCGTTTTGCCAGTAAACGGGGCGGCGACGATTAGTCCGCGCTGGCCTTTGCCGATGGGCGCGACCAGATCGATGATGCGGGTGGTCAGGTCCTCGTGATTGTATTCGAGCTTGATGCGCTCCTCTGGATAGAGCGGCGTGAGGTTGTCGAACAGAATTTTGTCGCGCGCCTTTTCGGGATCCTCGTAGTTGATGGACTCGACCTTGAGCAGCGCGAAATAGCGCTCGCCTTCTTTCGGTGGGCGAATCAGGCCGGAAACCACGTCGCCGGTGCGCAGATTGAACTTTCGAATCTGGCTCGGCGAAATATAAATGTCGTCGGGGCCGGGCAGGTAGTTGTAGTCAGGCGCGCGCAGGAAGCCGAAGCCGTCGGGCAGGATTTCCAGCACGCCCTCGCCGAGGATCGAGCCGTTCTTGGCGGCCTGCGCCTGCAGGACGGCGAAAATCATCTCCTGCTTGCGCATGTTGGTCGCGCCTTCGACGTTGAAGTCGCGCGCGATCTGCGCCAGCTCGGTAATCTTCGCGCGCTTGAGCGACTTGAGGTTGAGCACCCCTTCTTCGCTGATCACCGGCGCCGGCGGCGGAAGGTTCGGATTGCTGTCGAGATTTACCTGCCGCGGTGTGCCGTTGGTCGAGCGCGGGTCGTCAAAGCGACCCTCTTCGCTCTTCGCAACGTGTCTGCCCTTGCCCATATGCCTTCCCCGCAACCTGGACTCCATCATCTTTGATGCTGCAATTGTCCGCCGCTTATGCGCGCGTATCGCAGGTTATGAACGTTTGTTCGAATGGACCCCCACAACGGGAGATACCATTATAGATTTTCGGGTGCTCAAGCGGTCGGGATTCGGAACAAGTGACGCCTTGAGTTCAAGTTCGGAATTACGGACCGCAGGGAAACGGGTTTTATCTCACCACCCAACCCGTCTCAGCGTCCTCAGCGCGGAAGCTCTACTAAAACGCTACCCGCGCAATGCCACGATGTCAACGGGGCTCAGGTCGCGTGAGTTCCAATATCCTAAACTTTTCCCCAGAACGCGAACGCTACTGCGCCGAGTATGCATACGAACGATCCTACATAGTTCCAGCGCGGCACTTCTCCCAAATAAAAAAAAGCGAAGACCACGAAAACTATGAGCGTCACGATCTCCTGGATGATCTTGAGCTGGTAAGCCGTGAATTCTCCGTAGCCGATTCGATTTGCCGGAACCTGGAAGCAATATTCCAAAAACGCGATCAGCCAGCTCACTACGATCACCAGCAGCAGCGGCCGATCTCTGAAGCGCAGATGACCGTACCAGGCAATCGTCATGAAGGTGTTCGAGCAGAAGAGCAATGCAACGGTTAGCATGCCCGCTATTTTTAGCGAACCATGAATGCTCGTCCATAGTCATCCGCGGCGCGTCGAGCTCAGTTCGGGTTCGCCCTATCGGCGCGCCCAAGGATCGACCAGCTCGATGCCAAGTTCCACGAAGTGGCGGGCGGTCCAAGTAGCGATCAGTCTGGCCTTGCATCAGCACCGCAAACCTTGTCGAGAACGATCACCTGCGAAAGACCACGCGCCTCGCCTTATGCCCACGAAGTTCCGGGATCTCTTCGTCCAAGCCGATGCGCGCGAAGCGATCCCGCACTCGGGTGCCTAATGGAGCGGAGGCGCGTTCCTCGGTCCTCACGGCGTCACGAAGAATGTTGCGTACTTCTTCCTCCATGCTCTGGCCATGGCGACTCGCCTGCTGTTGGAGTCGAGCCTTTACGTCCTCTTCGAGATTTCTGACAATCAGTTGCGCCATTGGAATTCGCCGCCTGATATCACGATATCAGAGGCGCCTACCTCAACGTTCAACTGAGCTCAATCCAGCGGCGAAGCTCGCGCGCATCCGCGGTGAATAATTTCTGCGCGAGAAATTCTACGAAATCCATCGGTAGAGGTGCGACGAATTCGAGCCGCTCGCCGGTTCGCGGATGTGTCAAAGACAGCGCCAGCGCGTGCAGCGCCTGCCGATGAAAAAATCCACCGCCGCCCGCCTTGCCGCCATATAATGGATCGCCAAGACACGGATGCCCAATCGACGCGAGATGCACGCGAATCTGATGCATCCTGCCAGTGTCAGGCTTCACTCGAACCAATGAGGTTCCCTTTTCATCGGCATCCGCGGGATCGAATCGCGCCAGCACTGTGACGTGGCTGACGGCGTCGCGCGGCGCATTCGATCGCACCGACATCCGCTTGCGCTCGATCGGATGCCGCCCGACCGGCCGCTCAATCGTCAGCCGGTCGCGCGCGACTTTGCCCTTGACGATCGCAAGATAGGTTTTTTTGACGGTGCGATCCTTGAATTGCCGCGAAAGCGCGGTGCGCGAAAACGGCGTCCGCGCCACGACCATCACGCCTGAGGTGTCTTTGTCGAGGCGATGCACAATTCCCGGCCGTAGCACGCCGTCTGGCTCGGCCATCGCGGCCAGCTCGGGAAATCGCGCGAGGAGGGCGTCCACCAGCGTGCCATTGGGATGCCCGGGCGCCGGATGCACTGTCATTCCTGCGGGCTTGTTCACGACGATTATTTCGTCGTCGTCGAAAATTACCGAAATCTCCGGCGCGTCGCCTTCCTTGTAGAGCGAAGGATCGCTCAGCGCTCCGGCGGGAATCGCTGCGACGTCAACGCGATCCCCCGTTCGAACTCCGCTCGACGCGCGCGCGCCCGCGCCGTTGACCGTCACCAGTCCCGCCTTGATCATCCGCGCCACTTGCGAGCGCGAGTATTCCGGCGCAAGGCGCATCGACACGAAGACGTCGAGCCGCATGCGATCGTGCTCGGCGCCCGCGCTGATTGTCGTCGGAAGAATCACAAGCGGGATTTGCCGCATCGAGGCGGAAATCACAGCATTCCAGGCCTGGGTATCGGCGGCGGGCCCGGCGGCACATTCGCCGACGACGGTGGAGCGCTCGCGTCGGGAGGGCAGTTCTCGGATGTGCTCGTCGCGGTCACGACGCCGTAGGTCGTCTTCTGACACCCCGCCGCCGTCGAGTCGGGCCTCGAATAAAACCAGCATCCGGCCAGCGCTGTCGAGAACAGCGCGACGATTGTCATCGAGAGGAATGTTTTCATTTCACGGCTCTACTCGAAATGATGCGGGAGTGGATGCGCCTTTTCGTACGCGAGGATTCGGTCTTCGTGCGCGAGCGTCAGCGCGATGTCGTCGAGGCCTTCGAGCAGGCACTTTTTCTGATGCGGCTCGATCTCGAAATGCGCGGTCCATCCGAAATCATCAGACACCGTCTGCTTTTCGAGATCGATCGTGAGCCGGTACGCCTCGTAGTCGCCCGCCGCGCGAAAAATGTGCTCGACCTCGTCGGCCGTCAGCGTTACCGGCAGAAAGCCGTTCTTCATGCAGTTGTTGTGGAAGATGTCGGCGAACTCCGGCGCGATCGCCGCGCGAAAACCAGCATCATCGAGCGCCCACACCGCATGCTCGCGCGAGCTGCCGCATCCGAAATTATTGCGCGCCACTAAAATCGATGCGCCTTGGTAGCGGGGCTTGTTCAGCACGAAATCCTTGTTCTCGCTGCCATCCGGATTACGCCGCCAATCAATAAACAACCCGGCCTTAAGCCCGGTCCGCACCACAGCCTTGAGAAACTGCTTCGGAATGATCTGATCAGTATCGACATTGGCGCGATCAAGCGGCGCAACCATTCCGGTGAAATTTTTAAACTTCTGCATCGCGACCTCTCCGACTTTGAAAAGTTCTAACAGGGACCCTACGAGTACTCAGGGTAAACTCCGTCCCGCATCTTTCTCTTGAGACTGGGTGCAGGGGTCACTCCTGCCGAAGGAAGGGTGAAACCCAACGCGGGTTTCACGTTAAATAAAGTGTATCTCTTCACTTCTGCCACTCCCGCACGTCGACGAAATGCCCGGCGATCGCCGCCGCCGCCGCCATCGCGGGACTCACCAGGTGCGTCCGTCCGCCCTTGCCCTGACGGCCCTCGAAGTTGCGATTCGACGTGCTGGCGCATCGCTCGCCCGGCTGCAGCACGTCGGGATTCATCGCCAGGCACATGCTGCATCCTGATTCGCGCCACTCGAAGCCGGCTTCCGTGAAAATTCTATCGAGACCGAGACTCTCCGCCTCGGCTTTCACTTCCTGCGAGCCGGGCACAACCATCGCGTGCACCGTTGAAGCGACTTTGTGGCCCTTGACGATACCGGCGGCCGACTTGAGGTCGCTCAGCCGCGAGTTGGTGCACGATCCGATAAACACCCGATCTATTTTGATGTCCTCGATTTTCGTTCCCGGCCGTAGCGCCATGTAAGTGAGCGCCCGCTCGACCGTCTCGCGCTGTTCCTTGTCGCCAATCTCGGCGGGATTCGGCAC
The DNA here is from genome assembly GCF_036522015.1 of Binatus sp. (SeqCode). GTDB lineage: Bacteria > Desulfobacterota > Binatia > Binatales > Binataceae > Binatus. The sequence continues at coordinate 7,305 of NZ_DATDGQ010000192.1, forward strand.
GCTGCCGCGCACGTCCGTGACCATCCCGGGATTCGTGCCCCACGTCACCTGCGGCGCGATGGTCGCCGCGTCGAACACCACGCTGCGATCGAATTTCGCGCCATTGTCGCTGCGGCATTCGAGCCACCGGGCTGCGAGCGTGTCGAACTCCTTGCCAGTCGGGATGTACCTGCGCCCGCGCAGATACTCGACCGTGGTCTTGTCCGCCGCGACCATCCCGGCGCGCGCGCCGCCTTCGATCGACATGTTGCAAACCGTCATCCGCTCTTCCATCGAGAGCGCCTCGACCGCAGCGCCGCGGTACTCGATCACGTGCCCGGTCGCGCCGTTGGTCTTGATCCTGCCGATGATGCCGAGAATTAAATCCTTCGCGCCGACTCCGATGCCGAGTTTTCCATCGACGCGAATCTCAAACGTTTGCGGACGCTCTTCCCACAGGCATTGCGTCGCCAGCACGTGCTCGACTTCGCTGGTGCCGATGCCGAATGCCAGCGCACCGAAGGCGCCGTGCGTCGCAGTATGGCTGTCGCCGCAAACGATCGTCATGCCCGGCTGCGTAAGCCCGAGCTCCGGACCGATGACGTGCACGATGCCCTGCTCGCGCGAGCCTATATCGAACAGCCGCAGTCCAAACTCCGTGCAGTTGCTCCGCAGTGTCTCGATCTGCAGCTTCGAATCCGGATCGGTGATCGGCTTGCTGCGATCCGTGGTCGGCACGTTGTGATCCTGCGTCGCATAGGTCCGATGCGGCGCGCGAACATTGCGCCCCGAATGGCGCAGGCCCTCGAACGCCTGCGGCGACGTGACTTCATGCACCAGGTGCAAATCGATGTAGAGCAGGGAAGGCTCATGCTGCTTTTCGCGGACGACATGTTCATCCCAAATTTTCTGAAATAAGGTTTTTGCGGCCATTGCCTTCTCAACTTCCGCCGCGCCGGCGGCGCTACAACTTTATTGCGAAACTTCGATTCATCAAACCGCCGCCGTGCGACGGCCATTCTTCGCGCGCGAATAGTGTTCGATTCGATCCGATAGCTTGATTGCGAACGTGCTGAACGCGGCCAGCTCGCCGCGCGAAAACCCGGTCCAGATCGCTTCGATCGCCGCCTGCCGTGATGCGCGCAGCTCCGCGAGGGCGCGCGTTCCCCTGGCGGTCAACTTGTAACTCCGGTTCCTGCGGTCGGCGCGTCCAATCGCAGCTGAGACCAGTCCTGCGTCGAGCAGTTGGCGCAATATTTTCGAGACCGCCGCTGCCGAGCTGTCGCGGCTGCGCGCGAACATCGACGGGATGAAGTGCTCGGTCGAGATTTCCTCGAGCACCCGCCACTGCTCGATCGTGATACCCGCATCGCGCGCCAGCACTTCGCGCCTTCGTCCGAAAATTTCGGCCAGCGCGGTCATCGCCTCGATCGCGCGGAAGATCGGGTCGTTCGGTTGTCGTCCAACTGCTTGCATCAGGCAAGATATTAACTATAGTTAATCAATCTTTGCAAGCAACGATTCGCGCAGGATAAGACGATGTCCGAATTCTTCGACCAGCTCACTCCGGAACTGACGAAATTCATCTGCGCGCAACCGGTCTTCTTCGTTGCGACCGCCGCGCCGGGCGCTCGCATCAACTTGTCGCCCAAGGGCATGGACACCTTCCGCGTGCTGGATGAAAAGCGCGTCGCCTACCTGGATCTCACCGGCAGCGGCAACGAAACCGCCGCGCATCTCCGTAGCGACGGGCGCATCACGATAATGTTCTGCTCGTTTGCCAGTAATGCCGAAATCGCGCGCATCTATGGCCGTGGCGCAGTAATTCAACCGAGTGACGAGCGCTGGCCCGGACTCGTCGCCAACTTCCCGAAGCTTCCCGGTACGCGGCAGGTGATGGAGATTCGCGTCGAATCCGCGATGACCTCATGCGGCTACGCGGTGCCGCGGATGCGCGCGATGGCGGAGCGCGACACGCTCGAAAAGTACTGGATCAAAAAAGGAGAGCAGGCGAAAGAGGAATACTGGCAGAAAAAAAACCTGCGCAG
>NZ_DATDGQ010000193.1:0-3803 GCF_036522015.1 Binatus sp. (SeqCode)
AGTCACGAACGCAGCCTCTGACACTCAGCGCGAGAAGCTACGCGACTTGGATTTGGAGCGCTGGTTCGACATCGTAGTCATATCCGGCGAGGTTGGCATAGCGAAACCCGATGCAGCTGTTTTTGGCCTCGCACTCGATAAGCTCAAGGTTGAGCGTGAAAGCGTCTGGCATGTGGGTGACAGCCTCAACACCGATGTAGCCGGGGCGAAAGCGGCCGGAATTATTGCCGTCTGGCTGAACCGACGAGGACTGGTTCGCAGGGAGAGCGATCCGGAGCCGGACCTCGAGATTCATTCGCTGTCGAGTCTGGTGTGCTATTTTTCCGGCTGAGTTTACGCGGCTTTAGCGGACCTCTATCAACTGCCTGCTAGTGCTCAATACCGGAGCTCAGCTGGAAGAGCTGATAGCGGCGGTGGAGATGGCGCGCGACAAGATCCTGCGGGTGCTCGGCCGCGACCCCTCGGCTGGTTTAGCCCAGGCGCGAGAGTGGATGCCTAGCCGGACCCTGAGCTGCGGCTTGATCCTCGGTAGTGCCGGCCCCGCTCTGAACAACAACAGCCCCGACCCTCGGAGCCGCCGACGTGTGCTAGCCTCCGAACTGCCGTAGTGGGGCGGGCCGCCGTGCCCGCCGCTCTTGTAGCGAACGTTGCTCACATCTCGAACGACGGCCCGGAGAAGCCGCTGTCCGGCAGGCCTGCCAGCCGAAAGCGCGCGTTGCCGGTATTGACGCCGCCGTCGACGACCATCGCGGTGCCGCTGATCCAGTCCGCTTCGTCGCTCGCGAGGAAGAGCGCCATCGTGGCGATGTCGTCAGGCTTGCCGGCGCGCGGTATCGGCTGCATCTTCGCCATCGACTTTTCCGATCGTTCCTCGGCGCCGGGTCTGCCGCGATGTATCAGCGGCGTGTTGACGCCGCCGGGGCAGATGCAGTTGACGCGAATCTTGTCGTGCCCGACTTCGATCGCGACCGCCTGCGTCAGGTTCACCACTGCCGCCTTGGCGGCGCTGTATGCGGCGAGATAGCCGACGCCGCGCAAGCCCGCGACTGACGCGGTCGAGATGATCGAACCACCGCCCGCCTTACGCATCTCGGGGATCGAATACTTCATGCCGAGGTATGCGGCACGAAGCAGCACCGCGACTGTGCGGTCCCAGTCGGCCGATTCGACTTTCTCGATCGGCCCGACGGCCCCCGCGACGCCCGCGTTGTTGAACATGATATCGAGCCGCCCGAATTCCTTGACCGCGCGCGCGACTGCGGCCTTGATATCCGCCTCGCTGGTGACGTCGGTGCGCTGAAAGACTGCGCGCCCGCCCGCTGCGGCGCATTCTGCCACCGCAGTCTCTCCGCCCTGCGAGTTCAAATCGGTGAGGACTACGCTCGCGCCTTCTTTCGCGAATCGGAGCGCCGTCGCGCGGCCCATCCCGCTCGCCGCGCCGGTGATCACTGCTACTTTTCCCTGGATTCTGCCCATTGTACTTCTCCTGCGCGCTGCTCGTCGCGCGGCGTCTTCACGTTGATCGTAAAATCTCAATAGCAATGATTCAGCTGAGTCGGGTAGCGCGCGCGATACCAGCGCGATACCAGCACCGCGATGATATAATAGCCGGCGGTCATGTTCCCCGAAGATGAAAACGAAAAGCGCGAGGCCAACGACACTCCGCCCGAAGCTCCCGGCACCGAGCCGACTGGCCCTGAGTACAGTTCGCTGATCGAGTATCCCAAGGACTCGCCAGCGCAGAGCGGCGTCAATCCCGAGTTGCTGGTTCTCGAAGACGAACCTGAAGCGATCGATCAGAAGCTAGCGGCCACTTCGACCGAACCCGGCATCTACCTGCTGCGCGATCGCGCAGGCAAGGTGCTCTACGTCGGCAAGGCGAAATCGCTGCGCACTCGCGTTCGCGCCTACTTTCGCGAGGGCGGCGACGGTCGCTACCAGGTTCGCTTCCTGATGAAGCGGGTGCGCGACTTCGACACAATCGTCACGTCGAGCGAGAAGGAGGCGCTGATCCTCGAGAACAATCTGATCAAGCAGTACAAGCCCAAGTACAACATCCGCCTCAAGGACGACAAATCGTACCTGAGCGCGAAGATCACCAATCACGCGTGGCCGCGAATCACGGTCACGCGCAAGATTGTCAAGGATGGCGGCCACTACTTCGGCCCGTTCGGCTCGGCCGACGGACTGCGCGAGACGATCGACGTCATCCGCAAGGTCTTTCCGCTGCGCACCTGCACCGACGCGGTGTTCCGCAATCGCTCGCGTCCGTGCCTCGAATATCAGATCAAGCGATGTCTCGGGCCGTGCTGCCTGGCTGTAGATCGCGAAGAGTATGGCCGCCATCTGCACGCGGCGCAGATGCTGCTGGAAGGCAAAAATCTCGAACTGCTCCGCGAGATGCGCGATCTGATGAAGGATCACGCGTCGCGGCTCGAGTTTGAGCAGGCAGCGCGAATCCGCGATCGCGTGCGCGCGATCGAGAAAACCGTCGAGCGCCAGACCGTCCTGCATCACTGGGGAATCGACCAGGACGTGTTCGGAATCTATCGCGAAGGCGGCTACATCGAGGCGATCGTGCTGATCGTCCGCGGCGGCAAGCTGACCAGCACGCAGGGCTGGAGCTTCCAGGACCTGGAATTTCCGGTGTACGAAATCTTGTCCGACCTGCTCACGCAGTATTACTCCGGGGCGCGCAACATTCCTGACGAAGTGATCGTGCCGGTCGAACTCGAGGACGCGGCGGTGCGCGCGGAGCTGCTCTCAGAGCGGCGCGGAAAGAAATGCGAAGTTTTTCAGCCGCAGCGCGGCGAGAAGCTCCGCCTGCTCGAAATGGCGATGGATAACGCGCGCCAGAGCTTCGCCTCGCGGCGCGACAACGAGAAGACCCGCGAGCAGATGCTCGAAGACCTCCGCGTCAAGCTCGGTCTGCGCAACTCGCCCAAGCGGATGGAGTGCTACGACATTTCGAATCTGCAGGGTTCGATGGTGGTCGGCTCGCAGGTGACGTTCGACGAAGGCGAGCCGTGCAAGAATCTGTACCGCCGCTACCGGATTCGCAGTTTCGAAGGCCAGGACGACTTTGCCAGCATGTACGAAGTGCTCAAGCGCCGGCTCGAACGGGCGGTGCGCGAAAACATATACCCCGACTTGTGGGTCATCGACGGCGGCAAGGGCCAACTGAACGTCGCGCTTGAAGTCCTGCGCGAGTTCAGGCTGCTCGATCAGATCGATTGCGTGTCGCTCGCCAAGCAGCACGTTCTTAACGATCGTCGCGAGAAGGAAGTGACCAAGTCGGAGGAGCGCGTCTTCGTTCCGCGGCGCAAGGATCCGATCGTGCTGCCGAAAAACTCGACCGCGCTGTTCCTGCTCGTGAGGATTCGCGACGAGGCGCATCGATTTGCGATCACCTACAACCGCGAACTGCGGCGTCGCGCGCGGCTGCGCTCGGTGCTCGACGATATCGAGGGCGTCGGCCCGGTGCGGCGGCGTGCGATGCTCCGGCACTTCGGAAGTCTCAAGCGGATTCGCGAAGCGACGGCCGATGAGATCGCGGCGGTGAAGGGACTCAATCGCGAACTTGCCGCCAGGATTCGCAAGCACCTCGACGAAATGACGGCGTTGCTCGACGTCGAGGAAATCGCGGACGCGGCGGATCAGATAGCGCTTCCACTCGAGGCGGCCGCGTTTGCCGCCGACCAAGGCGACGCGCCAGTCAATAACGCGCCTGTCCGCAATTGAGCTGAGAGTTCCCTAAAGCACATATCGTTTGTCGCGCTATCTGTGTGTGTTGGCGTATAATC
>NZ_DATDGQ010000194.1:0-8710 GCF_036522015.1 Binatus sp. (SeqCode)
GAAGAGGCTTTCAACGACGCGGTCGAGCAGGGGGTGATTCCCGGCGCGACGGTGGTCGCGCGACGCGGTGCGGACGTGACGTTCGAGGGCGCATTCGGATTCAGGTCAATCGAACCGAGCCGCTCACCGGCCAAAATCGAAACCGTGTACGACTTGTCATCACTCACCAAGGCGCTGGCGACGACGGTCGCGCTGATGATCCTGGCGCGCGACGGGAAGTTTCGCCTCGATGATCGCGTGACGCGCTTTTTCCCGAACTTCGGAGTGCACGGCAAGACCGTCATCACGTTTCGGCATCTGCTGGCCCATTGCTCGGGCCTGGCGGCGTGGCGTCCGTTCTACCAACGGATCGCGGAGATCGAGAAAGGCGGAAGGGTCAACTTCATGGCGAGCTACGGCTCGAAGGAATTCGCCTACGAAGAGATTCATCGCGAGAAACCCGAAGCTCCGCCGACCACGAAGACTATCTACTCGGACCTCGGATTCATCCTGCTCGGCGAGACCATCGAAAAAGTCTCGAGCGTCGCGCTAAACCGATACTGCCGCGAGAAAATTTTCCGGCCGCTTGGCCTGCGCGCCACTGACTATATCGACATCTCGCAAGTGCGCTCGCGGCGCCTGGAGCCTGTGCCCGACATGTTCGCGCCGACCGAGATGTGTCCTTCGCGCAAGCGGCTGCTGATCGGCGAGGTTGACGACGAGAACGCATTCGCGATGGGCGGAGTCGCCGGTCATGCCGGACTGTTCGCACCGGTGCGCGAGGTCGATCGAATTGCGAGCGAGCTGATTGCGTGTTACGCGGGACGCTCGGATTTCGTGCCGCAAAAAATAGTTCGCGAGTTTTGGACGCGCGACGCGACCGTGCCCGGCTCGACGTGGGCGCTCGGATGGGACACGCCGTCGGCGGAGCATTCCAGCTCGGGGCACCGCTTCTCATCGTCGGCGGTAGGCCATTTAGGTTTCACTGGAACGTCGATCTGGATCGAGCCGGAGAGCGAAGTCGCGATCTCGATGCTGACCAACCGCGTTCATCCGCGGCGCGACAATCAGAAGATTCGCGACTTCCGCCCGAAGATTCACGACTTGATCATGGATGCGCTCGAGGGTGGCTGATTCCGGCAGCGCAGGACGCCTCGCGCGCGTTCCGGCGTCGGCTCGGCGCGTGCACCTGGTTGGTGTCGGCGGCACCGCGATGGCCGCTCTGGCCGGCATGCTCGTCGAGCGCGGGTTATCGGTCACCGGCTCCGACAATCAGCTCTACGAGCCAACGGCGTCGCTGCTTAGAAACTCGCGGGTCGGATTGATGACGGGGTTTTCGCCCGCCAACCTGTCGCCCGCGCCCGACCTGGCAGTCGTGGGCAACGTGATCGTGCCGAGCAATCCTGAAGCCGTCGCGCTGCTTGCTTCGCCGATTCCGTATCTTTCGATGCCCGAGGCGCTGTGGCATTTTTTTCTGAAGGAGCGGCGCGTGCTGATGGTCGCGGGGACGCACGGCAAGACGACCTCGACCGCGATGATGGCGCACGTACTCGAGGCGGCAGGGCGCGATCCGTCGATGCTGGTGGGAGGAGTCGCGAGCGATTTCGGATCTAACTACCGGCTCGGCCGCGGCGACGACTTCGTGATCGAAGGCGACGAGTACGACACGGCGTTTTTCGACAAGGGCCCGAAGTTTCTGCACTACCGCGCCAACGGCGCGATAATCACGGCGGTCGAATTCGATCACGCCGATATCTATCGCGACCTCGAGCATGTGAAGTCGAGTTTTCGTGCGCTCGTCGCGCAAATGGATTCGTCGCGCGTGCTCGCAGTATGTGCCGATTTTCCGCACGCGCTCGAAGTCAGCGCGGGCGCGCGCGCGCGGCGGCTCACCTATGGACTGCACGAGGGCGAATATCGTGCGACCGAAATTACAGTGGGCGCGGACGGCGCGCGATTTTCGGTGACCCGCGACGGCGCTCGAATCCACGAAGCGTTCCATCTGCCGATCGGCGGCCGCATGAATGTCGCCAATGCGCTCGGCGTCTTCGTGCTGCTCAGCGCGTTTGGAGTATCCGGCGACGAGATCGCCGCGGGACTGCGCACCTTCAAGGGCGTCGTGCGCCGCCAGCAGATAATCGGAGAGGAGGCGGGAGTGACGGTGGTCGACGACTTCGCGCACCATCCGACCGCGATTGGCGTCACGCTCGAAGCGATCGCCGAGCGCTTTCGGGGCCGCCGGATCCTCGCGGCGTTCGAGCCGCGCTCGAACACGGCGCGCCGCAACGTTTTCCAGGACGCGTTCGCAGCCGCATTCGATCGAGCGTCGCGCGTTTACCTGGGCCCGGTCTATTTCAAGGAAAACGATCCGATCGCGTCCGGCGAGCGCCTCGAAACGAGCGCACTCGCGAGCGCAATCAGCGCACGCGGTCCTCATGCGCTAGCTTGCGAGTCGAACGACGAGATCCTCGAGCGGATGCTGGTCGACGCGCGCGCCGGCGACGTCGCGCTGTTCATGTCGAACGGCCCATTCGACGGCTTGAAGGAAAGATTCCTCGAGGCGCTGGCGAAGAGGTAGGGCAATCATTCCAGAGTCGGTCCGTCATCCTGAGCGCAACGAAGGATCCCGCGCGTATGCGCGCAATGAAGACGCCGAACGCAGGAGCGTCCGTCGAGATTCTTCGCTTCAGCAGCTTCCGCTCAGAATGACACAACGCGGAAGAGAGACAGCCCACTAGTAGCCCAGGTTAGGATCTATCAGGTTCAGCAGTGGGCGATTTGCCACGAACCTTTTCAGATTTTCCGCGAACAGCTCGCAGGCTTTGTCCATGTAGCTGCGATTGGCGCCGGACATGTGCGGCGTCAGGATTACATTTTCGAGATCCCATAGAGGGCTGCTGGCTTCCAGCGGTTCGTGCTCGAACACATCGAGGCCTGCGCCGCCGATTTTTTTCGCGGTCAGCGCCGCAGCCATCGCGCGTTCGTCGATCACTTCGCCGCGCCCGATGTTTACGAGGTATGCACCGGGCTTCATCGCGGCGAACTCGCGCTCGCCTATAAATTTGCGGGTGTGATCGGTCAACGGAAGAGTGACAGATATGAAATCGGATTCGCGAAGAATTGCTTCGCGATCTTCGGGGCCGAAAAAGCGCGCGGGAATTTTGCCGTCGGGATCGCCGAGTCCCGCCGGGCACCATCCGGCATCGACGCGGTCCGAGGGGTTGCGCTTAAGGGCGAGCACCTTCATTCCAAATGCGGCCGCGAGGCGCCCAGTTTCCCTGCCGATCGACCCGTAACCGATGATGGCGAGCGTCTGACCGCGGATATCGTCCACACCCGCCATGAAAGCGCCCGAGCGCATCCATTCGCGTCGCACTTGCGCGCGAATCGCGAGATGAATCCGATGTGCATATGCGAGCATCGAGGCCAGCGTGTATTCCGAGATCGGCGTCGCATGAATTCCGCTCGCGGTCGTTATTGGAATCGCACTGCTCTTGAGCGGGCCGCCGAGTACGTGGTCGGCGCCCGCGCTGAGCAGTTGAATCCATTTGACGTGCGCGCGAGTCGCGAGGTCGTTGGGCACGCGAAACGTCAGCAGCGCGTCGCATCCGGCGCCGACGAACTCGCTTACTTCCTCGACCGTTCGACATTGACGATCTGCAACGTCGGCTCCTGGCGCGGCCGCCAGGACTGCGCTGCGCTGCGCGGGTTGTAACGCGACTGTCGATATAATCTTCATGAATGCATCAAACTTTCGCACGGGTTCGCGCTCGCATCAAGGAAAAATCGTCCGGCTTGAGGAGATCGTGCGGCGGGCTTATATTTGCGTAGTTCCTCGGTCGTCGGCCGATGGCCGAGAGCGCATTGAGAATGAAGCTGAAAAAGATACTCACCTTGGGCGTGGCGACAGCCGCGTTGTTCGCGCTCTCCCATATCGCGATCGCGCAGAACCAGGACTCCCAAGATGGCTCGCAGGGCGGAGGCGACTCTGCCACCCACGGAAACGCGGGTCAGGGCAGTAGCGATGACGCCACGCTCGAGATAGCGCCGCAGCCGGGGTTGACGCAGCCGAGGCCAGCCGTCAAGGAAATTCCCAGCGACCGGAATTTCAATCCGGGCGAGGACAACTCGTCGGTCGAACCCAACTTTCGTCCCGGCACCGAGAACGGCACCGGCAACCTCGAGAGCAACGTCAACAGCAATTTCAACAACGACGTCGATAACAACCGGCCGCATGCGCGCCCCTACCTCGGCATCACCGTGCAGTACGTGACCAAGTGCTACCAGGGTGGCGAGGAGCACGGGCTCGAGGTGCTGACCATCGATCCCAACAGTCCGGCGGCGCAAGCGGGTTTACAGGCGCGATCCGGGATGACGGCAATCGGCGCCGCGGTCTCGACGCTTACCGGAATCCTGCCCGGCGGTTCGATCCTGGCCGGCAAGGCGCTGGCGACCTCCGGCGCGATGGGACAGGGCGGAGATCTGATTGTCGCGGTTGACGATAAGCGCGTGCGCGACCAGAGCGATCTGGAAACCGCGATGTCGCGGCTGAAGCCGGGAGATACGATGTACCTGACCGTTATCCGGCCGGACGGGGCGGACGAGCGAGCGCCGCACAAGACGATCAAAATAGCGGTGCACGTCGGGGCGGTCGGCGAGCCGATCGCGAATGCGGGGCCGGCCGGCAGCGCGTTTACGCACTGATTCAAGAGTTCATTTCACGATTTACGATGGTTCCTCGATAGCGCGGCGGCGTCGTCGCTGCGTGATTTTAATCCTTGAGCCTCGCGGAAATCGGATCTAATATCCTGACCGAGCGCAGAAATCTGTATCGAGGTGATCGGTCATGCGAAGTCCGAGCGTCCTCATCGGCTGGCCGCTGCTAGTCGTTCTGCTATGCCCCTCCGCAATCCTTGCGGCAGACACCTCCAACGACCACGCCTCGCCATCGATAGCAGCGCAACCCAACGACGCCGCGAATCTGCGTTCACCTGCAGGACAGCCGAGCGACAGCGCGAATAGGAGCACCCCCGCGCGACAGCCGGCTGAGTCGACGACGCTCGAGGTCGCGCCGCAACCTTTGGCCAAAGTTCCCGCACCCGACAGTCGCGAGACCGCCGAGCAGCGCGCTTTTCGACAGTCGCGCGAAGACGAAATCGCAAGGCTCAATCGCAATTTCCATCCTCATCCTCAGGATTCGGAGGACAGTCATCCGCTGTTTCTCGGCTTCGACCTCGAGGACACGACGGAGTGCTATCTGGGCATGGAGGAGCACGGCTTCGAGGTCGTGAGCGTATACCCCAACAGTCCGGCGGCGCGCGCAGGCATGATCGGGAGAACGGGAAGCACACCGTCGGGCGACTTGAAAGCAATCGGCAGTCTGCTGCTAGGCCCCGTCGCGCTGGTCACTTTCCCGCTGCTGCGAGCCTCGGGCGCGCTGGGTACGGACGGCGATCTGATCGTCGCGGTGGACGACGTGCGCGTGCGCACCAGGGAGGAGATTCTTCACGCGCTCGGCCATCTCAGGCCGGGCGACACGACTTACATTACGGTGATCCGGCCGCTCCCCGGCGGGTACCATCGCACGATGCGCATCGCGCTCCATATCGACCCAGTGACCGACGCGCCACCCGGAACGTCGCCGAGGGCGGCGCCGTCGGTCGCGACGGAAAGCGCCGCGAACTGATCTGACAGCAGCTCACCGCTTCCTCAAGGAAGGAAGTCCTGCATCGTTATGATGATACGGGTGCAGAGGTCACCCGTGCCGAAGGAAGCGTGAAACGCAGCGTGGGTTTCACATAAAATAAAGTTCCCTCTCTTCTTTGACGCGACGCGCGTTCGCACGCCCTTTTCTGCTATCATTTTCCGTGACGCCAGCGGCATGTGCGCTCCTTGCGCGCATCGCCGCAGGGCGAATTTGCGTATTGGGATCGGAAAAAGTTGCAACGAAGCCTCAAAGAAGCAGCCGGCGAACTCCAGGCGCGGCTTGTGGCAAATACCGAGCGCCGATTCCCGGTGATGGGGCTCCGCGGTGCGGCCGGCGCGCTGATGATTCGCGAGATGCGGCTGCGGCTGACGCGTCCGATCGTCGCGGTCACATCAACCGCGCCGGAAGCCGAGGCTCTCGCGGGAGAGGTCGCTTTTTTCCTCGATGAGGCTGCCGACGCCGACGCGGCCACGCGCCGGGTGCATCTGCTTCGTTCATGGGAAGTGAAGCCGATGGCGCAATTGTCGCCGCCGACTGACGCACAGGCGTCGCAACTCGCCGCATTGTTCGCGATGATCCGGCATGAGTCGCCGCTGATCGTCACCTCGGCCGAAGCGCTGATGACGCGCACGATTCCGCGCACGATCTTCAACGAATCGATCGTCAAGGTCGCCGTTGGCGACAGCTTGGATCTCGACGCCCTGGTCGAAGCGCTTGCGGCGTGCGGTTATCAGCGTGTGCCGCAAACCGAAGAGCAGGGCGACTTCAGCGTGCGCGGCGGAATCGTGGACGCGTTCTCCCCGCTCTATCGCGACCCGATTCGCATCGAGCTTGAAGACGACGTGATCACCTCGATTCGCCATTTCGACGCCGACAGCCAGCGCTCGGGCGAAGAACTCGTCGAGGCGACGATCACGCGCACGCGTTACGTGCCGCCTTCAGCCTTGAAAGACCCCAAGCTGCGCGAGCAGGTCACGCTGCGCGCCGCGGAAATCGGCATGGTGCGCAAGGAGGCCGCGGAACTGTCCGAGGCGCTCGAGAACGGGCTGTTGTTTCCGGGTGCGGAGCTGCTGATGCCGTATGCGTTCGGCCACGCGCTCGACAGCGTCTTCGACTACATGCCGTCGGGCACGCTGCTGTGGCTGGTCGATCCGGGGCGGGTTCTTGCCGAGGCAACTCGCTTTGCCGACGCCGTCAACAATGAGACCGCGGCGGCCGCGCAGAAGCCCGCGTTTCATCCTGCGCCCGAAGCGCTGTTCATCACTGCGGACGCGTTCGAGCGGGCGCTCGGAAACTTCACCGCGGTCGAGGTCGGCTCGTTGGTGACGATGGCGGCGCCGCGCGAAGGATGGGCGGTGCCGGTCGAAGTCAAATCGCAGAACGCCTTGCGGCTGGGAGCAAACCAGCTGAGCGGAGTGCGGACGCCGCCGAGCTTCGAACCGCTCGCGACTGAACTGCGCGAAGTCCAACGGGGGCAGGGGCGTTCGCTGATGATCGTCGAGGGACCGCATCAGGTGGCGCGCTTGCGCCGTCATCTGGAGGCGTGGGACCTCGAGGTCAACGTCGAATGCAAAAGTCTGTCGGCGCTGATGGAATGGCCGGACTTTCGTCCCGCGATTATGGAAGGCGAGATTTCCGCCGGCGTCGTCTTGCAGGAGGACGGCCTCTACCTCTACAGCGAAGAGGAAATTTTCGGAGAGCCGCGCGCGCGCCGGCGCAGGCGTCCGACCGCGAAAGGGGCGCTGCTCAATCTCGAGGAACTGAAGCCAGACGATTTCGTCGTGCATATCGATCACGGGATCGCCAGGTATCGCGGCCTGCGGCACATGAAGGTCGCCGACGTCGAGGGCGATTTTCTGAATCTCGAGTACGCGGGTAACGACACGATGTACGTTCCGGTCGAGCGAATAAATCTCGTCCAGCGGTACATCGGCGGCGATAATGCGGAGCCCAAGCTCGACAAGCTGGGCAGCGGCTCGTGGGAGAAGGTCAAACGGCGCACGCGGCAGGCGGTGCTCGCGATGGCGGCCGAGCTGCTCGACATCTACGCCGCGCGCGAGGTGATGGAGGGGCACGCATACCCGGCGCCAGGCGCGGACTACGACGAGTTCGCTTCGCGCTTCGAGTTCGAGGAGACGCCTGATCAGCAGTCGGCAATCGACGACGTCATCCGCGATCTGACGCGGGTCAAGCCGATGGATCGCCTGATCTGCGGCGACGCCGGCTTCGGCAAAACTGAAGTGGCGCTGCGCGCCGCGTTCATCGCGGTGATGGACGGACGGCAAGTCGCCGTACTGGTACCGACGACGATCCTCGCCGAGCAGCACTGGAACACCTTCCGCGAGCGCTTCAAGGATTACCCGGTCCGCGTCGAGATGGTCTCGCGATTCCGCAGCCACAAGGAAAACAGGGCTGTCATCGACGATGCCGCTGCGGGCAAAGTCGACGTCATCATCGGGACGCATCGGCTGTTGTCGAGCGACGTGCAGTTTCCCCGGCTCGGCTTGCTGGTCATCGACGAGGAGCATCGATTCGGCGTGGTCGATAAGGAGCGAATCAAGAAGCTCAAAAAACTGGTGCCGGTCCTGACGATGACGGCGACGCCGATTCCGCGCACGCTGCACATGGCGATGCTCGGCATCCGCGATCTCTCGGTGATTCAGACGCCGCCGCCGGACCGCCAACTGATTCGCACCTTCGTCGCGCATTTCGACGACGCAACTATCCGTGACTCGATTCTTCGCGAACTGAACCGCGGCGGCCAGGTCTTCTTCGTTCACAATCGCGTCGAGAATATCGACTACATGGCGAGCCATCTGCGCTCGCTGGTGCCCGAGGCCAGGACTGCGATCGCGCACGGGCAGATGAAGGAGCGGCAGCTCGAGAACGTGATGCGCGACTTTATCGAGAAGCGGGTGAACGTGCTGGTCTGTAGCGCAATCATCGAATCGGGCCTCGACATTCCCAACGCCAACACCATGATCATCAACCGCGCCGATCATTTCGGCCTTGCGCAGCTATACC
>NZ_DATDGQ010000195.1:0-4792 GCF_036522015.1 Binatus sp. (SeqCode)
AAGATGGGAAATTCAGCTTTCGATGAGCATTGAAACGCAACGCCCCACCATCGCCGAGATCGATCTCGGCGCGCTGCGCTCGAACTTTCGCGTGCTGCGGGCCGTGGCCGCGCACGGCGAGTTGATGGTGGTGGTCAAGGCCGACGCCTATGGGCATGGCGCGGTGACAGTGGCGCGCGCGCTGCTCGACGAAGGATGCCGTCATTTCGGAGTGGCCACGCTCGACGAGGCGCGCGAGTTGCGCGAGGCCGGCATTCGCACGCGCGTTTACCTGCAAGCGGGTTTCTTCGCCGAGCAGGTCGCGGAGATTGTGGCGCTCGATCTGACGCCGTTCGTTTTCGAAGTCTCGATGCTCGGACTCCTGGATCGCGCTGCCGCATCGGCCGCCCGAAACGATTTCCCGATCCACGTCAAAATCGACAGCGGCGCGACGCGGCTTGGCGTGATGCCCGCCGACATTCCCGATCTGATCCAGGCAGTTCGAAGCGCGTCGGCTGTGCGCCTCGAAGGCGTCTGCACATTGCTCGCCAATGCCGGCGATCCGAAGAGTCCGATCACCGACGCGCAGCTCGGCGTCTTCAACAAGGCAATCGAGACGCTGAAGGCGGCCGGGATGAGACCGTCTGTGATCCACGTCGCAAATTCGGCGGCGCTCGTGCTCCGGTATGATTCGCACTTCAACCTGGCGCGGCCGGGACTTGCGATTTACGGCCTGCCGCCGGTGGCCGCGGTGCGCGAGCGCGTCGAGCTGCGGCCGGTTATGACTTTCAAGACGCGGCTGATGCAGATCAAGCGCGCACCGGCGGGCAGCGGCGTCGGCTACGGACATACATTCGTCGCGCCGCGTGAAAGCCTGATCGGCGTGCTGCCGGTGGGCTACGCCGACGGCTACCGCAGGGGCCTGCAACACGGCGGCGAGGTGATTGTGCGGGGCGCACGGGCGCCGGTCGTCGGCGCGGTCTCGATGGATCTGACGACGATCGACGTCACCGACATCGCGGGCGCGTCGGTCGGCGATGAGGTAATCTTGTGGGGCGAATCCGGCAACGAGGTCATCAGCGTGAACGACGTCGCGCGCCTTGCGCAGACAATTTCGTACGAGATGCTGTGCACGGTCGGCAAACGAGTGCCGCGCGTGATTCGGAGCTAGAGGGCAATGAAGAACGACAGGGTCGTGATAAGGCGCGCGCTGATTGGCGTCTCGGATAAGGCGGGTGTCGCGGATTTCGCCAAAGCGCTGGAGCGCTACGGCGTCGAGATCGTGTCGACCGGGGGCACCGCGGCGGCTCTGGAAGCGGCCGGCGTCAAAGTGAGATCGGTCGAGAATTTCACCGGCTTGCCCGAGATGCTCGACGGACGCGTCAAGACGCTGCATCCGAAGATTCACGGCGGCATCCTGGCGAGGCGCGCCGACGAGAACCATCAGCGCCAGATGCAGCAGCATAGCATCGAGCCGATCGACCTGGTGGTAGTTAATTTCTATCCATTCGAGAATACCGTTTCTGCACCGCACGCGCGGCTTGCGGACGCAATCGAAAATATCGACATCGGCGGACCCACGCTGGTGCGCGCGGCGGCAAAAAACCACGACGACGTCGCGGTGGTGGTCGACGCCGCGGACTACGCAAAGATTGCGGCGGAACTCGACGCGAACAAAGGCGCGATCACCGCGGACACGCGATGGCGCCTCGCGCGCAAGGCGTTCGCGCGCGTAGCGGCATACGACGCCGCAATCTCAAACTATCTCGGCACGCATGCGGGAGACCGTCACGCACCAGCCTTCGGCGAGAGCTTCAGCCTTTCGTTCGAACGCGAGCAGTCGTTGCGTTACGGCGAAAATCCCCATCAGACCGGCGCGCTCTACGGCCGCTTTCTCGAAATCGCGCATCAGCTTCACGGCAAGGAACTGTCGTTCAACAACGTCGTCGATATCAGCTCGGCGATGAACCTGATGCTCGAGTTCGAGGACGAGCCGAATGCAGTCGTCGCGATCCTCAAGCACAACACGCCGTGCGGCGTCGGCGTCGCCGACACGCTCAAACTGGCGTGGGACAAGGCGTTCGCGACCGATCCCGACTCGCCCTTCGGCGGCATCATCATAACCAATCGGCCGTGGGACATGGAGTTCGCGCGCGCGGTCAATGAACTATTCACCGAAGTGCTGATAGGCCCGGAGTATCCTGACGACGTGATCGCGTTCCTGCGCAAAAACAAAAATCGGCGCGTGATGACGTTCAATTCCAAGGCAGTGGATCGCAACGAGTTCGACGTCAAGAAAGTACTCGGCGGACTGCTCGTGCAGACGCCGGATCTGACGATCGAAGATCCGCGGAAAGGAAAAGTCGTGACCCGGCGCGCGCCCACCGACGCAGAGATGCGGGCGATGACTTTTGGAATCAAGGTCTGCAAGCATATCAAGTCCAACGCGATCGCCTTCGTCACTGAGGATCGCACCCTGGCCGTCGGCGGCGGTGCTACTTCGCGGATCGATCCGGTGCACGCCGCGCGCGAAAAAGCGGCGCGGCTTAAAGTCGCGCTCCAGGGTTCCGTGCTCGTCTCCGAAGCGCTGTTTCCGTTCCCCGACGGCCCGACGCTCGCGGCCGAGGCCGGCGCGACCGCAATTGCGCAGCCGGGCGGCTCGTTGCGCGACGACAAAGTGATCGAGGCAGCCGACAAGTTCGGGCTCGCGATGGTCTTCACCGGAGTGCGCCACTTCCGGCATTAGCAGGTCGCGCGATGAAAGTACTGGTCATAGGGAAAGGCGGACGCGAGCACTCGCTGGTCTGGCGGCTCCATCAGAGCGAGACGGTGTGGAAAATCTTCTGCGCGACTGGAAATCCGGGAATCGATCAGATCGCGGAAGCCGTGCCGATTGCGCCGACTGATGTTGCAGCACTGCTGGAATTCGCAAAATCGAAGTCGGTCGATTTGACAGTAGTGGGTCCGGACGACGCACTCCCGACCGGAATTGTCGATCAATTCACGAGCTCCGGTCTGAAAATATTCGGGCCGACGGCGGCCGCGGCGCAGCTCGAAAGCAGCAAGTCGTTCGCAAAGACGATCATGCGCGAGGCGGGCGTACCGACCGCCGACTTCGAGGCATTCGACGACGCGGCCTCCGCACTGCGCTACGTGAAGTCGCGCAAAGGATCGATGGTCGTCAAGGCGGACGGGCTGGCGCTCGGAAAAGGCGTCGTCATCTGCCACAACACGGCGACGGCTCTGGAAGCCATCACGGACGCGATGCAACGTCGGCGCTTCGGCGCGGCCGGCAATCGCGTGATTGTCGAGGAATTTCTGACCGGCGAAGAAATTTCGTTCTTCGCGCTGTGCGACGGCGAGCACGCGGTCCCGCTCGGCACCTTCCAGGATCACAAGGCAATCTTCGACGGCGATCGCGGCCCCAACACCGGCGGGATGGGCGCGTATTCGCCGGTGCCGCAATTCGGCCCCGAGCAGGAAGCGCGCGTAATGCGCGAGGTGGTCGGCCCAACGTTGGCGGCAATGAACGCGCGCGGCATTCCCTTTCGCGGGCTGCTGTTCGTCGGCCTGATGATCGACGGCGACCGGATGAACGTGCTCGAGTTCAACGTCCGTTTCGGCGATCCGGAATGCGAAGCGCTGATGATGCGTCTGGACAGCGACCTCGCCGAGAACCTGCTCGCTGCTGCCGAGGGCAATGTCGCGAATGCGTCGATCAGGCTCTCGCCGCGCAGCGCCGTCGCGGTCGTGCTCGCGTCGGGCGGATACCCCGGCGAGTACAAAAAGGGAATCGCGATCCATGGGCTGGATCGGCTTGAAGGCAACGTCCCGTCGGACATCAAGATCAAATGGGCGATGAAGAAGATTCGCGTGAAGGTTTTTCACTCGGGCACCGCGATGCGCGACGGGCAATTGGTGACCGACGGCGGGCGCGTGTTGACGGTGACCGCGATGGCGCCGGAGCTCGCGACGGCAGTGGACGCGGCATACGAGGCGGGGCAAATGATCGAGTTCGAGGGACGTCACTTCCGCCGCGACATCGCGCGTCGAGCTCTCGGATAGTCGCGATGCATCCGCTGCTCGAGGATGGCATTGCGGCGTTGAGAGCCGGCGAGCTGGTCGTCTATCCGACCGAAACATTTTACGCGGTTGGCGCCGATGCGTTTTCGCCGCTCGCCATGCGGCGGCTATTTCAGGTAAAGCAACGCGAGCCGGGACAGCCGGTCGGACTGATCGCAGCGGACATTACGATGGCGTTTTCGGTGGCCCGCGAAATACCAATTGATGCGCGGCGGCTCGCGGACGCGTTCTGGCCCGGCCCGCTGACGCTGGTTCTGCCGGCGCGCGACGACCTCGCCGAAGAGCTGACCGGCGCCGACGGAGTTGGCGTGCGTGTATCGCCAAATCCCGTCGCGCGCGCGCTGAGCGCAGGAATCGGGCGGCCGATCACAGCGACCAGCGCGAACTTGAGCGGGAAACCGCCGGCCAGCCACCTCGAGGAAGCACGCGCGGGGCTTGGCGAAAAAGTTAAAGTTTACCTTGAAGGTGGAAGATTGACGGCTTCGGCGCCCAGCTCGGTCGTCTCGATCAACGCAAGCGGGTGGAAAATGATGAGAGTGGGCGCGATTTCAGAAGATCAGATCGCGGCGGCGCTGAAATGAGCGGGCTCAGCAAACGGATCGAACCGTTTCGCGCTCTGATGTACAACCGCCAGGTCGCTGGCGAACCCGCTCGCGTCGTCGCGCCGCCGTACGATCTGATCGGCGCCGCGCGCCAGAATCAACTCTACGAACGCAGCCCGTACAACGTC
>NZ_DATDGQ010000196.1:0-8634 GCF_036522015.1 Binatus sp. (SeqCode)
GCTGCTGCGGATAGTGGTCGAGCCGCGCGCCGACTTCGACCGGTGGGTCGCTGCGCAGAGGCAGCCGCCTATCGTCGACGCTTCGGTCGGCCACGGGCGCCAGGTCTTCGAATCCACTGCATGCGTCAACTGTCATACGATTCGCGGCACCGCAGCGGACGGACGTTTCGGTCCTGACCTCACACATCTGATGACGCGCGAGACGATCGGCGCGGGCGTCGCGATGAATACTCGCGATCACCTTAAAGTATGGGTGAGCGATCCCAGCGTCATGAAGCCGGGGGCGCTGATGCCCGCGATGAACCTCGGCGACAAGGACCTCGACGACCTGGTCGCGTACCTGGCCACGCTGCGGTAATCGGGGAATACGGTCATGGCAGGCAGCATCGACCAGGAAATCGCACTCGGCGCCGTCGACGACGCGCAATCGCTGCCCATCCTCGGCAAGCTCCACGAATGGGTCGTCACGGTCGATCACAAACGCCTCGGCATCATGTACATCAGCGGCGGCCTCTTCTTTCTCGTGGTAGCGGGCCTGCAAGCCCTGACGATTCGCCTCCAGCTCGCCGTCCCCGACGCCGGCATCGTCCCGCCGCAGGTCTTCAATCGCCTGCTCACGATGCACGGCACCGCGATGGTCTTCCTGGTCGGGATGCCGATCCTCACCGGGTTTTTCAACTATCTCGTGCCTCTCATGATCGGCGCGCGCGATCTCGCCTTCCCACGGCTCAATGCCTTCGGCTTCTGGCTGTGGTTCTTCGGCGCGCTGCTGCTCTACTTCAGCTACATCGGCGGCGACGGCCTCTACGGCGCGGGGAGCGCGCCCGACGTCGGATGGTTCGCGTACGCACCGCTCACTGAGCTGCCGTTCTCGCGCGGCAACAGTACTGACTATTGGATACTGAGTATTCTGCTGACTAGCGTCGGTTCGACCGCCACCGCCATCAACATAATAGCCAGTGCGTTCTGCATGCGATGCGAAGGGATGACGCTGAGCAAGATGCCGGTGCTGGTGTGGCTCGCGATCGTCGTTGCGTTCATGATGCTGGTCGCATTGCCGCCGCTGTCCGCAGCGCAGGCGATGTTGCTACTCGACCGCTTCCTCGGCGCGCATTTTTTCGATACTCAAGCAGGCGGTTCGGCCATATTGTGGCAGCACTTTTTCTGGATCTTCGGTCATCCCGAGGTTTATATCCTGGTAATCCCCGCCTTCGCGTTCGCCTCCGAGATCATTCCGGTCTTCTCGCGCAAGGTGATTTTCGGTTACAGCGTGATGGTGGCAGCGTCGTGTGCGATCGCGTTTATCAGCCTGAGCGTGTGGGCGCATCACATGTTCGCGGTGGGCATGACGCCCGCCGGCAACTCGTTTTTCGCCGCTTCGACGATGCTGGTAGGCGTCCCGACCGGCATCAAAATCTTCAATTGGCTAGGAACAATCTGGGGCGGAAAGCTTCGGCTCAAGGTACCGATGCTGTTCAGCCTCGGCTTCCTCTTTCAGTTCCTGATCGCAGGCCTGACCGGCATCATGCTCGCCGTAGCACCTCTCGACTGGCAACTCACCGATACCTACTTTGTAGTAGCTCATTTCCATTACGTACTAGTCGGCGCAATAGTCTTCATGATATTCGCCGCTATCTACTACTGGTTTCCAAAGGCAACTGGCCGAATGCTCAATGAGACTCTCGGCAAATGGCACTTCTGGCTATTCCTGATCGGCTTCCATATGACCTTTGACACAATGCATTTCGCGGGGCTGCAGGGAATGCCGCGGCGCATCTATACGTACCAGCCAGGGCGAGGCCTCGACACTTTTAACCTGATGGAGTCGATCGGAGCCTTGGTGCAGGGTATCGCGGTGCTGATTTTAGTAGTCAACGTTGTCCGCTCGCTCTACGCCGGCGAGGTGGCGGGCGACGACCCATGGGACGCCTGGACGTTGGAATGGTCCACAACGTCGCCACCGCCCGGATATAACTTCGCGACTCCACCGACGGTGCGCAGTCGACGTCCCCTTTGGGACCTTAAGCATCCCGAGGATCCCGACTGGAAGTACGAATAATGGCCGCTGCAGCAACCGCAATTTCCGCCACCCCACCAGCATGGAACGAAACGCTCCCGCGCCGTGGCCACGTGGGCATTTTGGCCTTAATCCTGACCGAGTCCGCCTTCTTTTCGATCTTCGTCGTCGCCTACATCTTCTATCTCGGCAAAAGTCTGACCGGCCCGTTCCCCAAAGACGTCCTATCTCCGCCAATCCTGAACACCATCTGCCTGCTCTCGAGCAGCATCACGATCGTCCTCGCCATTCGCGCCCTCCGCGCCAACTCTATTCGTGCGTTCGCCATCTGGTGGTTCGTCACCTTCGCTCTGGGGCTCGAATTCCTGACCGGCACAGCCCTCGAGTGGCACCGCCTTATCTATCACGACGGCCTGACCATTCGAACTAATCTCTTCGGTACCACCTATTACTCACTGGTGGGCCTGCACGCACTCCACGTCACGATCGGACTACTACTTATTCTTCTCGTACTGATTCTGACTATGTGCGGCTACATGAATGAGCGCCACGTCGAGCGCACCGATGTTCTCTCGTGGTATTGGCACTTCGTGGACGCGGTGTGGGTAATAGTATTTCTGACCGTGTACGTAGTCGGTCGATGAGCTAACGCAATGGCTATTGATGAAACCGCTAACAGAGTAATCGAAGCGCCCGCACCGACCGCGTGGCCGATGATCATGGCGCTCGGCTTGACGCTCGCGTTCGCCGGCCTGGTGACCAACGTCGTAGTCAGCATGGTCGGCTTCATCCTAACCGTCGCCGGCGCTGTCGGATGGTTTCGCGAGGTACTTCCCGTCGAGCATCGCGAGATGGTTCGCGTCGAGCCAACAGCCGGAGCCATCGTGCCCGCAAAAATCGGAATCGACTACCTGCAAGTCGGGGAGCTGGGTAATCGCGCGATCCTCCCGCTCGAAATCTACCCCTACTCGGCAGGAATCAAGGGTGGCATCGCCGGCGGCGTCGCGATGGCGGTACTCGCCGTGCTGCAGGGAATCGCGCTTCACGGCAGCCCCTGGTACACCGTCAACATTCTCGCGGCGACCGCGATGGCAAATCTCGCCAACGCCGACACTGCGACGCTCTCGTCATTCATTCCACAGGCATTCGTCGTCGCATTGATCATTCACGCCTCGGCTTCAATCCTGGTCGGACTGCTCTACGGCGTGATGCTTCCGATGTTTCCGCGGTACCCAGCTTTGTGGGCCGCGATTGTCGCGCCGCTGCTGTGGACCGGCCTGCTGTGGTCGTCGCTCAGCGTGATCAATCCCGTGCTCGACGCGCGAATCGAGTGGCGATGGTTCATCCTGTGCCAAATTGCCTTCGGCGCGGTCGCGGGTTTCGTCGTGAACCAGACAGAGCGCGTCCATACGCTGCAGCATCTTCCATTCGCCGTCCGCACTGGCATCGAAGCACCGGGTTTGGGCGAGAAACGCGAGGACTAGCACCAAGTTGAACTTGCGCAGGCTCAAATCGCTGCTCGCGATCGCATCGATGACAGCAATCATGCTCGCCGGATGCAACTCTTTTCCGGGCCGACCGACAAAGGCCGAACTTCCGCTGCGCCCCAGTAACGTGACCGACTTCGCCGCGCTGTACGGCGAAAACTGCGCGGGATGCCATGGAGCCGACGGTAAGTCAGGCGCCGCAATCGCAATGAACAATCGAATATACCTAGAGATCATCGACGACGCCTCTATGCGACACGTTATCTCGGATGGAGTTCCGGGAACCGCGATGCCGCCGTTTGCGCAAAGCGCGGGCGGCTCGCTGACAGACCGTCAAATCAACCTTTTGATCGCCGGCATCCGGAAAACCTGGGCTGCCGTTTCGAGCGCCGGCTCGGGCGCGCCGCCCTATTCCAATTCCACACCGGGAGATTCCAATAGAGGCGCTCAGGTGTACGCGGCAAATTGCCAGTCGTGCCACGGGGCCGACGGCAAAGGCGGAACGGCAGGTTCGGTCGTCGATGCCTCCTATCTTTCACTGGTTAGCGACCAGTACTTGCGCTCGATCGTGATCGCGGGACGCCCCGACCTCGGTCATCCTGATTGGAAGAGCGCCGCCAGCGGACAGCCGCTCACGCCCGCGCAAGTGTCCGACGTGGTCGCCTGGCTCTCGTCGAAACGTCCAGCGTCGCCTCTGGCTCAGAGTAATTGAAATGACCCCATCGCCTGAAAAGACTACACGCCGCAATTTTCTGTTTCGGATCGGAATAGTCATTAACGCGATAGCTATTGCGCTATTCGCTATACCAATAGTCGGCTACGTACTATCTCCCGCCCGACGCTTCACCTGGCTCGACTGGATACCACTCGGTCTGCTGACTGACTATCCGGAACATCAGACTCGATTGGCCGAGTATGTAAACCCGTTCAAGAAAGCATGGGATGGCGAGACGGCCAAGATTCCATGCTGGGTGCGCCATATGGAAGGCGATCAATTCCAGGTTTTCGCCATCAATTGCACCCATCTCGGATGCCCAGTGCGATGGTTCGCTGAATCCGGGCTGTTCATGTGCCCGTGCCACGGCGGCGTTTTCTACTCCGACGGCAGGCACGCTTCGGGACCTCCGCCGCGCCCGCTCTATCAATACAAATACAAGGTCGAGGCCGGCAAACTTTGGATTTACGCCGGCCAATTGCCGACACTCGGCGAGCCGAACGCATGATCGAGACGCTCAAGTCAGTCGGCCGATGGCTCGACGCCCGACTGCAACTCGGTAGCACGATCGCCGAAGTTGCCGAGCATCCGGTACCGCGCAGTTCCGCAAGCTGGTGGTACATCTTCGGCAGCGCGACGCTGGTCGTCTTCGTTTTGCAGGTGGTCACCGGCATTTGCCTCGCGACGGTCTATACGCCCGCCGCCGATCGCGCCTGGGACAGCCTGATATATCTGAACTACCAACAACCGCTCGGATGGTATCTGCGCGCGCTGCACGGCTGGGGCTCCAACTTCATGGTCGCCCTGATGTTCGTGCATATGATCCAGGTCTTCCTGTTCGGCGCCTATAAATTTCCGCGCGAACTCACCTGGGTCGCGGGATGCTTTCTGCTCTTGTGCACGCTCGGCATGGCGTTCACCGGCCAGGTGCTGCGCTTCGATCAGAACGCATATTGGGGTCTCGGCATCGGCGCATCGATCGCCGGCCGCACTCCGATCATCGGGTTCAAGGTCGTGGATCTGATTCTCGGCGGACCAATCATCGCCGGCGAAACCCTGTCGCGCTTCTTCGCGCTGCACGTGTTCGTGATTCCCGCGCTGCTTATCGGCTTCGTCGGACTGCATCTATTCCTGGTATTGCGACTAGGCATTAACGAATGGCCGATGCCTGGTCGAATAGTCAGACGCAATACCTACTTGCAGCAGTACCAGGAGTTAGTACACGACGATGGCGAACCGTTCATGCCGTTCGCCGCGCAAAAAGACCTGGTCTTCGCCGGACTGATTATTTTGAGCCTGCTGGTAGTGGCGGCGGTCGAAGGCCCGATCGGTCCCAATGGCCAGCCCGATCCGACGATCATCCAGACGGTGCCGCGCCCCGATTTCTTCTTCCTGTGGCTATTCTCATTGTTCGCATTGTTGCCGCCGTGGACCGAAACCTTCCTGATGCTCACCGGACCGGTCGCCGTCATCGGCCTCCTTTTCGCCCTGCCCTTCCTTTCGGGGACGGGCGAGAAAAGCTGGCGACGACGACCTTTTTCAGTCGTCATCGTGATTCTTGCCGTGACTCTGGTCGGCACTCTCACCTGGCTCGGCACGTTCTCGCCGTGGTCGCCAGTGATGGACGCGTGGAGCGCCGCGCCGACGCCGGTCGATTACGTCAAGGGCCGCACCCCTCTGGAGCTTCAAGGCGCGCTGCTGGTGCAGAGCAAGCAGTGCCGCAACTGCCACTCGCTCGGCGGTGTCGGCGGGATGCGCGGGCCGGCGCTCGACGACACGGCGACGCGGCTAACGCGCGATCAGATCGTTCGCCAGATAATTCAAGGTGGCGGCAACATGCCGGCCTACGGCAAGAACCTTGGCCCGGCGGAAGTTAACGCGATCGTCGCCTTCCTCGCGACGATGCATCCGAGCGGCGAGCCGCCCGCGCGCGATTCGGCGCGTCCGGCAGTTCCGGCATCGAATAACTGACGTGAACTCGATAGTACAAACCGCCTTCGACTCGTGGACGCCGCCCGTCGCGACCATCGCGACGCTGCTCGTCACCGCCGCGATTTACGCGCGCGGCTTCGTGCGTTTGCATCGCCAGATGCCGGATCGCTTTCCCGTCTGGCGACTCGCATCGTTCATCGCCGGCATCGTTGCACTCTTCATCGCGATCGCGTCGCCACTCGAAGCATTCGACGACCTGCTGCTGCAAATCCACATGACGCAGCATCTACTGCTGATGATCGTCGCGCCGCCGCTGCTGCTCGCCGGCGCCCCGGCGATTGCGCTCATTCGCGGGACTCCTTCGCGTGTCGCGAAGGCAGTAGCCGGCCCGGTTCTCCGCTCAAGGGCAGTCCGCCGACTCTTCGCATGGATGACGGAGCCGCTGGTCTGCTGGATCGCATTCGCCGCCGCGACCTGGGGATGGCATCTGCCGGCAGCATTTCAGCTCGCGCTCCGCTCTGACGGATGGCACGTCGTCGAGCACGCATGCTTTCTGACGACCGCATTGATGTTCTGGTACCCGGTCATCCAACCGTGGCCGAGCGTCGCGCGATGGCCGCGATGGGCGATGCTTCCGTATCTTCTGCTGGCGGACGGCCAGAATACGATCCTCGCCGCGCTCTTCATGTTTTCCGAGCACCTGATTTATCCGATTTATGCGACCGCGCCGCGTATCGCGGGATTCACTCCCCTTGGCGACCAGATTGTCGCAGGCGCTATCATGTGGGTGCCGGGCTCCATTTTTTATCTGGTGCCCGCCGCGCTCATCATGTTTCAGATGCTCGCGCCGCAATACCTGTCGCGCCAATCCGCGCGCGAAGCTGACTCTCATCGCCGAGTCGCCGGCCAGCTTCCAGCGACCCGCTAATAGAAGGAGTCCGTCATGCCATCATCGACGCTTATCAATCGCCCCGCGTGGAAAGCCTTGCAGGCGCATTACGGTCAAATCCATAGCCGGCACCTGCGCGCGATGTTCGACGAAGATCCCAAGCGCGGCGAGCGGCTCGTGGTCGAGGCCGCCGGCCTGTACTTCGACTACTCCAAGCATCGCGTGACCGACGAGACTCTCCGCTTACTACTGGCGCTGGCCGAGGAAGTCGGACTCCGCGGACGTATCGACGCGATGTTCCGCGGCGACAAGATCAACGTCACTGAAAAGCGCGCTGTCCTGCATATCGCGCTGCGCGCGCCGCGCGGGGCGTCGATCGGCGTCGACGGCGACGACGTGGTGCCCAAAGTCCACGAGGTGCTCGATCGGATGGCGGACTTTTCCGCGCGCATCCGCGACGGCTCCTGGAAAGGCCACACCGGAAAGCGCATCCGCAACATCATCAATGTAGGAATCGGCGGCTCCGACCTCGGTCCGGTGATGGCGTACGAGGCGCTGCGTCATTTCAGCGACCGCAACCTGACGATGCGCTTCGTCTCCAACGTCGATGGGACAGATTTCGCCGAGGCGACGCGCGACCTTGATCCGGCCGAGACGCTGTTCATCATTTCGTCGAAGACTTTCACCACGCTCGAGACGATGACTAATGCACACACCGCGCGCGATTGGTCTCTGGCGGCGCTCGGTGACGACAAGGCGGTCGCGAAGCATTTCGTCGCGGTCTCGACCAACGCCGCCGAAGTTACGAAGTTCGGCATCGACACGAAAAACATGTTCGGCTTTTGGGACTGGGTCGGTGGCCGGTACTCGATGGACTCGGCGATAGGGCTGTCCACCATGATTGCGATCGGCGCCGACAATTTCCGCGCGATGCTGTCGGGTTTCCACTCGATCGACGAGCATTTTCGCACCGCGCCGTTCGCCCGCAACCTGCCGGTCCTGATGGGCCTGCTAGGTGTCTGGTACAACGACTTCTTCGGCGCGCAAACCGTCGCGGTGCTGCCCTACGAGCAGTACCTGAAGCGCTTTCCCGCCTATCTGCAGCAGCTAACTATGGAATCGAACGGCAAGCACGTCACGCTGGAAGGCGCGCCCGTCGATTACCAGACTGGACCGATTTACTGGGGCGAGCCCGGCACCAACGGCCAGCATTCGTTCTACCAGCTAATCCACCAGGGCACGAAGCTCATCCCGTGCGACTTTATAGGATTCTGCCGCGCGCTTAACCCGCTAGGTCGTCATCACGATCTGTTACTCTCAAACATATTCGCGCAAGCCGAAGCGCTGGCATTCGGCAAAACCCCCGAGCAGGTAAAGGCCGAGGGCACGCCGGACTGGCTGATCCCAGCCAGAGTATTCGAAGGCAACCGTCCTTCGACGGTAATACTAGCCGACGAGCTAACACCCGAAGTCCTAGGCAAGCTGGTAGCCCTGTATGAGCATAGCGTCTTCACCCAAGGCGCAATCTGGAACATAGACTCATTCGATCAATGGGGCGTAGAGCTAGGCAAGGTTCTGGCGCAAAAGATAATCC
>NZ_DATDGQ010000197.1:0-20514 GCF_036522015.1 Binatus sp. (SeqCode)
CGCTCTGCCGGCGCATCTTGAATTCATAAAACAGACGCGACTTGCCGACCCCCGCCTCGGCCATCGCGGCTACGATCTGCCCATGTCCGCCGCGCGCCAGCCCGAGCGCCCGGTCCAGCTGCTCCAGTTCCGCACGCCGTCCCACGAACTTCGACAACCCGCGCGACGCCGACATCTGCAGCCGAGTCCTGAGCGGGCCGATCGCGATGACCTCGTACACGTTGATCGGATCGCTGACGCCTTTGATTCGCACCGGGCCGAGCGGCTTCAAGTCGAAGTAGCCGGCCGTGAGTTTCTGCGTCTGCTCGGTGATGACGATCGAGCCCGTCGGCGCGAGCGTTTGCATTCGCGCGGCCAGGCTCATCGAATGCCCGATCGGCGTGTACTCGGTGTGCGCGTCGTCGGTGCGAATCGAGCGCACCACCACTTCTCCGGTGTTGAGCCCGACCCGAATCTCGACCGGCGGATTTCCCGCCGCGCGCAGGCCGGCCGAATACTTCGCCATGTCCTCCTGCACCCGCAGCGCCGCGTAGAGTCCGCGCTGGGCGTGGTCTTCATGCGCAACCGGCGCACCGAACAGCGCGAAGATTCCGTCGCCGGTGGACTGCACGATGTAACCGTCGTAGCGATGCATCGCGTCGATCATCAGCTTGAGCGCCGGATCGACAATCGCGCGCGCTTCTTCGGGATCGAGACCCTCCATCAGGTCCATCGATCCCTTGATGTCGGCGAACAGCGCCGTCA
This sequence comes from Binatus sp. (SeqCode), assembly GCF_036522015.1. GTDB lineage: Bacteria > Desulfobacterota > Binatia > Binatales > Binataceae > Binatus. The sequence continues at coordinate 745 of NZ_DATDGQ010000197.1, forward strand.
CGGTCTTGCGCTCGCCACCCGACGCGTCCGCGGCGGCCTGCTCGAGCCTGACGCGAACTGCGGGCTCGACCGCCGGCGAAGGAGACTTGGCGCTCGCGATGGCTTCCCGAACCACCATCAGCGCCATCCCGCATTCACCGCAGAATTTGAACTCCGGCGGATTTTCCAATCCGCAACGCGGACACTTGCTTCGCAGCGCAGTCCCGCAACCGCCGCAAAACTTCATCCCGCCCGGATTTTCCGTCCCGCAACTCGAACATCGCATCGCGACTGAGTTTATTTCTTATTTCCTCTCCCTGTAAGGGAGAAGATGAAGGTGAGGGTCCTTATTCAGCGCGCATCTTTTGCGCGCGATTCAAGATTCTGCATCCGCTCACGACTTCAGCCTCATCGCCTCGGTGAGAAACGGTTGCACCCACGGCGCACGGTTGACCATCGTGGAGACGGGGGCGAATATTTCTATTGAATGCGGAATTGCTCCATTAGTACGGTTGGCGGGCGGGGAGCGATCCTGTTCGGCGCTGTTCTCTTCGCAGCAGTCGCAGTTGGGCTGCATAGCGCAGAAGGCCAGACTCAGCCATCGGCGCCTGACTCTCTCAAGCCGCCCGCCGGCGAACACCTGCGAGCCCACGCACACGCATCCGGGCAACAGATTTACACCTGCGATGGATCAAAATGGATTCTCAGCGGACCCGATGCCAAACTCTTTGATGAAGCCGGACGAAAGGTCGGGTCTCACTTCGCCGGGCCAACCTGGCAATGGTCGGACGGCAGCCGGGTAACCGCGAAACCTATAGCCAGTGCTACCCCCGATCCGGAATCGATTCCGTGGCTACTTTTGACCGCGACCAGTCACACCGGCGATGGCGAGATGAAGAACGTTTCCACTATCCAGCGATTGCAGACGAAAGGCGGTAAAGCCCCCGCTAACGGCTGCGAAGAATCGCACAGAGGTGCGCAGGCGCGAGTCTCTTACACAGCCGATTATTATTTCTACGCGCCCTGAAACGGCGAGAGGAGCCGGAGGGTTACCACTTCAGCCCCATCGCCTCGGTGAGGAATTTCATGAACGGCGCCGATGACGCACATGCTTTGGAAAACAAATCCATGAACTCCGCCGAGCAGACTTCCTTGCGCGTGAACTGCGTGCCGCCGACAAAGTCCTTGCGCTTGAGATCCTCGATCATAGGATGGCCGGCGTCGTAACCCTTCGGCGGACGCGACAGCATGTCGCCCATCATGTCGAATCGCGCTTTGAATTTGCGATCGTTGATTGCACTCATCCACTTCGACGGGTGCGCGACGATCGCGTCGCGAATCTTGGCGACGGTGTCCGCCTGCGGATGCCATACGCCGACGCCGGCAAACGCCTCCGCCGGCGACAGCGACAAGTAAAACGACGGCGAGTTGAAATGCGCGCCGTCGCGATGACCGAACGCCGCCGACGCGTTCGTGTGATACGGCGTCTTGTCGCGCGAGAAGCGCAGATTGCGATAGATGCGCATCATCGATCCGCCGGTCGGACGCGGATCCGCAACGTAGCGGTCGCTGATCTTTCGCAGCCGCGGCGCGAAATCCGCGATGAACGCGAGCATCGGCTCGCGCACGTCATGCTCGTAGCGCGGCTTGTTGGCTGCGAACCAGTCGCGATTGTTGTTGCGGCTCAGCTCCTCGAAAAATTCGAAAAATCGCGGAGTGAAGTAGCGCTGCGCCATCGTTCGCGAATCACGCCCGAAGAAATTCGTCGAAAATCTTGAAGAAGCGATCCGGCTGATCGCGATGCACCCCGTGGCCCGCGTTCTCGAACACTTCCAGGCGCGCCACTCCGGGCGTCATCGCCGCAGCAATATCCTTCGAGTCGGCCACCGGCAGGATCGGATCGAGTTCTCCCGCGGTAATCAGCGTCGGGCACTTTATTTTTCCAAGGTCGGGCAGAAAGTTGAAGGTGTGCGATTCGTGCAGAAAAAACTCGGCGGTCAGCATCGGATTCATCACCGCGCGCTGGAGAAACTCGGGCGGCGATGGAGTCCGGTTGTACAGCGGGAGGCACTTCTTCGTATATTCGGCCATCGCTTCCGGCCCGGGATTCTCGAAAAATCGGCGCGCAACTTCGCGCACTTCGGGACCGCCGATCTTCTCGAACATTTCCAGCGATCGATCCTGGCGGGATACCGCCGCCGTGCTGCTCAGCACCAGCTTGCCGGGATGCTCAGGATGGCGCGTCGCATACGACATCGCGACCATCCCGCCGAACGAGACGCCGAGCACGACCGGGCGCTCGATCTCCAGCGCCTCGCAAAACGCGCGCACGTCGTCGCCCCACTGCGCGAGATTCCATTTCGCCGGATCGCCGTGATCGCTGCGCCCGTTGCCGCGATGGTCGAGATACACAACCTGCGCGGTCTCCGCGAGCCGCGAGAAATCGGGCTTGAAGTTCGAATGGTCGAAGCCAGGCCCGCCATGCAGCAGGACTACGGTCGGCACCTCGCGCATCTTCGCGCCGTCGGGCCGCAACTTCGCGCCTTCAACATCGAAAAACAGCCGAACGTCGCCAATGTTCACGCGCATCGGCGGATTACTAACGCGAACGACCGTCAGGTGCAAACAATCTAGCGCTCGATGCGCAGATGGAAAATGCCGTCGCGCGAGGTCGATTCGAGGATCACGTAACCCTCCACCTCCGCCGCGCCAGGTATGTCGCGAGCGCCGCGCGGATCGTCGAGCGTCAGATCGAGCACCTCGCCGCGCGCCCTCTGCTCGAGCCGCACTTTCGCGCGCGCCCAGTTGAGCGGGCACTTGACGCCTCGCAAGTCGAGGCGAACGGTTTTGTCGCGGGCTTCCATGCCTGCATGATTCTTAGCACACGCTGCTCGCGTGAATCCGCAGCACGAAATCGCTAAGCTGACGCGATGTTCCTCGAAAGTCCCGAGCTCTACGACGCCATCTATCACTTCAAGAACTACGCCCGCGAATGCGAAGTTCTGCGCGCCGTGATCGCAGTAGCGGCGCCGGGAGCGCGCACGATTCTCGACGTCGCATGCGGAACGGGCGAGCACGATAAATTTCTGAAGGATCACTATGCCGTTGACGGCGTCGATCTCAACGAAAACTATCTGAGCGCCGCGCGCGTGAAGAATCTCGCCGGCCGCTACACGCGCGCCGACATGACCGGCTTCGATCTCGCGACGACCTACGACGCAGTGACGTGCCTGTTCAGCGCGATCGGCTATGTCCGCACCGTCGATCGCATGCAGCATGCGATCGCGAGCATGGCGCGTCACGTGAAGCCGAGCGGCGTGCTGATCGTCGAACCCTGGATTACTCCGGATGCGTGGAAACCCGGCAATTCCTTCATTCATGCCGGCGAAATCGGCCCTGACAAAGTCTGCCGCATGAGCCTGAGCGGCCAGGAGGGCAATCTGTCGGTCACGCTCATGCACTATCTCAGGAGCACCTCCGCGGGCATCGAGCACTACAGCGAACGCCTCGAGCTAGGCTTGTTCACCCGCGAAGAAATGACCCGCGCATTCGAGTCCGCAAACATGGACGTCCGGTACGACACGGAGGGCTTGATGGGCCGCGGGCTATATGTCGCGCGTCATCGCACCTCAGCGAAGAATTAGGAATGTGGACCCTCACCCGACGCGCGCGGACGCGCGTCGACCTCTCCCTGATAGAGAGAGGCTAGGAATCGGGATTCTTCGCTTCGCTCAAGAATGACACAAAGAAAAGAACCTGAGAGCAAAAGGGCGTCCTCGCCATTTTGCGATTAGTACTTTTCACTGGGTGCAGAGCCTGTCCTGAGCGAAGCCGAAGGAGGTCACCCCTGCCGAAGGAAGCGTGAAACCCACCGCGGGTTTCACATTCAATGAATCTTAGACCTTCCTGCTCTGACCCTTCGCTTCGGCCCAGCCCTGCTTGAGGGGCACTACGTGATGGAAAAACAATTTGCGCTCGGCGAAACGCCATCGACCGCGCTCGCGCCGATATTTGTCCTCGTAGTATCCAGCCGCCGTGACGCTCTCGCCGTTGCGGGAGAAACGCGCTTCGATCGCGCAAGTGCCGTGAGCTTCGTCGCCAGTGACTTCAATGATGTGATTCTGGATGAACGGAATCGCGACCTCGGGCTCGCGCACCGACGCGCGATAGAACTTCAGCAGCGCCTCGCGCCCACGCACCGGCTTGAAGTCCGCGTCAGTCACGTCGAGCACGCCGTCGTCGGCGAACAGATTCGCGACCGCCTCGCCCTCGCCATGCACGACGTGCCAGCAGTAACGCGCGGTCAGCTCCTTGATCTCTTCGCGATCTTCCAGCTCCTGAACCCGCTGCTCGATTGTTTTCGCCATGGTCATCAGCTCGCGAATCTTTCAGTTGCGCGTTTGAGAACTGCGCGCATCGCGTCGAGGCTCTGCGCGCCCACCAATGGATATTCGCCGATGAAAAACGTCGGCACGCCGCTGACTCCGCGCTGATGCGCTGCGAGCGAATTGTTCTTCAGCCGCATTTCGTACTTTGGCGATTTTATCGCGTCCGCCACTTCGCCTGCGTCGAGTCCCGCTTCTCCCGCCAGCCGCGCGACAACGCCGGCGTCGCCGATGTTCTCGCCGTCGTTGAAGTACGCGCGGTAGATTCGCTCTTCGAGCGCTTCGTCGCGGCCCGACTCGCGCGCAAACTCCGTAGCCGCCAGCGCGGCACGCGAGTTGGTCAGCACGGTTGGCGGTTTCATCGAAAATCCCACCGCCTCGGCCATCGCACCGATCCGCTTCCAGAGCGCAACTCGCGAAGCACCGTCGCCGGCCTCGCGCAGCTGGTCAGCGGCGATTCCTTGCGCCGGTCAGTCGGGATGAATTTGAAAGCCGCGCCATTCGAGTTGAAAATCGAATTCCGGCTTCAGCCGGCGCATCGTTTCGAAACCGACGTAGCAGAACGGACAGATATAGTCCGAGAACATCACGATCTTCAGCGCCATTGCTCGATCCTCGTTCACCCAATATAAGACCGACCCTCAGGCGCCGTCAAAAGCGCATTTTCCGCAATGGCGCAGCTATGTTAATTAGCTGGCAGAACCGCGGCGCGCGATTCTCAAGCGAGGTAACGCAATGATCCTCGATTCGCTCAAGCTCGACGGCAAAGTCGCAATTATCACCGGAGCCGGACGCGGACTCGGCCGCGCGATGGCGGTGAAGTTCGCGTCGGCGGGCGCCGACATCGTCGCCGCCGCGCGCACCCAGTCGCAGCTCGACGAGACCGCCGACGCCGTCAAGCAGACCGGCCGCAAGTGCCTCATCGTACCGACCGACGTCACCGTCTCCGCTCAGGTCAACGCGCTGGCCGAGGCGACGCTCAAAGAGTTCGGCAAAATCGACATTCTGATCAACAACGCCGGCGGCGGCGACGGCACCCTTGGCAAGCAGCTCCCGGAAATCACCGACGAGGATTGGCGCCGCGGTATCGACACCAACCTCTCGAGCCAGTTCTACGGCTGCCGCGCGGTGATCCCGCAGATGGTCAAGCAGCAGCGCGGCAAAATTATCAACATCGCGTCGGGCTACGGGCTGCGCGGCGGCAAACACAACTTTATGTACACGTGCTCGAAGGGCGGCACGATCCAGTTGACGCGCTCGATGGCGCTGACGTACGCGCAGTTCAACATCCAGACCAATTGCATCGTCCCCGGAATTTTTCCACACAACGAAGAGATGATGCAATTTTTCAAGGGCGGCAAATTTATTCCGATCGGCCGCGTCGGCGACGACAGCGAACTCGGCCCGCTCGCCGTGTTCCTCGCCTCCGACGCGTCCAACCACGTCAACGGCGAACTGATCGCGATCGACGGCGGCGGCCTCGCAGGCGGAATCACGCCGACTGGCGTGTCGCCCGAAACTTCGAACTAGCGAAAACGTGGAAACCCAGCGGAGCTAAAATGCCCTCCTCCAACTCATCCAATGACTTCTCGCTCGAAGGCAAAAGCGCGCTGGTCGTCGGCGCCGAGCATTCCGTCGGCCGCGCCGCCGCGGTCACTCTCGCTGAGGCCGGCGCGAAGATCGTACTCGCCTCGCAGGAGCCCGGCACCGACAAGCAGCTCAAGGAAGTCGCCAAGCTAGTCAGCGCGGCCGGCACCAAGCCCGTGATTCGCGTGCAGAGCGCGTCGATGCGCGCCGACCTTTCCGCCACCGCAGACTTCGCCGCCAAGCAGCTCGGCCGACTGGACATCGTCGTCAACGCGCTCGACACGCCAGCCTACGGACCCGCGGAAGCCAGCGACGATACCGCGTTCGACAAAATAATGGAGAACAATCTCAAAACGGTGTGGATGTCGTGCCAGGAAGGCGCGCGCGTGATGCTACGACAGGGCGGCGGCGTCATCGTCAACATCACGTCGGTGCTGGCAGAACGCGGCGTCCCCAACGCGGCGCTCTACTGCGCGGCGAAAGCGGCCGTGCTGAATCTGACGCGTGCGCTCGCGCTCGAATGGGCGCGCAAGGGAATCCGTGTCAACGCGATCCAGGCCGGATGGCTCGACGACGAATCGAGTCCCGCCAACAAGGACGACGAGTTCAGCAAGACTCTGCTCAAGTACCTGCCCTACAATCGTCTCGTGAAGCCCGAAGAACTCGGCGGCGCCCTGCTCTACTTGTGTTCGCCCGCCGCTGGCTTCGTCACCGGCGAGTTCATCGCGGTGGACGGCGGCCTGCGCGCCCGCGTGTAGGATTCGCGCTATCTCTCCGCGACAGTGAACATGTAGTCGCCGCCGTCGTACGCGAACTTGCGAATCACATCGTTGATGCGTCCCGACTTGATGTCGTCGGCGATGCGAGCCACTCCGCGCGCGATCTCTTCCTGGTCGGGTGCATCGGCGAAACAAGAGATGCCGCTTCGGATACGTGGGTCGAGGTAGCGCTCGGGCTGAAGCTTTCCGCAGCAGAGAAAAAAGTCCTTCAGTTCGGCGGTGACGTCGTATTTTTCCTCGCACGCGATTCGAAAGCCGGCCGACTCAAGCACATCGATCGTTACAAATCGGTGATACGGCGCCGTCGCCTTTTCCATCATCAGGGGGAAATATTCGTTGAGCCAGTAATGCCGCATCTGCTCGGCTGTGCCGTTGAGAATCACGAATCGCGCCTGCGGCGTCAGCACGCGATGAACTTCCTTGAACGCTGCGACCGGGTCCGCCATATGATGATGCACGAAGGTGCAGGTCGCGCCGTCGAAGCTACCCGACGCAAACGGGATCGCTTCGGCGCGAGCATTGTGCCACGCGATCTCCGGGCACTTCGCCTTGGCCCGCTCGAGCATCGTCACCGAGAGTTCCAAACCGCGAATCGGCACGCCCGCCTGATGCATCGCGATCGTGTAATTGCCGGTGCCCGAGCCGATGTCGAGATAGCGCCCGTTCGCACGCGGCCGCAGATGATGAATCAATCGGGACAGCAGGTACGGATCTGCCTGCCGCGTCGTGTCGTAACCCACGCCAATCCGGTCGTACAGCGCCACCTACATCTGCTCTCCGCCAACGGTCAGCACGATCGCGGTCTCTTCGAGTGCTTCAACCGAATGCTCGATTGCGCGATCGAGCGCGATCAGCATCCCGGCCGTGGCAACCTGCGCTTTGCCACTCGCGACGAAATTTATTTTGCCTTCGATCACCTGCACGGTGATCGGCGCGCGCGTGTGATGCTCCTGCATTTTCGCGCCTTTCTTCAGCACCATCAGCGCCACGTTGATCCCGTCGCCCTTGACCAGCGAGCTGCCATGCCGATCGTTGTCGGTCCACGCCGGCTCGGTCTTGAGCCGCGCAATCTCCGCCCGCACATCGACGGCGATCGAGCCGCCCTGCGCCAGAAAATTCTCGTTGTGGGGATGTCGTGCGTGATGCTTTGCCTGATCGGCCTGCCGCGCACGGTCGGAGTCTTTAGTTGGTTGCGCCATGGATAACCTCCGCGATGACCCATTGTTTCCCGACCCGCAAATCAGCGCAAACACAATCACCTTCGCGGTGGGCGGCAGGGGTGACCCCTGCACCCAGTATCCACTCAAGATGCGGGGCTTCGCCCCTGTTAGAACTTTTTCGAAAAGACCTGTCCTCAGGGCTTTTCGGTATGGATACTGGGTTGCAAGGGGTCACCCCTTGCCGCCCACCGCGCAGGTGATTCAAAATTCCGTATCCAGTATCTTTTCTCGCATGAGCAAGCCCGTCTCACCGTCTGCCAACCAGGTCATCGAATACTCGAACTTCTCGTCAGTCGTCACCGGCGAGGGCGACTGGATGCCCGCCGGATTTCCGCTGCCCGACGGCGGTTTCTGGCAGTATCGCGAACCCGACGCGGTGGTGATCGTGCAGGACGGTTTTCTGCGCATTGCCGCCGTGCCATACACGCGCGGCCACGACACGATCCAGTTCCTCGATAACGCCAAGCACATGTACTTCAGCACGCGCACATTTGCGTGCCCCGACGGCGGCACGATCACGTTTTCGATCGATCTCGCCGCGACCATCGTCAAAGGCGCGCCGGGCGATCTGTACGACGGCTTCGTTTCGTTCAACGTGCTCGATTTCTCGACCGGCGCCGCGCTCGACTTCTTTGTCGGCAACGAAACGATCGCGACGGTGTACGGCAAGCTGCCATTCCCGGGAGTGCCGATCGTCGATCCCGCGCACGGCCCGCGTCACTTCTGCCTGTTCGAGGAAATTCGCGACGCGACTGCGGCCGGCCAGCTCCATCATTTTGAAATCGCTTATGACTCGGCCGCCGACCGCGTGATCTTCTCGATTGACGGCAAGCAGGTGCGCCAGTATTCCAACGTGCCGTTCAAGCTCGGACCGTGCACCCTGGCGCTCGGCCTGATGAGCGAAAAAGACATCGCGCCCGGCAAGGGCAGCGTCTCATGCCACGGCCAGGGCGCGGTCGGCAAATGGGGCAACATCCGGATTACGACGACGGCGCCGTGAACGAGCTGCCGATTGCGAGTCGGGCAAAGTTCCCGTCAAAAATCGCGTTATTTCTTAGGATCCAGACGCGAATGTTTCACGTGAAACATTTTTAGTTCAGGAGAAAGAAACGCGAAACGACTATTAGGAATTGTCGATGAAACCGGTCCTCGCCGCGCTCGCGTGCATCGTCGCCGTTTCGTGGATCTATCTGCTCTCCGGCGCGGGGATGCCGACGATGGATATGGGCGGCGGCAAAGTGATGCTGATGCCGCCGCCGTCGTGGAGCGTCGGCTACGCGGCGATCACCTTTGCGATGTGGTCGATCATGATGGTGGCGATGATGCTGCCGAGTGCCGCGCCGGTAATTCTTCGCGTCGCGAGCGGCGCGCGGGGATTTTCGACTGCCGCGCTATTTACACTGGGCTATCTGATTGTCTGGACGATATTCAGCGCGGTTGCCACGACAGTGCACTGGGCCTTCGACTCCGCACATGTGCTGTCCGACTCGATGGCTCTTCGCAGCGAAGTAGCCGCAGGCCTCATCGTAGTCGCGGCCGGCCTCTACCAATTGACGCCGGTGAAACGAAACTGCCTGCGACGCTGCTGCTCGTCGAAACACGTTCTCGCCGATGATCAAAATCGAAACGAATCGGCAGCATTACGAGCAGGACTGACCTACGGCGTTTCATGCCTCGGCTGCTGCTGGGCGCTGATGTGCCTGCTGTTCGTCGTCGGCGTGATGAACATTTTCTGGATCGCAGCAATCGCCGTCCTGGTGCTGGCTGAAAAAACTTTGCCGTGGGGTTTACGCCTCGCACGCGTAGTCGCCGTCGGCCTGATCGGATGGGGCAGCGTGGCGTTAGCGACCGCTGTGCTCTAGACGGGAGCTAGGTGTGCGCATCTGCACCGCCGGCATTACTTGTCATCCTGACCGAAGCGAGCAACGCGAGCGCATGTTTGTCATCCTGACAAAGCGAGCAACGCGAGCGGCAGGAAATGGCTTCTGGCCTCCGGACAGCGGGCGTAAGCGCCGCCGGTTCCGGTTTTGAGATGTTGCATTCCAATGAGGCCCAAGGAGCGCTGCGCGATTTTCAGAGACCGGAACCGGCTTCGCGTGCGCGAAGCTGTCCGAGGTCCTTCCTCCCTTCGCGTTGCTCAGGTCGTCAGGATGACACCCAAAAAAAAGATGGTGCGAGCATCGCGAACGATCCAAGGAACCTAACCCCTAACCCTTTCCCTCGAGGTAAGGGGAACAATCGCAAAGCCAGAACGACGCGGTGCAACTACTTGACGCCGGGGAAGCTCAATGTAAAGCCGCCGTCTACCATTATTGTTTGGGCGGTTAGATAACTCGCGGCGGGCATACAGAGCAGGCATGCGACGGCGGCGATTTCGTCGAGGGTTGGGAGGCGTTTCAGGGCCGAGCGCTCGGCGCATCGGCGCTGGAAGTCTTCGTAGTTGTCGCCCAGGTAGTTCGCGTAGAAGCGGGCGGAGTCGGTGTCGATGTAGCCGACGTTGAGGCCGTTGACCGTGATGCCGCGCGGGCCGAGCTCGAAGGCGAAGTCGCGCACCATGCTCTCGAGCGCGGCCTTGGCGGCGCCGAGTACGCCGTGGCCCGGCAGGTTGCGAATCGAGTCGATGCCGGAAATCATCAGCACGCGCCCGCCGTCACGCATCACCTTGTTCGCTTCCTGCACGGCGGCGACGAAGCCGTTGACGCTGAGCGCGAATGTTCGCGCGAGATTGTGCGGTTTGGTTTCCAGCAGCGGCTTGAATGCGGTCGCGGCGGCGTTCGCGATCAGAATGTCGAGGCCGCCGAGTTCCGAGGCGGCGCGGGTGACCATCGCGCGCACTTGCGCGTCGTCTTCGAGGTCGGCCTTGATGAGGATGGAGCGCGGCGCAATCGCGCGGACCTCGTCGAGCGTTTTCGCGGCGCTCGCTTCGTCGCGGCGATAGTTCATCGCGATGGTCGCGCCGAGGCGCGCGAGGCTGAGTGAGATCGCGCGGCCGAGGCCGCGCGTGCCGCCGGTTACGACTGCGATTTTGTTGGTGAGGTTGTGTTCGTGCATTGGATTAGCAGAACCAGAATCTTGAAGCGCGCGCGAAAGAGCGCGCTGAATTAGGACCCTCACCTTCGATCCTCTCCCTTACAGGGAGAGGGGAAGAAGGACGATCGCGGAGGTCTCCTGAATTTATCATCGCTTCTATGATTTCAGATTCGCGTAAAGAATTTGGCGCAGGTCTTTGGCGAGTGACGTGCCGTCGGCTCGGAGCTTGCGCGCGTTGAAGCCTTTCAGCTCGACGCTTACCGTCAGCTCGGCGTCGGAGGCGTCGGCGGGTGTTGTGAACGCGACGCGGCCGCTTTCGGGCGTGCGCGTTTCCGCAATCACCGCGGCGCCGCGGCCGTGCAGGGTGACGCGTGCGCCGGCGAGCGGCGGATACTCGCCGTCGGGCAGCCGATCGTTATCCAGCACGGTGACGCGGAGGCTGCGCAGGTCGCGGGCGCGCTCGGTTTCGACGCGCAGATCGCGCAAATAAATCATCGCCTCGGCGTACACGCCCTCGATTCCCGCACGCTGCGGCTCGCGGATCGGATTTGCCTTCAGCTCGACGCGCTGCGCCGCCATTCCGTGGTCGGACGTGACGACGAACAACGTGGCGTCGAGCAAGCCGCGCGTGCGCAGCAACTCGAGCACTGCGCCGATTCTTTTGTCGGTGCGATAGAGCGCCTCGCGCAGGCCCTCGTGATGCGGGCCGTAGTCGTGGCCGGCGCCGTCGGTCAGCACGAACTCGTGCGCGACGAAGATGGGCGCCTTGCCGTGGTCGGCGCAATGTTCGAACAGCGCGATCAGTTGCGCCATTCCGCGGATGTCGACGATTTCCTCGCGCGTCATCGCAGGAATGTTGTCCGCGGCCCATCGCGGGCTGACGTCGGAAGCCATCTCGGCCGTGAGCGCCTTGAGGCGCGTCTTATCGCCGACGATGCGCCGCTCGAACACCGCGTGATCGGCGCCGCGTCCTTGCGGTTCGTGGATCGACGCCGTGATCGTGCCGTCGCCACCGGCGCGCCTGAAGGCCTCGTACAGCGTTTCGACGTCGGGACTCAGATAGCGCTCGCCGTCGTAGATGTTTCCCTGAATCGGCACGGTCTCGCGACGCTCGCGCAGATGGAAGGTCGGGTTCACCACGTCGTGATGCCCGCACCATGCGCCGGTCAAAATCGTCGAGTGGCTCGGCTACGTGATGCTGGGGAAGTTGACGATCGAGCCGTGCGAGAGCATCGCGCCGCGTTCGACGAGGCCGGCGAGATTCGGAATCGCGTCCGGATTGTTGTCGAGCTGATGGCGCAGCTCGGAATGCGACTGGCCGTCGAGCAGAACCAGGTACACGAGCCTGGGGTGCTCGTCGTTGTCATCGATTATTTCGTCGAGCGGCCGGCCGTCCTGTCGCTTCAGATAAACTTCGGCAGGGGAGCCCGACGCGTCGAGGCCCGTGATTTTCGGCAGACCGGCTATGCGCGCGATCGTCGGGGCGATATCGACGGCGCGCGCGTTCAGTTTGAAGAGTCCTCGGCGGACGCCCGGACCGCTGAATATCAGCGGCGCGCGGCATTGCACGACGTCGAGCGCGCCGTGCTGCCCCGGCTGGATTCCCCAAGCGTAGGCTTTGGGGCTGACGATCAAGTCGGGGGCGCGCGGACTGTCGAAGAGCTGTGCGATCCGCTCGTATGCGTAGGGATGGCTCAGTGCGTGAGGCTCGAAATATGCACGATTGGGATCGTCGGTGGGATACGCGCTGCGCGCGGCGGCGTCGAGTTCGTCGGCGATGGTGGAGACGATGGAGGGATCCTGATTTGCGATCGGGTTCTCGCCTAACTGCTCGACGACTTCGAATGACAGCGCACCGCGGCGGTCGGCGAAGCGCTTGAACCGAATCATCCCGCGGCGCGACCACACTTCGTACGCGTCGGCGCGCCAGGTGATCGCGAGATCAACGTGGTCAGCAGCGGGAGACTCGGCTAGCAGCGCGAGGATCGTCGCGTCGCCGGAATCGAACTGATGCGGATCGAGTCCCTGGCCGGCGGGGCGCTCGGGTCCGTGTTCGCGCGGCTTATCGGATTCGCGATTCATCTTTTTTCGGGCCTCCCTGGTCAAAAAAACCTTGCTCCGCGCGACATGAGACGTGCAAGACAGCTAACGCACTCTACTTAATGTTCTGTTCACATTCGCAATCAAGCCAGCGAGCATTGCGTGTACGCGCGCATTCCCGCAATAGTGAAACCCCAAACCGGGAAAGGCAATCAGTATATGGCGCTCAACGAAGAATTCGAATCGAAAATCGGAAAAGGCACCAAGGCTTCGGGCAAGCTCAACTTTCGCGGCCCGGTAAAAATCGAGGGCGAAGCGGAAGGCGAGATCACCGGTGAGGAAGTCACAATCACGACCGGCGCGGTGGTGAGCGCGCGGATATCCGCGAACAAGGTTACGATTGCGGGCGCATTCAGCGGCGAAGTGACGGCGCGCGAACGCGTCGAGCTGATGGCGACGGCGCGGGTGCAATGTACCATCAGCACACCCAGCCTGGTGCTGAACGAGGGCGCGCAATTCGACGGCGACTGCAAGATGCCGACGAAGAAGCTCGCGGCGTAGGGGCGGCGCCGGCCGCCATCCACTTCACTTGATGTGAGGATTCCGATTCCCTCCCTCCTCAACGGGGGAGGGAAACGGAAAGTACGGTTTCGACGCCGCGCGAGTCGCGGCGGCGCGTTACGATTCCCGAGTCGTCGATCTCAATTTCTTCGGCGTCGCCCATCCGCGGCTCATAGATCCACAGATGCGGATCGTTGCCGCGCTGGCGGCACGATTGTTTGCTGGTGGCGGCGACCAGGGTGTTCGGATCGATTGCGGCGATGCGTCCGGTCCATCGCGTCTGCCCGCGTTCGCGGATGTGCGCGATGGTCAGCGCGCGGAAGATGACGAGGTCGGCGTCCACTTCGCCGTAACGGCCGAGCTTGGTGGTCAGGTCGTTGCGGCTGCCACCCGTGCTGATGTTGCCGCGCAGGAAACTGTCGATCGATTCGTAGGTTGCGTTGCGAGTGAAAGGGCCGCGGCTGTAGCTGGCGGCTACGCTGCGGACCAGGCCGGCGTCGTCGAGCCAGGCTTCGACTTCGTACACGTTCGAGCCGCTGGCGGGACGCCGGATGCCGTGAATCCTGCCCCATGCGAGCGTTTCAGTTTCGACGGCTAGCAACTCGCCGGCGCGCCGGATGTCGTAGCGGAACTCGCCGTCGGCAATCAGCATGCCTCGAAAGCTAACCGCTCGGGTGGGGGCGGACAAGTTTGCCAGCGTTGTCGAGTTGGGCCATTGTGGCGGCACGAAGACTCTGGTTGCCCAAGGGATATGCGGAAATGAACTGGCAGGAGTATTACCGAGCGCGCACGATTTCAGCCGATCAAGCAGCCGCCATGGTGAAGCCGGGGATGCGAGTGGATTTCCCATTCGCGTCAGGGACCGTGATGCAGCGCGCACTGGCGGCGCGTGGCAAGCATCTCGAGGGCGTGGTGGATCTCAGGATGTCGTCGCCGCTGATCGATCCCGGATGGCTGGGCGGAGACGTCGCGCAGCGTTTCCGGATCGAGTTCGAGCTGTTTATCGGCAACGTCGGACGTCCCGCGCACGATCGCCAACAGGCGACCTACCTGCCGAACTTATTTTCGACCGGCTTCAAGCCGCATGACGAGCGGCCCGCCGAAGACAAGCCGATAGATTTTACTTTCGTCAGCGTCACCGCGCCCAATGCGAAGGGATTCGTCAGCTTCGGACCGCATCAGTGGAACAAGCGGATGTACGCGCGGCGCGCGCGGCATGCGATCGCGGAAGTCGACGCAGGCATGACGCGGACCTACGGCGACGTGTACATGCACGTTTCGGAGTTCGAATATTTCGTCGCTGGAACTCCGCCGCCCCCCGATCCGGCGGTGATCGAGGCGGCGCTCGCCGCGATGGACGCCGAAAAGCGCGAGGGCCTCCGCGCGATAATCGCGGAAGTGGGCGTCGAGCGCATCTGGCCGCTCGTTCAGTACCTGCATCGCGTTGCGCTCAAGGATTTGCGCGTGTTGCTCGGGATCACGCCGCCGCCCGCAGAATTCAAAGCAGTCGCGGGATATTTGAGCGAACTGATCGACGACGGCGTGACGATTCAGATCGGCGTCGGAGATCCCAGCTCACAGATGCCGCGGATGGGCGCGTTCGACGGCAAGCATGACCTCGGACTGCATACGGAGATGTGTGCGCCGGGAATTGCGCGGCTGGTCGACGCGGGCGTCATCAACGGGCGGCGCAAGACGATTCATCGCGGCAAGGCGGTGGCGGTGGCGTGGTCGGGATCGGATCCCGACGATTTGCGGATAATCGACGACAACCCGGCGTTCGAACTTTACGACCCTGAGTACACGCTCAAGCTCGCTACGGTGGCGGCGAACTACCGGCAGACGTCAATCAACAACGCGATTAGCATCGACCTGACTGGACAGATCAATTCGGAAAGCCTGCTCGGCGCGCGAATGATGAACGGCACCGGCGGGCAGCCGGAGACTCATATCGGCGCGTTCCTATGTCCCGGCGGACGCGCGATCACCCTGCTCCAATCGACGGCGGTGGGCGGAGCGATTTCGCGTATTGTGCCGCAGCTCGAAGCCGGCGCGTTGGTGACGGTGCCGCGCTATTTCGCCGATACTGTGGTGACGGAATACGGAATCGCGCGGCTGCTCGGCAAGAACCATCGCGAGCGCGCCGCCGAATTGATCGCGATTGCTCATCCCGACCATCGCGCGGAATTGAGGGAAGCGGCTGTTCGTTTGTTCGGTTGATTTTCTTCGTCGAGCCAAGGAGGCGCCGATGCCGACACCCAATATCGTTCCCGTCCGCGAAGACCAGATCGATATAGCAGCCGGCGTCCTGGCCCGCGCGTTTCAGCTCGATCCGCCGATGGTGTACGTCTGGCCAGACGCAGCTTCGCGAGCTCGCGTGCTCCCGTCCTTCATGAAGACATTAGTCACTTACGCATCGATGTTCGGAGAGCCGCTCACGACCGCTGACAAGCCCGAGGCGGTCGCACTGTGGCTGCCGCTCGACGATCTCAGCGACACTCCGGAGCGCGACCGCATGGCCGGCATCGACCAGATTCCCGCGATACTGGGCGCCGAGGCATTCACGCGCTTCATGCACATCGCAAGCACAGCCGGTCAGTTCCATCAGCGGAGCGCGCCCGGAAAGCATCTGTATTTGTCATTTCTGGGGGTTGAACCTTCGCGCCAGGGGCAGGGCCTGGGCAGCGCGCTCATCCGTCCGATGCTCGAGCGGGCGGACGCGGAAGGTTTGCCCTGCTACCTCGATACGTTTCAGCCGCGGAACGTTCCGCTGTATCAAAAGCACGGCTTCAAAATCACGGTGGAGGAAGTCGAGCCGAACAGCGGTGTGCGAGGCTGGGGCTTCCTACGCGAACCGCGTCGTTGAATCGAACCGTCGATTATAAAAATTACCGATTCACAAAAGACGCCCGGATTCACTTCGGAATAGCACAATGTTGCTCGGCATATCCCAGCTAGGCTTGACGTTAGGCCGGAAATAGTCCAATAAGAGGGTCTATAGCGTAGTTGAGGTTTTATGATAGTCTGTTTGCCAGCTTAAGTAGGGGTAGGCGCATTAAAGAGGAAGTGAACGAATGCCATCGTCGACCAAAGTCTTGACCGTCAACGAGCTCGCCGAGTACCTGCGAGTACACCGCTCGACAATTTACCGCCTGCTCAAGAAGGGCCAGTTGCCCGGTTTCAAGATCGGCAGCGACTGGCGCTTCAACGTCGAAGTAATCGACGAGTGGCGGCTCCGCCAAGGACCGGGCGTGCTGGAAGAGGAAGTGGTGGAGTAGCGGACGGTTTCGTTGCGCGTCACTTTCAAAACTGCCCCGATTCCTGCCTGACCAGATCCGCGGCCGAAGTCACGTCGGTTTGTAATATTCACCTAATTTTTTCGAATTCAGGCGGACGCTGAATTCGAGCAAGTTGTCGGGTGCACAGGTGCGCGGCTAGACTGCGACTTCGCGCGGTAACCGCCGCAGAGTCATGCCGACAGATATTTCCGCCAAGACGCGACTGTTCACCGAATCCGTAATCCGCGAGATGACGCGGCGGGCGCTCAAGTGCGGGGCGGTGAACCTGGCGCAAGGGTTTCCCGATTTTGCGGCGCCGGCGGAAATCAAGCAAGCGGCCAAGCGCGCGATCGACGAGGAATACAATCAATACGCGATCACGCACGGCTCGCCGAACTTCCGGCGCGCAATCGCGGACAAGGTGCGCAGCTACAACGGCATCGCGTGCGATCCCGACCGCAACATCACGGTAACCTGCGGCGCGACCGAGGCGATGATCGCGACGATGCTCGCGGTGATCAACCCGGGCGACGAGGTAATCATCTTCGAGCCGTTTTACGAGAACTATGGGCCGGACGTGATCCTGGCCGGGGCGACGCCCCGCTACGTGGCGCTGCGCGATCCGGATTTTTCGATCGATCGGGCCGAGCTCGAAGCGGCGTTCGGGCCGCGGACCAAGGCGATCGTGATCAACACTCCGCACAATCCGAGCGGCAAGGTGTTCACGCGCGTCGAGCTCGAAGCGATCGCCGCGCTATGCCAGCGGCATGACACGCTGGCCATCACCGACGAGATTTACGAGCACATCATCTATGGCGGCGCCCGGCATATCTCGATCGCCAGCCTTCCCGGGATGGCCGAGCGGACGGTGACGATTAGCGGGCTGTCGAAGACCTACTCGATCACGGGATGGCGGCTGGCATACGCGATCGCGAGCGAACGGCTGACGGCGGCGATTCGCAAGGTGCATGATTTTCTGACGGTCGGCGCGCCGCATCCGCTGCAGGAAGCCGGCGCTGTCGCCCTGCGATTGCCGGAGTCCTTTTATGCGGGGCTGACCGCGATGTACGAGCGCAAGCGCGCCGCGTTGTATGGGGCGCTAACGCGAGCGGGGCTGGAATGCAGCAATCCTGACGGCGCCTATTACATCGTGGCGGAGATCGGGGGCTTAAGATTCAAGGACGACTTCGCGGCGGCGGACTTTCTGCTTGACGAAGTGGGCGTCGCGGCGGTGCCGGGTTCCAGCTTTTACCATCGCGCAGAATTGGGGCATCGGAAGATTCGATTTACGTTTTCAAAGAGTGACGAGACGATCGCGGCAGCCGCGGAACGGCTGGGGCATTTGCAGGAAAAGTTGGCGGCGCGGTCACTTCTCCCCTAGCCCCTCTCCCTTCAGGAGAGGGGAAAAGAACCTTCAGGCGGATTTTTTGCCGCCCTGGATTGTGCGGAGGCGCGGGCGCTCGATGCCGCCTGAGAGGTACACCAGCACGGTCCAGGCGCTGCGCGTGAGCGGGTAGCAGAGCAGCACACAACCGCATGCGACCGCGCACAGAATGAAGATTTCGGCGGCGTCAGAGAGCTGTGTGACGAAGGCGAGAATCGCCCAGCAGACCAGGAACGAGGCGGCGGCCACCGCGAAGTCGAGATACATCGCGCCGAGTGTCTCGCCGGGATCCTTCCAGAACACGACGTGGCATCGCGGGCATTCGCGATTCATTTTGAAGTGCGACTGGAAGATCGCGCCGTTGCGACATACCGGGCATCGGCAGTTGAGCGCGCACTTGATCAGCGCAGATGCGGAATCGTTCGCCACTATCTGATTTTACTCCGCGGCGCGCTTGACGCTAGCGACTATTGGGCGCTAGCCGGCTTTGCCCCCTCGTCGAGGAGGGGCGCCGGAGTACCGGGCGCAGACTCAAAACCGTCGGGCAGATCGCGCGTCGGCGAAATACGAATGACGACGATTTGGCTTCGATCGAGCTTGGCGCGCGATGGACGCGCAAAGCCGATTCGCGCGAGCAGATATTTTTTGGGGTACTCGGCGATCACCTGGTCCTGAAGCTTTGTGTCCGTCACGATTTCCGCCTTGCCGATGAACGCAGGGCCGGTGCGCGTCCCGATCCAGATCATCGCGGGGCTGCCGCGCTTGATCCGCTTGGCCTTCCAGCTGGTCGGCGAGGTTTCGATGAGGACCTGATGGTCGGCGGTCGTAATGAACCAGACGGGCGCGGCTTGGCTTTGGTTGCCGTCTTTGCGAACCGTCGCAATATAGATGTAGGTGGCCCGGGCGAGAGCGTCGGTGTCGCGCTTTGAGGTGGCAGCGAGCGCGGGCGTGGCGACGGCGAAAAGGATTGCGGCAGCGGCGATGAGCTGAGGAAGATTGGCAGTGGATATTTTCATGACTGCTCCATCGTCAATTTTGCGGGAATTTTCAATCGCCGAGATAACGGCGCCGCACGAAAACTTCACCCAGGAACAGCATGATTACAAGCGGAATCAGCCATGGATCGGCGCTGCGGCGGAATGCCACGGTCTGACCGCTGTGGCGGGCGATGGTCGTGGGGGCAGCGTCGAAGACGCCGTGCGTCGCGGTGGACAGGCGTCGCAACAAACCTAGATTGGGCGGCTTGATACGCAGCTCGGCGCTGTCGGCCGGGATCGATCCGGCGGCGGCGAATTCGCGCTGTTCGAGAATTTTTTCGGTTTCGCCCGCTTTGAACATCAGCGTCGCCGCGTATTTGCCGCGCGGCAGCGGCCCGACTTCGCCGCGATAGATCGAGGCGCCGGCCTCGGTCATCGGAACGTCGATGGCGCGGCCGGGCCCGGTAATCCGGCAGACCAGATTGCTTACCGGATCGGGGTCGGCTTTTTCAGCCTCGACCGCGATCGAGCCGTCGGCCGCGCCGTGGAC
>NZ_DATDGQ010000198.1:0-26988 GCF_036522015.1 Binatus sp. (SeqCode)
ATTCCTGGTTACGACGCGCGATTTTCGGAGGAGCTGCGCGAGAATTTGATCGATTCCGCATTCGGCGCAATCGACGGCGTCCTCGCGAGCCGGGTCCGCCGCTCGCGTCATGCCGAGACGTGGTTCGCGCAGATGAGTCAGGCCGGCGGCCCGCCGGCCTATTTCAAAGTGCTCGACCCGATCAGCGGGTTGAATCGAATCAAGCGGCTATTCAAGCGCCGGCGTATGGCGCACGTTGCATCGATCACCGAGCATCTGCGCGCCGACGGCATCGGGGTACCGGAGATTCTTTTGCTGGGCACCGAGCGCCGCGGCGGGCGCGAGATCATCGTGACTGCGCGGGTCGAGGGCTTCAATGTTGTACGTCATTTGAAGCGCGCGACGCTTAAGTCCCGTCGGGTTGTGTTGCGCACGCTCGGGGCGGAGATCGCGCGGCTGCATCGCGCGGGATACATTCACGGCGACCTGACGCCGTACAACATTTATGTTACGGGACTCGAGCCGCCGCAATTTGTTTTCATCGATCATGAACGGACGCGACACACGATTCTGAGCCGCTTCGAGCGGCCGCGGTTGCGCAATCTCGTACAACTGGGACATCTCGAAGTCGACGGCGTTACGAATACTGATCGGATGCGCGTGTGGAGCGGCTACTGCGCCGCGTTTTCCGCGCGACGGCGGCGGGCGGAACGACGCCGGGTTGCCGCGATGCTCGCGGCCAGAATCGCGCTCGAACGCAGCGACGCCGCGGTGGCGGCGCGCAGGTCGTCATCGCTCGGCCGGCGTTCGGAGGCTAGTGGGAGCTGATGGCGGAGCGGACGAAAATTTCCGTAGTGATTCCGGTTTACAACGAAGCCGCGACGATCGGCCGCGTGATCGAGCGGGTACTGGATTGCGGTTTCGACCCCGAGATCATCGTCGTCGACGACGCATCGACCGACGGCACCGCGAAGTTTCTGCGCGAGTTCAGCCATCCGCAGGTTCAATGCTTTTTTCACAGCCTCAATCGCGGAAAGGGCGCGGCACTGCGGCTTGGTTTTGCAGCAGCGAAAAATCCGTACGTCTTCGTGCAGGACGCTGACCTCGAATACGATCCGCGCGATTATGCGGCGATGATCGGGCCGCTGCTCGACGGCCGCGCCGACATGGTTTACGGGTCGCGCTTTCTATCCGGGCCGCATCGCGTCATGTTTTTCTGGCACTACGTGGCGAATCGCGCGGTGACGCTGCTCTCCGACATGATCAGCGATCTCAATTTGACCGACATGGAAACCGGGATGAAGGGATTCGTGCGCGAGAAGTTGACGACGCTGAAACTCAATGCCAACCGCTTCACCTTCGAGCCCGAGATAACCGCCAAGGCAGCGCGCGCACGATGGCGAATCTACGAAGTGCCGGTGTCATACTCGGGGCGGACCTACGAAGAGGGCAAGAAGATCGGCGTTCGCGACGCACTGACGGCGGTATGCGCAATCCTGTACTACAGATTTTTCGATTGATGCGACCCGAACTGTATGATGACGCAGACTGTGCAACATGATGACCCCAACCAGGTGACTGCCGATAGCAAAGCGGCTGAGGCTCAGACGTTGAGCGTCGCGGGGGTCGATCCCGAGCTTGGTTTCGCCGGGGGAGAGACACAAGTGCTCGGACTGACGCTTGCGCTGGCGGCAGGCGGGCATCGCGCGGAGTTGATCTGCGATCCCGCGGGACGGTTGTGGGAGCGGGCGCTGGACGCGGGCATCAGGTGTCATCCGATTCGCATCCGAAACGCGATTGACCTGGCGGCCGGCGTCAAGCTGCGCGCGATCCTAAAACGCGAGCGCTACGATGTCGTTCATTTTCATACCTCGCGCGCGCATTCGATGGCGCCGTTGGCGCGCGGCTTCGGGAGCACGCTGGTGGTGACGCGGCGGATGGACTACAGGCCCAATCGCGTGTTTGCGCCATACCTGTTCAATCGCGCGGTCGATGGCGTGGTGGCGATTTCCGCCGGCGTTGCCGATTCGCTGGCGGCCGCCGGCGTCGATCGGCAGCGCGTCACGGTTGTGCATAGTGGAGTTGATTGCGAGCGCTTCCGGCCGCCGACTTCTCAGGAACGCGCCGAGGCACGCGGCGCGCTCGGAATATCCGACGATGAGATCGTGATATCGGCGGTGGGCGCGCTCGAGCAGCGCAAGGGCCATCGCTATCTCATCGAAGCCATCGGAACGCTCGCGGCAACGATGAAGTCCGCGAAGGTGAGGTGTTTCATCGCAGGTCAGGGTTCCATTCACGGAATACTCCAACGCGAAATCGCGGTAGTCAGATGCACCGAGCGCATCAAGCTGCTCGGCAGAGTCGATGATCCGCGCGAAATTCTGTGGGCGTCAGACTTGTTCGCGATGCCCTCGCTGAAGGAGGGGCTTGGCGTAGCGGCTCTGGAAGCCACGGCGAGCGGTCTGCCGATGATCGCGAGCGATGTTGGCGGGCTGCGTGAAGTGGTGGAAGATGGCCGCAGCGGAATGGTCGTGCCGCCGGCGAATGCCGGAGCAATTGCGTCGGCGTTTGGACGATTGGCGGATTCGGCCGAGTTGAGATCTCAGATGGGCGCGGCGGCGCGCGCTCGCGCCCTGGAAAATTACTCGATGGAAACGATGGCGTCGCAGACGCTCGCGCTTTATCGCGCGTGTGTGAGAAAAACACGGGAAGAGAGGGGCGGAGTCGCATGAAAAGCATGACCGGATTCGGCAGGGCTATCGCCGAGCAGAACGGCACTCGAGTGATTGCCGAAGTGCGCTCGCTCAACCAGAGATTTTTTGAACTCAAGCTGGCGGTGCCGCGCGGATGGGGCGAGCACGAGGCGGAGATTCGCAAGACGGTGCAGAGTGTCGTGGCGCGCGGGCGCGTCGAGATTTTTATCAAATCAGTTGCGCTGAAGCCGCCGCCGGTCAGGCTCGAAGTGAACGACCGGCTGGCAAACCTGTACGTCGCCGAGCTGCGGCGTCTCGGCAAGCAGCTTCATCTCAACGGCAATCCGGAAATTGGATCGATCCTGAATCGGCCGGAGATTTTTCACGTCGTCGAGGAAGAGCTCGACTCGGGAGCGGCGTTCAAGCTTGGACAGAAGGCGCTGGTGCGCGCGTTGAAAGCGCTGGAGGCAGAACGCGTGCGCGAGGGCCGCAGCCTGCACAACGATTTTGCTGCGCGGGTCAGCACTATCGAAGCGGCAGTGCCGAAGATCGAAAAGCTGGCCGAGCAATCGCGGGCCGAAATAATGGACAACTTCCACAAGCGCATTCGCGAGCTGCTCGAAGAGTTGCCGGTGAACGAGAAACGCCTCTATGAGGAAGCGTCGTCGGCGTCGCAGCACGGCGATATCAGCGAAGAGATCACGCGCCTGCGCACGCATCTCGAGGGTCTCAAGGCGATCCTCAAACGCAAGGGACAGGTCGGGAAGTCGATCGAATTTCTGCTCCAGGAAATCAACCGCGAAGTGAATACGATGGGTTCGAAGTCGCAGAACGCGGCGTTATCTCAAGTAACGGTTGAAGTTAAGGCGGAGGCGGAGAAAATGCGTGAGCAGGTCCAGAACGTCGAATAGGATATAATAGAAGGGCCTTTGCACCCCATTTGTGGCTTCGATGCCGTTGAAATCAGATGATTCTTTGCCGCCAAGACGCGGTATAATCTTCATTCTCTCGGCGCCTTCGGGCGCGGGCAAGACGACGATCTATCGCGCTGCGCTCAAGGCGATCGCGGGTTTGGAATTTTCGATATCATTGACCACGCGCGCGCCGCGAGAAGGCGAGGCAGACGGGATCGATTACAGCTTCGTGAGCCAAGAGGAATTCAAACGCAGGCAATCGTCCGGCGAGCTGGCCGAATGGGCGCGTGTGTTTGAATCATCGTACGGCACGCCCCGCGCACCGCTCGATGCCGCGGTCGCATCGGGCCGCGACATCCTGCTCGACATCGACATCCAGGGCGCGCGGCAGATTCGGGCAGAGTATCCGGTCGATTCGGTTTCGATTTTTGCTCTGACGCCGACCTTCGAAGAACTTGCCGGGCGTTTGCGCGGCCGTGCTACCGAGGACGAGTCGAAAATCAAGCACCGGCTTCAGAAGGCCCGCGAGGAAGCACAGGCCTATCCCGAATACGACTACCTGATCGTCAACGCCGAGATACCCAAATCGGTTGCGCGGCTTGAAACGATCGTAAACGCGGAGCGGCTGAGAGTCAGCCGGCTGCACGGCGAATTCGCGCCATGGAAGAGTTAGCGCAGAGTAGTACTTCCGACGAACTCGCCGGCCTCATCGGGCGGGTGCGGACCTACAATCCGCAGGCCGACATCGGGCTTATCCGGCGCGCCTACGACTACTCGGCGCGGATGCATCTCGATCAGAAACGCGAATCGGGCGAGCCCTACGTCACGCACCCGCTTAACGTCGCCATGATTATCGCGCAGCTCAAGCTCGACGTGCCGTCGATCGTCACCGGCCTGCTGCATGATGTCGTCGAGGATACTCACGCGTCGCTGGCGGAGGTGCAGACGAGTTTCGGCCCCGAGGTCGCACAGCTCGTCGATGGCGTGACCAAGGTATCAAAGATCACGTTCCAGAGCCGTGAGGAAAAGCAGGCCGAGAATTTCCGCAAGATGATCATCGCGATGGCGAATGACATCCGCGTCGTGTTGATCAAGCTCGCCGATCGGCTGCACAACATGCGCACGCTCGACCATCTGTCCGCTGACCGGCAACAGGAGATCGCGCGCGAGACGATGGAAATCTACGCGCCGATCGCACATCGCCTCGGTATTTATTGGTTGAAATCGGAGCTCGAGGACCTGTCGTTTCGCTATCTGAATTCAAGCGCGTACCAGACGCTGAAGGCCTTCGTCGCGGCGAAGCGCAAAGAGCGCGAGGAGTACATCGCCAACGTCATCGAGATTTTGTCGCGTCGGATGTCCGACAGCGGAGTGACGGCCGAGGTCACGGGCCGGCCGAAACATTTTTTTTCGATTCACTCGAAGATGCAGGAGCTGGGGCTCAGCTTCGAGGAGATTTACGACCTGGTCGCGTTCCGCATCATCGTGGACACGGTGCGCGAATGTTACGAAGCGCTGGGCGTCGTGCACGCGAACTGGAAGCCGGTGCCGGGGCGCTTCAAGGACTACATCGCGCTGCCCAAGGCCAACATGTATCAGTCGCTGCACACCACCGTGATCGGCCCGCGCGGGCAGCGGATGGAAGTGCAGATTCGCACGCGCGAGATGCACAAGGTGGCCGAGGAAGGAATCGCGGCACACTGGAGCTACAAGGACGGCAACTCGAAGGATCTCAAGGAAAAGGATACGGAGCGCTTTGCATGGCTGCGACGACTGATCGAGTGGCAGCAGAATCTCAAAGACCCGCAGGAATTTCTTTCGACCGTCAAGGACGATTTGTTTCCCGAGGAAGTTTTCGTCTTCACGCCCAAGGGCGACGTGTTCGATTTTCCGCTCGGCTCGACCGTGATCGACTTCGCGTATCGGATTCATTCGCAGGTCGGCAATCATCTGGCCGGTGCGCGCGTCAACGGGCGCATGGTGCCGCTGCGCTACCGGCTTCGGTCGGGCGATACGGTCGAAGTGCTCACGTCAGAGAAACAGGTGCCCGGCAAGGATTGGACGAACTATGCGGCGACCGCGCGCGCGAAGTCGCGCATCCGTCAGTGGCTGCGCAATCAACAAGCGGAACGCTCGCGCGACCTTGGAATATCGCTGATCGATCGCGAGCTCGAACCGGTGAAGCTCAGCGTCACGCAGATCAGATCTAACAAGCGGCTCGACGGAGTTCTCGAAGAATTTTCGCAGCGCGACGTCGACGGCCTGCTCGCAGCAGTCGGCTACGGAATAATCACGCCGGCCCAATTGCTCGGGAAGCTGCTGACGCCGGACGAGCTGAAGATCTATCGTCCCGAGAAACCGCCAACGCCGTTGGGGCCCGCGCAGCGGGAACGCGCTGCGAAGGAAGCGCGCAAGTCGGCCAGCGGCGCGGTCGTGGTTTCGGGCGTCGGCGACATGCTGGTGCGCTTCGCGAAGTGCTGCAACCCGCTGCCGGGCGAGGCGATCACCGGCTTTATCACGCGCGGACGCGGCGTCACTGTTCACGTCGCGGGATGCCCGCATGCGCTCAACACCGATCCGCAGAGGCGCGTGCCCGTGGTGTGGAAGGATGGCGAGGAAGCGCCGCGCCCGATTCGGCTCGAAGTGCTATGTGCCGATCAGCCGGGCCTGCTCGCCGCGATGACCAAGGCGATCGCGTCGGCGGGCGTCAACATATCGACAGCCGAAGTGAAGACGCACGGCGCTGATGGGCGCGCGCTGGCGGTCTTCGAGGTGAGCGTCGGCAGCGCGCGTCAATTGAACAACCTGATGAACTCGATCGGCTCGATTGACGGCGTGATGCGAGTGTCGCGCCTCGGCCAGCACAATGGCGGTCGCTATTGATGAAGACTTCGATTCATACCCGGAATGCGCCGGCTGCGATTGGTCCGTATTCGCAGGCAGTCGAGCAAAACGGATTTGTCTTCTGCTCGGGACAAATTGCGCTCGATCCGGCGTCGGGCGTTCTGGTCGAAGGCGGGATAGAATTCGAGACTCGGCGCGTATTGCAGAATCTGGGCGAGGTGCTTGCCGCTGCCGGTCTGGATTTCATCGATGTGGTCAAGACCACGATCTTCATGATCGATCTGGCCGAGTTTGAAATCGTGAATCGAATATACGGAGAGCACTTCGAACCGCCGTATCCGGCGCGTTCGACGGTGCAAGTGTCGGCGCTGCCACGCAAAGCAAGAATCGAGATCGACGCGATCGCGTTGAAGCGCGACTGATTCCCAAATCATTCCAGATTCAGAATCGACAGCGCGGCTGCATCGAGAATTTTCCCCGATGGATCGAGCTTGCGCGCCGACCGAGTCAGGCGCGCCGCATTTGCCCGACGCATCGCAGACGACAGGGGTGCGTCAAAGAGCCGCGACTTGTCGAGGTCGATGATGATCACAGTGAAACTCTCCTGCACCCGGGTGACGAGCAGGTTGTGCAGATTCAGATCCGCATGAAAGAGCCCCTTGTCGTGCATCGTTTCCATCGCGGCGCGCGCCTGACCAAGAACGTGGCTGCGAACTGTCGAATCGTCGTCGGTCTTCAAAAACTCCCACAGCGTCATTCCGCGCACCGCGCGAGTCAGAAAAAATCCGCGATAGAGCGCGGGACCGATCCATTCGACCATCGCGCCCATTGGTTCCGCCACTGGAATTCCGCGGCGCATCGCTTCGATCGTCACCGCCAGTTCAGTCAGCGGACGCGGCGTGATGCCGGTGTAAATGTCACTGAGGATCGATGCGATCAGTCCGCCGCGGCGTCCGCGTCGCGCGAACAACTCGGTGCCCTCGGCGAGGGTCAACCGAAATGCGCTCTGGCGATTGCCCGCGCCCGCTTCCACGGCCGATGCCAACTCGCCGAGCTTCAGCATGATCGGCGCGGCTTGTGAGGCGATGTCGCGATGGATCACGAGTTCACGGCGCCCAATGGTGAACGTGGAGAAGTTCGGGTCGGAGCGCCACTTCATTTGCGAGGGCGGTCTCACGCCTGGGCAGCCTCACTGGTTAGCCAGAGTGCGAATACGGCGGCAAGCGCGAACAACGATGAAAAGAAATGCGCCGAGTAAAAGAGAGCGACGCGATTCAAATAGTTTCCGGTCGCGAGATTGAGCGCCACCGAAAGCGCGAACAGCGTCCACACTATCTTCGGCGCGCTTTTGTTTTCTGCGCGATCCGTCAATAGCGCGGCGGTCAGAGCCATGTACGGGACAAGCATTGCGGCGTAATAGCTCTTCCACGAAATCGGCGCGAACGACGGCATCAGGCAAAAGAATCCGCAGAGAGCGAGGCGACTCACGAATTTTTCGCGATGGCCGCTCTTCCAGTCCCAAAGCGATACTGCTGCGACAAGCACAATCTCAAGTCCCATCCCGAAAATCGTGGCGGTGGCCGACGTTTCCGCGTCGGCACCCACGCGAAGACTCATCAGGCGCGCGACTGCCGATACAGCCGACTGGTTCGTGAGCATCGTACGATACCGGTTCGTCATCGAGGCGATCGCGGTCGCGTACCCGCCGGTTTGATCGATCCATCCGCGCGGCCCGAAAATCACGATCGGCAACACGATCAGCGCGAGTCCCGCTATGACAGCCCATCCGAGGGCGGCGAATCGTCGGCGAATCGCAAGATGAAGCGCGGCCAGTATCGCGAATGGCTTGATAAGTATCGCCGCCGCGAGCATCAGGCCCGACCGCGCATCGTGAGTTTCGTCAGAGAAGATGATCGCCCAAACGACGAGCGCGAGAGTCGGGAGATTTATCTGGCCGTGATCGAAATTGTTGTCGATGAACCGAAATGACAGCAACACCGGAACGATGATAAGCGCGGCCGGGAGTTGTCGCTCGCGGCCGAACAGGACCACTCCGGCGCCCAGAATCAGTTCGACCAGTGAAAACGCGTTGATCGCGAAGAAAACAAATTGCGCCAGGTGGCGTGGCAGCGCCGCGAGGGGTGCGAACCCGATCGCAAAGATCGGTGCGTAGAGAAAACGGCCGGAATCGTCAGGTGGATAGATCGCGTGGCCGTGAAGTACACGATGTCCCGCGAGATAGTAAACGTTGAAGTCGCCCTGCGCACGAAGTGTTGCCGAGATGCCGAGGCCGACAAGGTAGATGGCGATCGCGAGCCACGCGAGTTGCCGGGCGCGGTTCGCGTCGAGCGTTTTCATTTTCCGCTGCGAAAGGCGGACTGGCCGCGCGACGCGGCGAGGTCACGCGATCGGTTTGGCTTCCTCGATCAGCATGATCGGAATGTCATCGCGCACCGGGTACTCGAGTCTGCAAGCGTTGCAGACCAGCCCGTCCTGCTGGTCGTTGAGATGCAGGTCGCCCTTGCATTTCGGGCACGCCAGGACGTCGAGCAGTTCCTGACTCAGCGCCATCGCCGAAATCCTCCACGAACTTTATTTCTTCTGCTATGCATCCGCCGCTCTCGGCGCCGTCATGCGCCCCATTATCAACTCGTCGAGCACGCGCGTATCAGCCGCGTCCATCGTCACTTCGAGCTTGAGAGCGTATAGCGAATCGCGCGGGAACGGAAACCGCTCGAGCTTGACGAGGTCCTTCTCGGTCGTGACGACCAGGTCGGTGTCGCGCATCGCGTTCATCACAGCCTGCCTGTCAGCGTTGGTGTAGGCGTGATGGTCCGGATATTCAAGAACGCCGATCAGATCCGCGTCGAGTTCGCGCAGCATCGCGTAGAACGCGCTCGGATCCGCCAGACCGCTCACGGCCAGCACTCGACGTCCCCCCAGTCCCAGCGGAGTTTCTCTCCATGCGCCATTGTCGATTACCACGAGCGCGCGCGGTCGCACCGACGCGTGAAGTACATTGCGCGCAGTCAGTTTCTTCATCTGCGACGGTCGAATTGCCGACGCCCCAGTACCGGAGCTCATCACGACGATCGCGTCGGCGCGCCCGACTGCGCGGAGCGATTCGCGCATCGGCCCTGCCGGCAGCATCCAGCCATTGCCAAAGCCCCGCTCGTTGCTGACCAGCACGAGATCGACGTCGCGATTCAGGCGCACGTGCTGAAAGGCGTCGTCCATGATCACCGCGTCGAGGGGACCGAGTTTGCTCAGCAGTTCGATTCCGTCGAGGCGCCGCCGCGCAACCGCGATCGGACCGGTGAACGACTTCGCCATCATCGCGGGTTCGTCACCCGCCTCTTCGGGCGAAACTTTCAACGTGCCACCATCAGCTATAAGTTCGGCGCGCGCTTTCGATCGCGCGCGACGATAGCCGCGGCTGACTATGCCCACACGCAGGCCGTGGCTCTGCAAGCGCCTGGCGAGAAACACGGTGAACGGAGTCTTGCCGGTTCCGCCGACGGTCAGATTGCCGACGCTTACTGTCAGCACTGGAGCTCGCCGGCTCATCAGCTTCCAATACAGATGACGGGCGCTAACGCCGACTCGGTAGAATCCTGCCGCAGCCGCGAGTCCCATCCACGCCGGAAGAAGCCGCGCCGGAAGATCACGCTGCCACAATCGCTCGATTCGTGGACGACTCGGACTCGGCTCGTTAATGAGCATCGGTCAGCCGAGATTAATGAGCGCTACGAGTTGCTTCAAGGCGAACTGCGCAGCGCCGGCCACTCTACTGACGGATGCATGCGCATCGCGGCCCGCCTGCTGTCGCGCGGCATCGTCGCCGAGCCACTTCGAGGCTTCGCTAACTATGTCGGCGGAGTTCTTTACGATTCGCGCGCCACCCGAACGGACAATCGACGACACCATCTCCTGTTGGTTCTCGTGATACGGACCGATCAACACCGGGACATCGACCGACGCGGGCTCGGCTGGATTTTGACCGCCGCGTCCCGGCGCGAGGCTGCCGCCGACAAACGCAATCGTGCACCGACGATAGAAGCAGCGCAGCTCGCCCATAGTGTCGAGGATCAAAACGTCAGCGTCGCGCGCCGCGTTTTGTAAATTGAGTTCCGACGCTTTCACGTAGTCGAGCGAGGCCGCGCGCAGCGCGTTTTCGACTTCATGCGTGCGCTCGAGATGACGCGGCGCAATCGTCAATGCGAGTTGCGGAAAGTCCCTGCGCAGTTCGCGGTATGCGTCCGCGATCACGGCGTCCTCGCCGGGAGCGGTCGATCCCGCAATAAAAATTTTTCGGCCGGATGCGAACCCCAGCAGCTCGGGACGAATCGGCTCTTGATTCGCCGCAGCCCCCTGCGCCGCTCCGATCTTGGTGTTGCCAGTTACGACAATCCTCGCCGGCAGATCGAACCTGGCGTAGCGCCGGGCGTCCTCCCTGGTCTGCGTCATGATCAGGTCTGCTTGGCCGAGCGCATCTCGAAACAGGCCGCGCGCGCGCATATAACGGCGCATCGAACGTTCCGAAATGCGGCCGTTGACCACGGCGATCGTCGCACCCGCGCGCGCCGATTCGCGAAAGTAGTTCGGCCAGATTTCAGTCTCGGTGATCAGCACGATGCTCGGCCGTAGATGCTCCAAAAATGATCGCACCGCACGCCGATTGTCGAGCGGCGCAAGCATCCAAGCCGCCGCGCGCGGGATTCGGCGCTCGGCCGCCGCGCGTCCCGTCGCCGTCATCGTGGTGATTACCACGATCGCGCCTGGATAATGTTCGAGCAGACCAATGGCGACCGGCCGAATCGCTTCGACCTCGCCGACCGACGCTGCATGAATCCAGATTCGCGGCGCACCGGCGGTATTCGGAAAATCTCCATGCCCCATGCGCTCGCGATAATCCTGCAGGTTCCCCGGATGCGCGGCAATCAGCGCGAACGGCAGTGCCGGATACCAGAGCAAGTTGTAGATCGCGCTTAGCATCAGAGCTTTGTCGATCGGCACGGATGACGGTCGAACTTACGATCTGAGATTGTCAGTTAACGAGACCGCCGTTACCGGCCAAATCTTCTGGCGACATGAATTGCAGATCGTAGAGCTTTCGATACTCCTGGCCGCGCGCGAACAACTCGTCGTGCGTGCCGTTTTCGACAATCCGGCCGTGAACGACTACGACGATTCGATCCGCTCGGCGTACCGTCGACAGCCGATGCGCGATCACCAGCGTCGTGCGATTTGCCATCAGATGCTCGAGCGCTTCCTGCACCGAGCGTTCAGCGGCGGAGTCGAGCGAGGAGGTCGCTTCGTCGAGGATCAGAATCGGCGCGTCCTTGAGCAGCGCGCGCGCGATCGCGATTCGCTGCCGCTCGCCGCCCGAAATGCGCACACCCAGCTCGCCTACCATCGTGTCGTAGCCGTTGGGCAGGCGCGAGATGAAGTCGTGCGCGTTGGCGAGCTTGGCGGCCGCGATCACGCGCTCGAGTTTTTTGTCGCTGCTGCCGTAAGCGATGTTGGCGCGAATCGTGTCGTCGAACAAAAACGTACTCTGCGTCACCAGGCCGATTTCCGAACGCAACGACTTGAGCTGCAGCTTGCGTACGTCGATTCCATCGACCGTGACGCTTCCTTGCTGCACGTCGTAAAAGCGCGGAATCAAATCGGCCATCGTGGATTTGCCGCCGCCGCTCATCCCGACCAGCGCGACCACCTTGCCGGCGCCGATCTCGAGGTTGATATCGTGCAGCACCCATTCGTCGCCGTACCGGAAACTGACGTTTTCGAACGCGACGCTGTGCGGACCAGCTTGCAGTTCGATTCCGTTGGGATCGTCGGGCACCTCGCTCGGCAAATCCATCATCTCGAAGACGCGCTCGGCCGCCGCGAGCCCCTGCTGAATACTGTTGTTGGTTTTGCCCAACGCTTTGAACGGCCGGTACACGAGAATCATCGTCGTAAAGAATCCGGCAAATTGTCCCAGAGTGCGCGCGCCCGTTTGCAAGGATCCCACCGCCCACCAGACCACCGCGACCACCGCAACCGCACCGAGCGCCTCGATCAGCGGTCCCGTAAACGCCTTGATCCGCGCCACCCGCATGAAGATTCGGAACAGCCGCTTGAGCTCGCGATTGAACCGCGCGCGCTCGTAATCTTCCATCCCGAACGCCTTGACGACGCGATTTCCCTGGAAGGTTTCATGCAGCAGCGACTGCAAGCCGCTCAGCTGCTTTTGCTGATTCTTGGTTTCGCGGCGAACTTTTTTCGAAAGGCTCGCGATCGGCAAAACGATGATAGGGAAGCCGATGAACGCGATGATCGCCAGGCGCCAATCAATCCAGAAGGCCGTCAGCAGCAGCGCGATCAGCGACATGCCATCGCCGAAGATCGAAAAGACGCCGTTACTCAGGCTCGACACCACCAGGCCGGCGTCGCTGATGACTCGCGAAACCATTACGCCCGTCGGCGTGCGATTAAAAAAACTCAGCGACTGGCGTTGCAGGCTCTCGTTCAGGTCGCCGCGGATGTCGACGACCATCTTCTGGGTGATGTAGGAGCTCAGATAGTCGTCGCCGAAGTTGGCAATCGCGCGGAGCAGAAACAAACCGGCCAGCAGTAGCGAATATTCGCGCAGCTTCAAAGCACCATGCGCGTCGAGCTGATGACCAACTTTCAGATTGGTGACCAGGTCAACCACCAGCTTAATTATGAACGGGATTCCCGCGCTGGCCGCCGACAGCACTGCCATCGCCACGCCCAGCAGCAACACGTACGGAAACAGGTATCGGCGGATGTAGCCGAACAGGCGCCATTGCAATGGAGTTAACAGCTTCATGCGGCGATCCTGGACGCGATCATCTCGAGCGCGATCGTCGCGACGCGTCCCGCCGCGCCCGGCGATCCAAGCTTCTCGCGCAATGCCTTCAGCGCGGCCACAGTATCCGCCCGAATCGTGTCGCTCAGCAGCGGCTCGGCGGCCCGCACGAGCTTCTCGGCAGTGACCTCGCGCTGGATCAGTTCCGGCACGATTTGCCGGCCGGCCAGGATATTCGGCATCCCGATGAAATCGACTCCCTTCACCAGCATCCGACCTAGGATATAGGTAAGCGGCGACACTTTGTAGGCGATGACTTCGGGGCATCCGAGGAGCGCGGTCTCGAGCGTGGCGGTCCCCGACGCAACCAGCGCGAGCTCGCTCGCCGCGACCATGTTGTACGTGTCGTTCTCGACAATCCTGATTCCCGCCAGATCTGCGCGTCCCACCTCGGCTAGTTCGGCCTGCGTCAGCGTCGGCGCCAACGCGAGCGCTATTTCAAGATTGTTGTCGCGCGCTACAATCCGCGCCGCCTTGACCATCGGCTCGAGCAGGTAGCGAACTTCGGCGCGGCGGCTGCCCGGCAAAATCGAGATGATTCGCGCGCGCGGCGGGAATCCATGGCGTTTCAGCGTCTCGTCCCGGCTCTGGACTGCGGCGACCCGATCCAGCAGCGGATGCCCGACGAATGAAACGCGCTCGCCCGCGCGATGAAACAGTTCGGCCTCGAACGGCAGGACTACCGCGAGACGGGCCGCGCGATTGACCAGCTTTTCGATTCGGCTGCGCCGCCACGCCCACACCTGCGGCGTAATGTAGTAGAGGACCGGCACTCGATTGCGCCGCGCGGTGCCGGCGAGAATCAGGTTGAACTCCGCATAGTCAATCAGGATCAGCAGGTCCGGCTGCTCGCGCCGGATGATTCGGCGCAGGGCGCGAAACGCGCCAACTGTGCGCCCAATCGTGGACGCCAGTTCCGAGAGCCCCAGCCCATGAATGTCCTCAGTCTTGACGATCGCGCGCACACCGGCCGCGCGCATTTTCTCGCCCGCGATTCCGAACAGCTCGCACGACGGATCGCGCGCGAGAATTTCCCGCGCCAGGTCGCCGCCATGCAGATCGCCCGACGCCTCGCCGGCAACGATCATGATGCGGGCTTTGCGCGCGGTATTTTTCAGGCGCTCATCAGGGACCGGCGGCGCTTCGGCATTTAATGGCATCGCAGCGATTGTGATTGAAAACCTCGCCGCCGCAAATAGCCGCGCGGGTCTGCGTCAATCGTCTTGCGCAAAATTCCTGCGGATCGCATCGCGAATCTGATCGACCGGCGAGCCCTGCTCCGACATCCGCTTCGCCAGCAGCACTTCTCCTGTGCAGATTTCGCACGACGAGGCATGCATGCTGCGATAACAGTCGAGCAGGCTCTGGTGACCTTCTGCTTTGTCACATCCACAATAGCAATGCAGTTGCGCCAGCAATGCCGGATTTTTCTCCGCGTATTTGTACGCTTCTTTAACCGGACCGACGAACTGATTTGGATCGAGCGTCAAGCGCGGCTGCGATCCTTTCGGCACGGCCGCATCCGCCGCCTCTGCCCGTCCCGTGCAACAGCAATGACCCGCGACGCACATTGCGCCGCGCGCGTTGCGATTCACATTGGAACCGCCGAGCATCGGCCACAGGTACGCGAGCGCAATGATCGCAGCAAATGAGGTGCCGAAAACTATTACTCGTCTCATGCTGCACCGCCCTTGTTCAGAGTTTTCTTGATGTCATCGACGATGTCCTGGGCTCTCACGACTTCGCCGTTGTACTCCCGGACCAATCGTCCGTCGGGGCCGATCAACATCATATCAACCAGGTGCCCGACCGAACCATCCGGCTCCACTTGCCGGCTTAGCTTGAAGCCCGACAGCGCCTGGTCGACCTCCGCGGGCCCTCCCGTCAGGAAGTACCACCCCTTTTCATCCGCTCCCTGCTGGCGCGAGTAATCGAGTAGTTGTTTGGGCCCGTCGTGCTCAGGATCGACGCTGATCGAGACGATCGTCACTTTCGAGCCGAGGTCGTTGCCCAATCGCAGCGCGACGTTCGCCAATTTCGCTGTCTCCATCAGGCACGGCCCCGGGCACGACGTGTAGATAAAATCCACCACCAGCGGCTTGCCCTTGAGCGAGCTGAGCGCGACGGCGTTGCCATTCTGATCGACGAGCTTGGCGTCGGTGAGAACGCTCGCCGACTCGCCATTGCCCTGGGTGTCGCGATTGCATCCAGCTGACGCGAGCAGGCTCGACACTATTGACGCGACGATGAAGACAGATCGGAGATTATTCTGAATACTCATATGTATATCTCTTACTAATCTTATTTTACCTAAGTAGTTAGTACCGTACATTACTCAATGCGGCGGTGGTGTATTAGCCAACACCACCGACCATCCGATCACTACAGCCAGCAGCGCGCATTCCACGGCCACATTGCGAATCAGCGATGCACGCGCTGACGATTCTCCCAACGCGCCTACCAGCTGGTATCTGTTGTAGCCGCCAATCAGGATTACCGCCGCCGCCGTGCCGACCTTCCACAATAGCGTACGCCCGTAGATCGAGTTCACCAGCAGATCGGGCTGCAGTCCGAGTGCGTCCCATGCTCTGATGGCGCCGGTCACAACGAGCGCAGCGACTGACCATCCTGCGATCATCGACACTCGCGAGGTCGCCGCTCGCAGCCACTCGGCGTCAGCATGTCCGTACGTTGCGCCTATCAATAGCGAGACCAGCGCCCCGATCCACAAGCCCGCCGCAACCTGATGCGCAAAATGAACCGCGATCGCGAACGCGCCCTTGTCGACCGCGTGGCTCGTGATGCTTTGCTGCGCGAGCAAGGCCGCCGAGATGACGCAGATTGACGCCGTCGCAAATCGGCCGGGCGCGGGAATCCATGCCGCCAGAGCCAGCAGCAGCGCGGTCGCCAGCCTCCACGTCCATACCCGGCCTGCGAATGTTTCGCGCATCACCTGCGGCATCACTGGAATCACTTCTCTGAAGGTCGAGTCCGCCATTCCGGCGGCTATCGACAAAAGCCTCAGTGGCGAAATTACCAGGACTATCAGCGCGAGCACCCGCCAAAGCTTTGCCGGGCCGCTGCCCGATACTGCTCTGTCGCGGGCGTCGCGCGGCGCCACCAACGCAAACGCCGCCGTTCCGAATATCAGCACTTGCGACCCAACCAGCGGCCACGCGAATATTGGCTGCGGAATCACGATCCGCCGTTTGCGACCGAGAAGGTGTACGAACCTTCCGTGTGATGCGTGTCGATGCAAACGACCGCCCACCTGACCGTGTAGTCGCCGGGCTTCAGCGCACCGACCTTGACCGACAACTGACGCCCATCGTCACTGACTTGTGGCGCTCCCACGGCTTGGTTCGTGCCGTCGGCGCCCGCCACTTCCAGCTTGGCGAACAGCTTCTCGATCGGAGCGTCGAAGCCGATCACGACCTCGGACGGAGGCGAAGCGACTTTCTGTCCCGCCGACGGAGTCTCTTTTTCCGGAAACGAATGCGCAATGGCCACTATCGGATTACTCGCTACGATAGTCACTAGCGCAGCTCCGTATATGTACATCCTCGATGTCTTCATTGGCCGGGTCCTCGATTGATCGTCCAGTTGCCCCATTTTGGAAAAAACGAATCATAGAAGATATCGAGCAGTCCGAGTATCGCCGCATGGTTTCCGGCTTTGCTCGCATTGTTGAGCGCGAACTGAGTGCCCAGTTCCACTTCAAAGTGATAGCTGACGTAGGCAAGCCCGGGCGTTGCAAGGATCGTGGGAAAGGTCTGCCCCGATGGCCCCGTTATCAGCTGGTCATAGTTAAATTCGTTGAACAGAAACATGTTGCGCAGCGGCCATTTCAGACCAATGTCCTGAACATTGTTGCTAAGATAGGGCAGCGAGTACTCGATGACTGCGTCTGAAAACATGTGATGAGTGGTCGGTCCGCCGAGCGCCGGCACATAGCCAAAATCGGTCTGAACACCCAACGGTCGCAGGTACTTCAGCACCGGCCAGTTTGGCAGATCGCCCATGCCCTTCTCCCACAGGAAGGTCGGCCCCAGGCTGGTGTGACTCGACGGCTGGATGCCGGTATTGCCGATCGGCAACTGGATTTGCGCTCCGATCGAGGCCAGGAACTCATGCTTCTGCGAATAGAAGAACGCCCACTTCGCGAACATCGTGAGAGCATCGAAGCCATCGAGGTTTTGTCCGTGGAATGGCGACTGATGCTGCCAGGCGCTGCCGCCACCGACACTGAATCGCGGCATGTAGTTGTCATCTATCCACAGCACTTTCTCAATTGAGGACGAGATTGAGTAACTGTTGCCATCGCTACTCTTGACCCATGACGGGCCCAGAATGTCGAATTCGTTGGCCGGCGCGGGATCCTGGGTAATCAGTGGTTCGAGAAATATATAGTCACCCACAACTCCGTGTGCGTACGCCGCGCTCGCGCGCATCGCCAACACTAAAATCAACGCGAAAATTATTTTCCTCCGCATAAGCACCCACGTCGGCCGACTAAGGCCGTATCATGCGCTCGCGAACCAGCGCGTCCCGCGAGCAAGCGTCAATCGCGAAAAAGTGAAATCGCCCTGCTAGCTGAATAGCTTGGGCGGAGGCGGATCGGGAGATTCGGCAAATCTAAATTTCAGAACTGGAACGAATTGAGCAAGTGTTTCATGCGAAAGAATATGCGTCCCGCTGGCCGGACGCGCTGGGCGCGCGATCGGCACCGTGGCCGGCGCGCTGTCCAGCGATTGCAGCGGATGGCAGATGTCCATCGAGATGCTCGGCCCGGAACGATCGGCCATGACGATCAAGCCGATCGACGGCAGACTCGCCATGATCATCACGACCGCCATCGTGGCGGCGAGTTGCCGCACCGAGTGACGATCAAGCATGAGCGAGGTAGCCATCTCAGCCTTTGTTCCGCGCGCGATCTACGTCTTCGACCACCGCGGCCGGACTCACGTCGAGCGCGCTGTACTGCCGAATCTGATGGCCGTCTGGAGCCAGCAGGAATGCCTCGATCGAATGCGTGATCGATCCGTTGCTCTCGCGCGTGCGGCGCAGGTTGAACAAGGCCAGCACCTGGTCGATTTTCGCCGGCGGCCCGGTCAGGAAAATCCAGCCCGGCCCGTCCGCATCATGGCTCTTCGCGTACTTGGCGAGTTCCGCCGGAGTGTCGTGCTCGGGGTCGAGCGAGATCGACACAATCGTGACATCGGCTCCCAGAGCTGGTCCTAGCTGATGCGCGATCGCCGCCATCTTGGCCGTCAGCATCGGGCAGGTCGACGCGCACGAGGTGTAAATGAAATCGATCAGCACCGGCTTGCCCTTCAGCGATGCGAGCGAGACCGCGGCGCCATGCTGATCGATCAGACTCACATCGGGCAGGCAATTATTCCCGTTAGCCGCCGGATAGTCGCCCCTGGCCTCGCGATTGCCGCATGCCGACAGAGTAAGCATAGCCGCCAGACTGACTAATCCCAGAAGGCGGCCATACTGCCTGAAAGTGCGGCTATCAATCATGAACTTGCTATAGCTATTCGGATAGTCAGAAGAGCGCGTGCCCCGCTTCAAGGTCGGTAGCCTTGATATGGACGATTCGAGAATCACCTTCGTGCGCCAGGCTGGCGGGTATGCACGATGCCTTACCCTCGGTCATGTGCGCAATCGGGTAGTGATTTCCGCACACCCGGCAAATCAGTTCGCGACCGACGACCCGGTAACCGCGATGGAACGTGAAGCATTGCCGGCATGCGTCGAACACCGAGCCAACTTTACCGTCGTCGCCGCGCGCGAGGACGAAGCGCAGCCGCTTGCCCGCGCTATCGGTATAGCAGAAAAGCCGCGCGCTGCCGGGACGAAGTTCAGACACGTTGACAGCGACGTCGCCACCGCCGTTCACTGTTGTGCAGTCCGAGGTCGCAGTGAAGAGCAGAAACGCCGCGCCTGCTGCGAGCATCAGACCGCCAAGAATTTTCAGTCTTTTCGAACGCATCGTGAGATCAATGCTGTCGCAGCGTCCCGCAGCCGTCAAGGCGCTACTGAATCCGTCAACATCACTTCCTTGATCCGCTCGGTCAGTTCCATCACCCGCAGTCCGTCGATGGCGCTGACTGCCGGAGTGGACCTGCTGCGAACGGAATCGACGAACGCCAGGACTTCGTCGGCCAGCGGATCGCCTTCGCCAAAATCGATCTGCTCCGCGGAAATTGTCGGGAACTGTGCACCGCGCGCCGGCGGAGTTTTGCGGTACATCTGGATGCTGCGCGCTTCGTAATCGACCGAGATGTACGCGTCGGGCTGGAAGAAGCGAATCTTGCGCTCGCGCCGGGCCGACACGCGGCTGGAGACCAGGTTTGCGATGAGACCGCTCTGGAAGCGGACGCGCGCGTTGGCCAGGTCGATTCGATCGGTGAGGATCGCGACCCCGACCGCCTCCAGCGACGCCACTTCCGACGGCGCCACCGACAGGATCACGTCGAGATCGTGCACCATCAGATCGAGCACCACGTCCACGTCGGTGCCGCGCTCGGTAAACGGCGCGAGTCGATGGCATTCCACAAAGCGCGGATTTTTCACGATCGAATGCAGATGCACGACCGCCGGATTGAAGCGTTCGAGATGGCCAATCTGAAGAATGCGCTTGCTCGCAGACGCCAGCGCGGCCAGCTCGCGCGCTTGCAGCAGCGTCTCCGCCATCGGCTTTTCCAGCAGCACGTCGATGCCGGCCTTCAGCATCGCGGACGCTACCTCATGATGCGTCACACCGGGCGACGCGATCGTCACGAGGTCCACCTTGCCGGCGAGCATCCGATAGTCGCCGAGCGGCGTCGCGCCAACTTCATTCGCCAGCGTTCCCGCCCGGTCGGCGTCGATATCGACAATGTGCGCGAGCTTGATTCCCGCAATTGCGGCGTACTTGCGCGCGTGCAGACTACCCAGCCGGCCCGCGCCGATGACCCCGGCGCGAAGCTCAGCCATTGATTTCCGCATAGCCGTACAAGATTACGTTTTTCGCGCGAGCGAGCTCGAGCGTGCGATCGCGTTCGAGAATCAGCGCGATTCCCGCCTCGATGCCGATCATCGCGGCGCCGATTTCGGCAAGCAATTCCACCGTCGCCGGACCAATCGCAGGGCGATCGAAGCGCATGTCCTGTCCGGGTTTCGCCGCCTTGGCGATCACCAACCCCGCGCCGACGAGCGCGGCTGCGCGGCGCAACGCGGCGTCAGTTCCTTCCAGCGCCTCCACGGCGGCGACCATTCCATCGCGGACAGCGACCATCTGACCGATGTCATAGCTGCCGAGCCGGCGTGAGATCTCAAATGCGAGATCGAGATCGCGGCGTTGGGCGGGGGTAGGCTCGGGACCGGCGCCGACGCCGGCGCGTGCGAGCCAATGCTCGATCATCGGCAC
The DNA here is from genome assembly GCF_036522015.1 of Binatus sp. (SeqCode). Taxonomy (GTDB): domain Bacteria; phylum Desulfobacterota; class Binatia; order Binatales; family Binataceae; genus Binatus. Next base: position 20,728 of record NZ_DATDGQ010000198.1, read on the forward strand.
GGGATCCACCATTTTGATTCCCTCGTTCTCGACTTCGCGCGCGACGCCGCGCAGCACGGCGTCGTCGCTGAAGCGTCCGATGTTCGCGAGCATCTTAAGTGCGCGCGCGTCGGGCGCGAACGACTCTTTCAGGCGCGCGCGTGAGATGCCGCCGGCCATTGCGGCTTCCGAAACACCGGCGTTATTGAATGCGTCGACTATTTTCTGCAGCTCGCCGACCTTGATCCACGTGACTTCGTCGGCGACCGTGTCGAGTGCCCGATCGCTTTCATTCAGGTGTGCGACGGCGATGACTTTTATTCCGCGCTCGCGTGCGGCGCGCGCCACTTCGAGCGGAAAAACGCCGTTGCCTGCGATGAGCCCGAGCTTATTCACGCTCGCGGCCAACGACTCCGCGCTCCGAGTTGTTTATGAAATCAACCAGCCGCCGCACCTCGGCGAAGTCGCCGTACTCCTCGATCGTTTTCGCGATCGCTTCCTCGCGCAGCATCTTCGAGAAGAACAGCGTGCGAATCGCCGACTTCAGCGCCGCGATCGTCTCGGGCTTGAAGCCGCGCCGCTGCAGGCCGATGTCGTTAACGCCCGCCAGTCGCGCGCGCTCGCTGCCCGCCACCATCGAGTACGGCGGCACGTCCTGCGCGACCTTGGCGCCCGCAGCAACGATCGCGTGGGTGCCGATACGAGTGAACTGATGCACCCCGACCTGGCCCTCGCAAATCGCGTACTCCTCGATCACGCAGTGGCCCGCCAGGCCGGTGGACGCCGCCAGGATCACGTGATCGCCGATGATGCAGTCGTGCGCGACGTGCGCGTAGGTCATCACCAGCGCGTGACTGCCGATTTTCGTGATCATCCCGCCGCCTTCGGTGCCGCGGTGGACGGTCGCAAACTCGCGGATCATGTTGTGGTCGCCGATTTCGACGACCGACGGTTCGCCCTTGAATTTCAGGTCCTGCGGTTCCGCGCCGATCGCCGCGAACTGCCAGATGCGATTGCGCGCGCCAATTGTGGTGTTGCGCTCGATCACGGCGGACGGACCGATCACAGTGCCCGCCCCAATCTTCACGCCCGGCCCGATCACCGCGCCCGCACCGACTTCGACGCTCGTGTCGAGTTCGGCGCGTTTATCGATGACCGCGGAAGAATGAATTCGCCCCGCTATCGAACTTGCTCCTCGACTTCCATCGCGGACAATTCCGCCTCAGCCGCCAGCTCGTCGCCGACGCGCGCCTGCGCATGCATCCGCCACAGCGGACGATGAAATTTCAGAATTTTTACTTCCATCCGCAGCTGATCGCCGGGAATTACGCGACGCCGAAAGCGCACTTTGTCCAGCCCGGTCAGCATGAACAGACGCGTCGGGTCCCCGCCGACTTCGTTGAGCGCGAGGATTGCCGCCGACTGCGCCAGCGCCTCGACTATCAGCACCCCCGGCATCACCGGATGCCCCGGGAAATGTCCGGCGAAGTACGGCTCGTTGAAGGTGACGTTCTTGATCGTTACGACGCGGCCCTTGCCCAGCTCGATGATGCGATCGACGAGCAGGAACGGATAGCGATGGGGCAGCGTCCCCAGCACGCGCTCGAGCTCCGAGACTTTCGTTTCGTGGTCGTCAGCCACTGGGAATTACGTCGCGCACCTTGTCGAACGACCTACTTCGAGATGGTCGACTTCTTGGCCGCCTGCGATCCAAAATCCGACGGCTCCGGCGCGCCCGGCTGCTCGCTCTGGACGCTGGCGGATCTTCCTCCGCCGCCGCCGGCCCCTTCACCGACTGTACCGATCGCCACGTGCATCGCGTTATAGCTGCGGATAACCTGGTCGGTGATGTCGATATTCGGGGCACCCCAGAGGATCGATCCCTTCTCGAATACCATTGTGTAGTTGTCGCGCTCGCCTAGCGTGCGGATGACTTGCGCAAGGTCGTGCACGATTTTCGCGGTAATCTCCTGGTCCTTGGCCTGCAGCTCGTCCTTCGAGTCCTTGTAGTCGCGCTCGAAGTTCTTGAGCTTCTCCATGTACTGATCCTGCAAACTCTGGCGCTGATCCGGGTTCATCAGCATGCCCTTTTTCTCCATCTCATCTTTGAGCGACTGGACCTCGTTTTGCTGCCGCTGCAGACGACCCTCCAGCGTTGTGACCTTGCCCTGGAAATCGGCCTTGGCCCGTTTACCCGCGTCGCACTCGTTCAGCGCCCGCTGCACGTCAACATAGGCGAACTTGAACTCGGCGTGCGCGGGAACTGCCGCAGACGTCACCGCCAGGAACACACCGAACATCGCACCGATGAACAACCGTTGCCTCATACAGCCCGGAAAGCCTCCTGTTGACTGACTACGGAACCAGCAAAGCAGCTTCGCATGCGTACGCCACTCGTTGCCACGTGAAATATACACAATAGTACCCTCGTCGAGCATCAAATCCAGTTGCCAGCGTGATGCTCGTCGTATTGTTTGTCAGGGATTCGCTCGCAGCAGTTCGTGGAGGTTACAGCCCAATCCGCAGAGCTACAATGGCGAGCCGGCGCCGACTTCGAACACCGTGCTCTGGTCGGCCGGCCGCGGGTTGAGCGGAAAAGCGATATCCACCGCCAGCGGCCCGAAGGGCGACTTCCAGCGTACGCCGAATCCAACCGAAGCCTGCAGCTTGGTGATATCGAGCGAATCCTTGAGCCGGAATGATTGGCCCGCGTCGCTGAATACCACGCCGCGAATGCCCAAGCCCGACAGTATCGGGAACGTGATCTCGTTGCTCAGCAGCAATTCCTTGCTGCCGCCGACGTCCTGCACGCTCAGCGGCGTGCCGTTCTGGCTGAAGATCGTCACCTGCGGCCCCAACGAATAGAGCTGATAGCCGCGCACGTCGCCCGGCCCGCCGACTCCGCCCGGGAAGAATCGCTCATACAGCGGCAACTCGCCGCCGGTGCCGCTGTCCAGGTTGGTCCCGATACCGAAGGTGATTCCCTGCGACACCACGAACGTCCCCAGCGTCTGGCTCTTCAGGAACGGGTAGAAATATCTGTAATGCGCGACGCCCTTGATGAACGAGTTGGTGCCGCCGAGTCCGCCGAACTCCATACTGAGACTCGCGACTGTGCCGGTGCGCGGATCGGTCGGGTTGTCCACCGTGAAGCGGCGTATTGTCGGCGTAATTTCGGAGGTCTGCGTGTAACCCCGATAGCGCGCGATTTGGAAAGTCGTGAACTCGTTCAGCCCGGTGATTCCGATGCTCTGAAACGAGTAGCCGAGTCCGGCCGTTATGTCCTTGAGCGAAAACGGACCAAGCTTCTTGAAGCCCAGTTCGGTCAGCGGATAGGTCGTCGACAGGGTGAAGCCCGCCGACGATTGGTTGAAGCTAAGCAGGTATTGCTTGGTGTCGAACAACTTCAGACCTACGCCAAGCGGAATATCCAGGAACCACGGCTCCGTGTAAGCGATACTGTAGTCCTGGAACAGGAATCCGACCTGCGCGTTCGCGATGAGCGATTCGCCGCCGCCGAACAGGTTGGTGTTGCCCAGCGTGAAATTACCGAACAGCGATTGATAGCTGTCGAAACCGCCCGCCACCTGGAACGACGCGGTGTTTGCCTCGGTCACGTTCACGTCAAGATTTATCTTGTCGGGCTGCGACGCCGGCGCGGTCGTGATACGCGTGTCGCTGAAGAATCCCAGCCGTTGCAGCCGCGTCTGCGAGTCCCGGATTTCTTCGGCGCTGTACGGCTCCTGCTCCTGCACCTGGATCTCGCGGCGGATTACCTTGTCCGAGGTTTTCGTGTTGCCGCTGATATTGATGCGATCGATGAGCACTTCGTGCCCCGGATTGATCACGAAGAAAACGTTGACCCGCTTGTTGGCACGGACCAGCTGCGTGTGCGGATCGACGTTGACGTATGCGTAGCCTCGATTCGAGTAGAAGTCCGACAACGCCAGCTGCTGCCGCTGCAACGAGGAGCCCCGGAACAGATCGCCGCTCTTCATCGTCAGCAGTTTGCGCAATTCGCGGCGCGGGAACTTCAGGTTGCCCGTGATATCGATCCTGCCGACCCGGTACGGCGTGCCCTCATCGATGGTTATTAGGATCGTGATATTCCCGCCGCTGCGCTGAACCTGCGGCGGTGCGATCTGCACGTTCAGATATCCGTTGTCGTAGTAAAAAGCCGTCAGCCGATCGACGTCTTCCTGAAGTTTTTTCTGGTCGAGCGCGCCCCATCCGGTGAACCAGCTCAGCAACTTGCTGTAGGTCCGCGTCTCCATGTTGTTCTCCAGCACCGAGGAGGAAAACGCGTGGTTGCCGACGAACTCGATCTTCGTGATCTCGACCTTCGGCCCTTCCACCACGTCAAATTCGCCGAACGCCGTGTTGTCGGGCTGCGGAATCGGCTTGAAGGTGACCTTGGCGTCGGTATAGCCCTTGTCCGCATAAACCGCGGTGATGTTGTTGATGGTCTCCTTGACCGCGATCGGATCGAGGATCACCCCCGGATGTACCTTCATGGCGGCGACTATCTTGTCGTCGTTCGAGCGGATCGCCTTCATCCCGTAGAGCTTGACGTCGGTAATCTGCGGGCGCTCCTGCACGTGATACACCAGTACGGTCTGCCCTCCCCGCTGTACGAGATGCGGAGTGACATTGAGGAAAAACCCGAGCCGGTAAATCGATTTGACATCCGCATCGACGGCCGCCGGATCGTACGGCTGGCCGACCTGCTGCGTGATGTGGATGCGAATCGCGTCCTCTTCGACGCGTTGATTGCCGGTGATCTCTATCTTGGAAATGATCGGCGTCGGTCCCTGCGCGCGCGCGACCGATGCCGCGAGCGTCGCGGCGATCATCACCACGATCAACGCGCTGCGCGCCGGCAATAATCCACAAAACAAACCACGAAGCTTGCAAAATAACGGCGCGCGCGGTGTGCGCGCGTTGAATTTTTCCGATGTCACTCAGACCCACCAAAAACCGCGCCCAAACTAGCCAATCGTCTCCCCCATGTAAACCAAACCCCCGCCAGCCGTTAAATTATTACGAACAGGGCATCACTAAACCGCTCAAAGTAAACTCACTCGCCAGATAAAACTCGATTGTTACCCTTCCCTCGAGGGAAGGAGTTAGGGGTTAAGTTCTTCGCTCAAGCCCGCCGCTCGTCCACCAACTTCCCCTGATGCAACCGCAGCGCGCGGCCGACGCTGCGGGTTAACTGCTCGTTATGCGTGGCGATCACCAGGGTGATTCCCAGCTCGCGATTGAGCTTGTGGAAAAGATCGTGCACTTCAGCCGCCGTATGCGGATCGAGATTGCCGGTCGGCTCGTCTGCCAGCAGCAGCTTGGGCCGCAGCACCACCGCGCGCGCCACCGCGACGCGTTGCTGCTCGCCGCCAGACAGTTCCGCCGGCCGGCGCTGGAGCTTGTCGGCGAGGCCGACGATTTCAAGCATTTCGGTCGCGCGCCGGGTCGCCTCGGCGTCGTCGATACGGCCGATCAGCGCCGGCATCATCACGTTTTCCAGCGCCGTGAAGTCCGCCAGCAGGTAATGGAACTGGAACACGAAGCCAAGCTTCAAGTTGCGAAACTCGGCCAGCGATTTCTGATCGAGCGCGAACAAATCCTCGCCCTCGAAATAAACTTTGCCCGCGGTCGGCTCCTCGAGGCTCCCGATTATATGCAGCAGGGTGGACTTGCCGGTGCCGGATTGCCCCACGATGGCAATTTCCTCGCCCGCCTCGACCTTGAAATCGAGATTGCGCAGCACGCGAATCTCGCGATCGGCGTCGTAAAATGTCTTGTCGAGGCCGCGCACCTCGATTAGACGCCCCTTCGCAGCTTTCGGTTTCGCTTTTGTTGCCGCGCCTCGCGCCTCACTCATAGCGAATCACCTCGACCGGCGAGAGCCTTGCGGCCTGCAATGCGGGGTAAATTGCCGCTGCGAGGCACACCGTGATCGTTGCCACCGCGACCAGCACGAAGTTCCATGGATTGATCAACACCGGCACCGCGCTGACCATGAACATGTCGGCCGGCAGATGAATCAAGTGGTACCTGCCGATCAGGAACACCGTCGCGAGCGCCGCGCTCTCGCCAATCAGCGTGCCGGCAACGCCCAGCGCCGCGCCCTGGGTCAGAAAGATCGACGCCACAGACGCCGCCCGCGCACCCATCGTGCGCACCATTGCGATCTCCTTGCGCCGCTCCATCACCATCATCACCAGCGTCGCAATTATATTGAATGCAGCCACCAGCACGATCAGCAGCAGCACCAGAAAGTAC
>NZ_DATDGQ010000199.1:0-11640 GCF_036522015.1 Binatus sp. (SeqCode)
GCTGGTGCGCTACTCGGGCGTCAATCAGCGCGGCGTTTCGACCGCCGACATCCAAGGCGCCACCGGTGTCGGCCTGGGCGGTACGCAGGTGGGACTGGTCCCCGATTTCGGCATCAACGGGTCACCGGCAACGTACGCGCCGCATTCGCGCGAAGTGGCGCTAGCGCTCGACTACTGGATCGCGCCGTCAATCGTCTGGCAGAACGAATTCGATATCGAGTTGCCGCGTGCAGGAGGAGTATTCGTCTCGCCAACGGGCGCGGAGACGCCTGCGGGTGCAATCCCGAATGATCACGCCTTCCTTAGTCAGTTCACGATTGGATTTTAGGGGGGGAATGATCATGAAAAAAATATTCGCGGCAATCGCCCTTGCGACCCTCGTGATTGGATCGGCAGGCTCTCGTGCGTCGGCTCAGGGACAGGACAATATGTCGCCGGCCGAGCACAAGCGTCTGTTCCGCGAAGGCGCCAAGCTCTGGCCGATATACTGCAACACCTGTCATAACGCGCGCCCGGGATCGGAGAAGGCGCCTTACGAGTGGGACATGATCATCATGCACATGCGGACGCTCGGGAACTTTCCCCAGGAAGATACCCAGGCCATTTTGGAATACCTCAAAGCCCGCTGAGTCGGACGTGACGAGCAAACTGTGAAACGGAGGACGTTGTGAATCGAGTCATTTCAACCTTGGGAGCGTGCGCGATGGTAGCATGTGCGTTTGCTCCGGTGCGCGCAGCCGACATGGCCGCCGCCAAGACTAACTACGATACGTTTTGCGTGAAGTGCCACGGCCCAGGCGGCAAGGGCGATGGTCCCGCCGCGGCCACACTGTCCACCAGCCCGCGCAATTTCACTGACTGTGCCGCGATGGGCAAGATTTCCGACGATACGATGTTCAATGTGATCAAGAACGGCGGCGCGGCCGCCGGTCTCAGTAAAGACATGCAGGCGTGGAGCTCAGGCTTCGAGGACGGTGAGATGCACGACCTCGTCGCGTACATCAGGACCTTCTGCAAGAAGTAGCGCGATGACCGATGGAAATTCGATCGACGCGACGCCGCGCGACTTGTGGTGGTTCCGCAAGAACGTGCCGTGCCTCGATGCGTGCCCGGTCAAGACGGATGCGGGCCGCTATGTTCAGCTGATCGCGGAAGGACGCCTGGCGGAAGCGTACCGCGTCGCGCGCTCGCCGAATCCGATCGCTTCGATATGCGGGCGCGCTTGCGGTGCTCCATGCGAGGACGCATGCCGCCGCGGCAAAATTGACGCGCCCGTGACGATTCGCGCACTCAAGCGGTTTCTAACCGAGCAATTCGGTCCCGAAGCGCTCTCGTCCAAGGGAGTGCGCGAGATGATTGCGGGACCGTCGGGCGGCGGCAGCACAACTCCTGGTCATATCGACTTTCCCGGAGCGCGACCGGACGCCGGCGGGTCGAAGCGCAAAGTCGCGGTCGTCGGCGCGGGGCCGGCTGGGCTCGCGTGCGCAAACGATCTGGCGCTGATGGGCTACAGCGTGACGGTTTTCGAAGCGATGGAACATGCGGGCGGGATGCTTCGATACGGAATTCCCGCGTACCGGCTGCCGCGCGACGTGATCGATTGCCAGGTCCGCGAGATCGAAGAGCTTGGCGTCGAGTTTCGCTACTCGACGCCGCTTCGTGCGGGCTTCGGAGTTCGCGAGCTGAAGGAGCAGGGCTACGAAGCAATCTTTCTCGCCGTTGGCGCGTCGCGCGGGCGCGCAGTGCCGATCGAAGGCAGCGATGCCGACGGCGTGATCAAAGCGATCGACTACCTGCTCAACATCAATCGCGGCTACCGCGTTCCGCTCGGCGGCAAAGTAGTCGTGATCGGCGGCGGACTCGTCGCGATCGATGCGGCGCGAACCGCGGTTCGAGCCTTGGTGCCGGGCCTCGTCATGTCCGAAGAAGAAGAGAAGAGCGTCGAGGCCGGATCGATGCGTGTGGCGTTGGATGCGGCGCGCGAAGCGGCGCGGCACGGCGCACTCGAAGTTACGGTCGCGAGTCTCGAATCCGGTGCCGAGATGCCAGCGATGAAATCCGCGCAGGGCCGCGAGGAGCTAGACATCGCGCGCGAAGAAGGCGTCACCTTCATGCCCGGCTGGGGGCCGAAGCGAGTCATCATCCGCGACGGTCACGCAGTCGGAATCGAACTGGTGAAATGCGTCAAGGTTTTCGACGAAGCGGGGCGCTTTCGTCCGCAGTTCGACGAGAACGATAAACGGGTCGTTGACGCCGACGCAGTGATCCTCGCGATCGGGCAGGCGCCGGACCTGTCGTTCGTCACGCCCGAAGACGGAGTCACGATCACGCCGGCGGGAACCCTCAAGATCGATCCAATCACGCTCGAAACCGGCATCGCGGGAGTATTCGCAGGTGGCGATGCGGCCTTTCCGCCGTCGCTGCTGATCACATGCGCACAGCACGGCAAGGTCGCGGCGCGCGGTATCGACGCTTATCTGCGCGGCAAGCCGCTCGGCCAGCCGCGGATGCAGGTCACGATCGAGGAGCTCCCGACCGACACCTACAAGATGGTTGATAAATACGAGCAGAAGCATCGCGACATCCCGCTGGTGCCGCTCTCGCGCCGCACCGGAATCACCGAGGTCGAGTCCACGTTCACTGCCGACGATGCGCGCGAGCAGGCCGAGCGATGTCTCTACTGCCATATCCATCCGATTTACGACGGCGCGAAATGCATCCTGTGCAATCGATGCGTGGACATCTGCCCCGAGCATTGCCTGCATTTCACGCTTGCGGGAGAGATTGCCGATCAAGAGCAGGTTGCAGGTGTGATGGCGGACGCGCAGATGCGTAGTGCCTTCCTCTACGACGAGGCGAAGTGCATCCGATGCGGGCTGTGCGCGACGCGGTGCCCAACCTCGGCGATTACGATGGAGCGTTTTCAGTTCGAGGAAACGGCTGGCTGATGGACCGTGATCGGCGAAAGATTCTGCGCTACATCGGCAAGGGATCAGTGTTGGCAGCGTTTCTTGCGCAGATCGGCGCTGCCGGCCGGGCCTTTTTCCCTAACGTGCTATACGAGCCGCCAAGCCGCTTCAAACTCAAGAAGCCCGATGATTACCCCGACGGCTACACCCTCGACGAAGCGCATCGGCTGTATGTGATCCGTCAGAAAGATGCGTTCCACGTGATCTCCGCGATCTGCACCCACCTCGGATGCAACGTGCAGTGGCGCGACACCGAGTTCGACTGCCCCTGCCATGGCAGCCGCTTCCGTCCCGACGGCACGGTGATTTCAGGACCCGCGCCGCGTCCACTCGATTGGTTTGCGACGACGGTTTCGCCCGACGGGTATCTGGACGTGGATAGCGCGAGCGACGTCGCGCGCAACTTCAGGTTGGTCATCGGCGGCAAAGGCAAGGCCTAGCGATGGGCGGCAAGATCAAAGCGATCTGGCGCAAGACTTCGTGGGCGTGGTCGCCGGAAAGCGATCGCGAATCGTCCGAAGCGATCGTCAAGAACTTCTGGCTCCACTGGTTCCCGGCAAAAGTCGCGCGCGCCAGCATGGACTGGAACTACTCGTTCTGGCTCGGCACCGCGTCAGCGTCGCTGCTGCTTATCCTGACGGTCACTGGCGTGATGCTGATGTTCTTTTACGTGCCATCCACCGAGCGCGCGTACGGCAGCATCAAGGACTTGCAGTACGCCGTCAGCTTCGGCCGCATCCTGAGAAATCAGCATCGATGGGCGGCGGAGGGAATGGTCGCCGTGGTGTATATCCACATGGCGCGAGTGTTCTTCACTGGCGCGTACCGCGGCGATCGAGCGATCAACTGGGTGGTCGGCGTCGTACTTTTTCTCGCGACGTTGTTCCTGTCGTTCACCGGCTACTTGCTGCCGTGGGACCAGCTCGCGTTCTGGGCAATCACGGTCGGGACCAGTATCGCGAAGCAGGCGCCATTCGTCGGCCCGACGATCCAATTCCTGCTGCTTGGCGGCCATGAGATTGGACAGCAGACGCTGCTGCGGTTCTACGTGCTGCACGTTTTCTTCCTGCCGGTCTTCGTGTGGGTGCTGTTCGCCTATCACATGTGGCGCGTCCGTAAGGACGGCGGGCTGGCGGCGGTCGAGCGCGTGCGCAACGCGCGCGTGATGGTGCCGAAGGCGACGCCGAAGACGAAGAGCTACTCGCTCTTCGGAATTACGCCGGGCACTTCTGTGCAGGTGATGAGCTCGACGGGACTCGAAGAGTCCGACCAGGTGTTCTCGTCGCCGAATATGTCGCGGCGAATTGCGCTGGTGTTCCTGGTCGTGTTCAACCTCACGCTGTTGGCCGCGATCCTGTTCAACGCACCGCTTGAGGGTCTCGCGAATCCGTCGGTGACGCCGAATCCCGCCAAAGCGCCGTGGTATTTCGTCTGGCTTCAAGAGCTGGTCGCGTCAACGACCGTTCGTTTCGGCGATTTCACTGTCAGCGGCGCGTTGTTGGGCGGAATACTGCTGCCGGGATTTCTGCTTGGAGTGCTGACGCTGTGGCCGTGGCTCGATCGCTCGCCGCAGCGCGCAGAAGGTCGATGGCTTGCGCCCGAGCGCAAACGGCAGAACGCGACGTTCGCTGTCGCGACGCTCGCGATCATCATCTTGATCATGGTCGGGGTTTATTTGCGCGGTCCCTACTGGCGGATTTACTGGCCCGGCCAGGCGCGCCCCGAGACACCGCGACTCTACTGACATGGCCGACAAGAACGAATCGTTCGAGACGAAGGACTTCGGCTGGCTGGTCGCGATGTCGCTCTTGTTCCTGGCGCTGGTCGCGGTCTGCTTCTGGCTTGAGTTCAGAACTGAATGGGGACCGTATCAGCGGCAGTTTCCACAATTGCTTGGTCATTACGGCAAGGGACAGGAAGCGCGCGACTTCCGGCCGGGTATTCAGCAGATCTGGATTCCCAAGATAGGCGTGACCGACCGCTGCATCACCTGCCATCTTGGCTACGAATGGTCTTCGGTTCTTCCCGCAACGATCACGGAGCCGTTGAAGCCGCATCCGACGAACGACTGGATGACGAAGCATGAGTTCGCGAAATTCGGATGCACGCCATGTCACGGCGGCGACGGCGCGGCGACGACTGTCGTAGGAGCGCCTCACGGCGGACGCGGATGGGAAGATCCGATGCTCTCGAACGCGCTCGCGGAGCAAAACGGGCTGACGATGAACGAGATGATCCAGATGCGATGCAACTTTTGCCATCGCCACGATGCGGCCACACCAGGCATGGACGAGATCAATCTCGCCAAGGTGCTTTTCAAGAAGAAAAAGTGCCTGCTCTGCCACGTCGTCGAAGCGCGCGGCGGCGCCACCGGACCCGAACTGACCTACGAGGGCGATCGGAATCCCGAATTGCTGAATTTCGCGCACCTGACCGGCGAGCATACGATGTTCAACTGGAACGTGCAGCATCTGACGAAGGCGAGCGCGGTTTCGCCGAACACCACCATGCCCGATTTCAATTTCAAGCCCGAGGAATCGAGAGCGTTGACGCTCATGCTCATGAGCTGGCGGCGGCTGACCTACCCGCCGGAATATATTCCCGATCCCGAAGTGGCTGCGGCCGCGATGCAACCGTCGCCAACGTCAACGGCGACTCCCACTCCCGGCGCGACGCCTGTTGCGCATTGAGCATTTCGATTAATGGTGAATCTATGAAGCCAAAAGTGATGGGACTACTTTTTTCGCTGGGCGTCGTGCTGGCTGTCGCGCAACCTGCGATATCGGCCGGTGATGATGTGGCTGACGGGCATCGTTATTTCGTCCGCTATTGCGCGTCATGCCATGGCACAGACGGGCTCGGAGACGGGCCAGTAGCTAAGACCCTGGTCACGCCACCGGCAAATCTGCGCAAGCTGGGCGATAAATACGGAATGCCGCTGCCGGCGCATAAGATTGCCGAGTTCATCGACGGTCGCGATACGCCGCGAGCGCACGGAAATCACGAGATGCCGGTGTGGGGAGAGAAACTCTATGAGATGGGCGCGGGGGAGCGTGGCGAGTACGGGATCGGTGAAGTGATCGGGAAAATAATCGCGTACCTCAACACGATTCAGGATCGTCGAACGGCGATGCGCTAGATCACTCCGTGACGACGCGGAACACGGGATAGCGCGCAGCCACCTTCTCGAACTCCGCGAGCGGCGCGTCACGGCTGACATCGAAGTGCGGGCGGGCGCCTGGCGCCACTTGCAGATAAGCTTTGAGGATTGGCGCGCGCTGCGACACCGGCACATCCTCAAGCCTCACCTCTTCCGTTATTCCATGGCGTAGCACGGCGGACCCCGCGCTGGCGTGTGCGTTGCGTACCCAGTCGGCGTTCTCGCCCAGCATCGACACCAGGTAGCGCTCGGTGCCGACGCGCGCCACGACCAGCTGGACCAGGGAAGCTCGCCCACTTCGGCGCCCTCTAGTTTCCAGGGCAACCAACAGTGCCGGAAAAACACCGCGCGCCGTTAGCCACGCCTGTGCGGAGTTGAGACGTCTGGTGAATGCGGCAGGTCTGCCGCCGGGATAGAAAAGCGCCCTGTACCACGAGTGCGGCAACGTCCACGGCAGGGTAAAGAAAACCACCGAGGCACATAGTACCGCTCCTGCTGGAAGATACGGACTCATTGGTTGCCCGGTATCTTAAGTCGCTACCAAGTGCTCGAGTGCGTCCTCGATTTCGGCGACCAGACGTTCGCGCTCTCTTGTGGTATCGAGGCGTAGGTGGTTTCGCGGCTGAATCTCGTGTATCGGCTGGAACTCCGCGCGCTGCCTTCGGTGCACCTCCGGCGTGGCGTCTGACACTTCATTTTGTGCCGATCCGCGACGTTCCAATCTGCGTATCGCTTCTTCTTCACTGACAACACATTCGACGAAGAGCACAGGCACCTGGTGCCGGGTCGCGAGAGCAAGCGCGAGTTGACGGTCGGCAGACGCCTTGAAGGTAGCGTCGAGAATTGCTCCACAGCCGCTGCGAATGAGGCTCTCCGCTTCGGCCAGCATCGTGTCGTAGGTGATTTTCGTAAACCTGTCGGAATATATGTTCGCGCCATAGTCGGTAAAAGAGTGCTCATGTGCGGGGACCGCTGCCAGGCGCTTACGGACGCGATCAGAGTTGATCACTTTGAAACCCTTGCGATGCTGAAGAATACGCGCGACGGTCGATTTGCCCGAACCCGAAAGTCCGCATACCACGATCAGAGCCGGCGACCTACATGACGCGTAGCGCGACGCCAGCTCGAAGTAGCTACTTGCGAGTTGACGGGCGCGTTCTCTTTCCGCGGCACCCACCTCGCGCTCGAGGCTTTTCAGACTCTCGACTTTGCCACGCACGCATGCGCGATAGCACTTGTAGAAAGGAACGAATACCCCGAGGTCCTCATCACCACTTACTTCGGCATAGACTTCAACCAGCTCGTCGGCGAGCCGAGACGCGCCAAGTCGGTCGAGATCCATGGCGAGAAATGCGATCTCGGAAGCAGCGTCGCAGTAGCGCAGCCGCTCGCTGAACTCGACGCAATCGATCACATCAATTTCGTTACGATCAAAGCAGATATGTTCGGCGCGCAAGTCGCCGTGGCCTTCGCGGACACGCCCTTCGTATGCTCGCTCATTGAGCGCTCTCCAGTGACTATTGACGAACGCGCGGCAGAAAGCGTCGATGGCAGTGAACTGGTCTTTGCTAAGGGTGTGACTGACGAAATCCTTGTTTTGTGCGATGTCCTCGATGATATCGCGCCAGATCGACAAGGCTGATCCGTAGGTCCATCCACGACTCGATGGGGCGGTCGCGTGAAACTTCGCGATGCGTATCGCAATCGCACGAATCGTGGCGCTGTCGGCATGACCCGAGGCGATAAGCCTGTCCAGCATTCGGTCTTCGGGCAGGCGTCGCATCTTGACCGTGTACTCGACGGCATCGGAATGCTCCGCGGTTACCTCGGGTCCGAGCACGAAGGAGTCTCCACGTTTAAGAATTGCGAACACGCCAAGGTAGACACGCGGTGATAGCCGCGCGTTCAGACGTACCTCCTCGCAGCAGTAGTGGAATCGCTGGGCGAGCTGGGAACAATCCAAAAATTCGAAATGAACTGGCTTCTTCAGCTTGTAGACGTGGTCGCCGGCGAGGAACACGTATGATATGTGCGTCTGCTTGAGTTCGACGTGTCCCGGAGAAGCCGGATAGAAACCCAGCCGCATCATCGCTTCGACCAGCGGCGGGACGCCGCCAGCTCGAAGGTCGTCCGGCTTCGGCGTTCTGCGTCCTTGCGTCATTTCGCCGATCTCCACGAAGTGCTCCCAGCTACTCGCGGTGCTCGGCCTGCGTCAGCGCCTCGAGCACATCGTCAGTAGTTATCACGCCGACGAGCTTGCCCTCCTCCACCACCGGCAGCGCTCCAATCTTCCGCTCACGCAGCAGACGTGCAGCCTCCAAAATATGGGTGCAGGGCGTCACGGTTATCAGCGGCTCGCTCATCGCCTTGTACGCCTCGGTTTGATCGAGGTAACCGGTATGCTGGCGGATGTCGCGGTCGGTGACGATTCCGACTGGAGCGACATCACCCAGGATCGGCACGCATCGAAAGTTTCCGGCGTGCATGTTTGCCGCGATAGAAGCGAGCTTCTCGTGCGGAGTCGCCGTGACCGGGTTTTTCGTCATCCAGGTGGCGACCATGTCGTTCTGGGTCGGAGTGCAACGCACGGTCAGGACGGGGCAAGTGGATTCGCGTAGGACGACTTCGGCGATGCTGCCAAGGAAAAACCGCTTGAAGCCGCGGCGCCCATGCGTGGCCATGACGACCAAATCGGCCTTCGTTCTCTTTTCGGCATTTAAGATGGTACCCGCCGGCTCGCCTGTATGGATCAGGAGTTCGTACTTGAGCCCGCCCAGCTGTTTGTGCGCGATCTCGAGCAGCTTGGTGCGAGCAGCCTCTTCCTGCCCCTTGTAGAGCTCCGAATAGACCGGCAATCCGGTCGCCGTGATGATCATCGGTACCACGTGCAAGACAAACACAGTGCCGTTGCTGTCGCGTGCGAGGTCGGCGGCAGTATCGAGCGCCTTCATCGAGTTATCGTCGAAATCCACCGGACATAGGATTCTGCGGAATTTCTGTTCCATAAAGTGCTCCCTCGTTGTCACGTCTCACCCTCATAGCCAATGCCGTGCCATGGCTCGGGATCCAGATTCGCCTCTCGGAATTTCGTATTGAACGGCAGACAAGCGGCGATCTGTATCCGATCGCGCCACTCAGAAAGGTTGATGGAGCCAAATGGCACCCTTCAATGGGGGCCTTCTTCCTGAAGGTCACAAAATTAATGGCAAGCGATTTGCAGACTCAGCAACTGAGGCTTTTGGAGGACAAACAGATGCAGATCGTCAATCTGATGACTTCGGACCCGATTACGATTGATCAACACGACACGCTGTCGAAGGCGAAGACCATCATGGACGCCGGCCGCTTCAGGCGCTTGCCGGTGATGGATGATGGGCGCCTCGTCGGCATCGTGACCGAGCGCGACTTGCGCGAATACACCGGTTACTTGGAATCGACACGAGTGACCGCAGCGATGCGCACTCCGCTCATCACCGTCACGCCGTACAACACGGTAGAAGACGCGGCCCTCCTGATGCTGAAGCACAAGATCGGCGGACTGCCGATTGTCTCGGACGGCACGCTGGTCGGCATCGTCACCACGACAGATCTGCTGAAAGCCTTCCTGAACGTCGTCAAGGCAACCAGCGAGATCGTGCAGAGATGAACCCAGCCACGCGAGGAGATCAGACGACCCTCATAGCGGATTTCACAGGAGGCAATTTATGTTCATCCGGGAGTGCATGACGAAAAATCCAGTTACGATTGAGCCGGGCGATACCCTGGCGCGCGCCGATGCCAAAATGAAGGCAGGGGGATTTCGGCGGCTACCAGTCGTACTGAAAGGCGAACTGATCGGCATCGTGAGTGAGTACGACCTGCGACGTTACCCTGACTTTTTAGAGTCGACTCTGGTTTTGGTGGCAATGACGCCCGATCCTGTCACGGTCTCACCTTCGGCAACGCTCGAACATGCAGTAGCCTTACTCAAGGGAAACGAGATTGGCGCGCTGCCCGTGGTTGACCACGGGCGCCTCGTCGGCATCATCACGGCAAGCAATCTCTGGTTCCCAGAGCCCCGACCGTTGCCGGAATGGGAGAAAAGAAGCTAACTGCCTCCGCGTCACTTCCGCTGGAGGCTCTCGACATATCGCGCCATCGATTCGATTCTCTTCTTCACCTCAGCATCGCTTTCGGGCGTGAACTCCTCACCCGGCTTTTGAAGTGTGGTCCCGAGAAAAGGCATCTGAAGGCGCTCATGCGACGGTATATTCTTGCGGCCGTCGATCGTATCCACGACCTCATCGAAGGGAAACTTTCCGCCATTCTTCTTCGCGAGTTGGGTGAGATCCGATGGTGGCGGATTCATCGGAATGGTCTGCAGTGATGGGCCGTTCCCTTTACCATCAGAACCATGGCACTCGGCGCAATAAGTCTCGTAATCCTGTTTTCCCGACTGAGCTGCAGCGTGCCCGGTGGTAAATGCAAGCGCTATGATCAGCAGCAGCAATGCACTAAGCCTAAGCCGAAGTCTGGTAAGCATCGCTTTACTGCTCTCGGCGCGCGATGAGCGCGACAAAGTCTCCCTCGGTCAAGATGCCGACCAAGCGTCCATTTTCGACCACAGGAAGACAGCCGATCTTTCGCTCCGTAAGGAGTTTCGCGGCCTCGACCAGTGGAGCATCTGGTTTGATCGTGACCACATCGGTGGCCATCACATCTTTGACCGCGAGCGTGTCGAGAATCTTCCGCTGAGCGTGCCTGCCATAGCCGAGCGCCTGCGCGAGCGCGTCGCGAAAGAGATCGCGCTGAGTCACAATACCGGCGAGGCTCTGACCATCATCATCGAGAACAGGCAAATGGCGAACCCGCCCCAGGCGCATGATGTCGTCAGCCAACGTGAGTTTGTCGTTGCGTTTGAGAGTGGTCGGATCGCCCGTCATCACATCGCGAACTTTCAGTTCTTTCATACTCGCTTTCTCCAATATCAGTTTACAAATAACCCAATTGCCGAGCGCCGAAACGAAGTTCTTCGCGAAATTTTGGATGAGCTATTGCAATCAGTGCCTCCGCTCTTTGCGCGGTCGATTTGCCGATAAGGCAAGCCACCCCATATTCGGTAACGACATACTGGGTGTCAGTTCTTGGATCGGTGGTGGGTCCGTCGACCTTTGGCACGATGCGCGAGATGGTGCCATTGCCCGCGGTCGAGTACGCGGCGAGAATCGATTTGCCGCCCTTGGATAGCTGAGCGCCGCGCACGAAGTCCAACTGGCCGCCCGGGGCACTGTATTGCTTGCCCATGATCGCTTCGGAGTTGACCTCGCCGTCAAGCCCGACCTCGAGAAACGCGCTGATCGAGACTACAAGATCATTCTGTCCGATGACGCTCGGGTCGTTCACGTAATCGACGGGGCGGGCCTCCATGCTCGAGTTGTCGTTTAGAAATTCGTAAAAAGACTCATCGCCGGCAGCCAGCGTATAGACGTTCTTGTACCGATTCAGATTCTTATATTTGTTCGTGACGGCGCC
>NZ_DATDGQ010000200.1:0-12496 GCF_036522015.1 Binatus sp. (SeqCode)
CCGGCGATCAGGCGATCTTCGTGCGACGCGACGTTTTCTATCGCCTGGGCGGCTTCCCGGAACTCGAGCTGTGCGAAGATCTCGAATTCTCGCGACGGCTCAAGCGCATCGGACGCATCGCATGCCTGCGCACCCGCGTGACGACATCGGCACGGCGATGGAATCGCGACGGTGTCGCGCGCACCGTCGTGAGGATGTGGCTGATTCGCGCGATGTATTTGCTCGGCGTGCCGCCCGCCCGCCTCAAACGAATGTACGCCGACACTCGCTAGCGGATTGAACGCTGGACAGAGGTTCTCGCGCGGATAACAATGACGCTAGCGAGGTACGACGTGGCGAAAGTCGAAGTTTACACAACCACCTACTGCCCCTTCTGCACGCGCGCCAAAAGCCTGCTCAAGAGCAAGGGCATCGCATTCGATGAAATCGACGTGACCGACGACGACGAGTTGCGCGCGAAGATGATCGAGATGTCCGGCGGCCGCCGCACGGTCCCCGAAATTTTCATCAACGGCAAGATTGTCGGCGGCTTTGACGAATTGAGGGCGCTCAACGACGCCGGCAAGCTCGACAGCCTGCTGGCCGAGTCTGCTCCGGCCTGAATCTGCGACAGTCAAAACTGCCGAAACACAACGCAAACGTCGGTCTTGTCCAGGACTCCGAACTCCCGCGCGCCCCATGGTTTCTTCTCGATGCGATTCGAGTTGGGATGAAGCATGTGCGGCGCGCGTGACTGAATTTCGCGATAGAGCTCGTTGATCGAATCGGTCTCGATTGTGATCTGCGGCCGATCCTTCGCCGCGTATTCCGCACTCTCCACGATATAGGCCTTCGCGCCGTCGCGTTCGATGACCGCCAGCCTCGCGTCCTGATGGAGCACCTTGAACCCGAGACACGTCACGAAAAGATCAAGCCCCTCACTCAAGCTGTTATAGAAGATATTCGGCACCAGCCGCGTCATCATCGGCATTTCTCCCTTTCAGGAAATGAAAACTGGCGCATCGCGGTACGCTTGCCGCGGCGCGCCCATTTTCAGATCGCACTCTGTCGCGAACCGCTACTAGTTGCCGTTCGGCGACGCGACCATTCCCTCGTTCATGTGATGCAACGCTTCGCGGTCAACCGACGAGTCGTATTTGATCGCCTTTGCCGTGACCGTGATCTGGGAGCCGTCGGCCGAAGTTGTCTGGTCCTCGTTGACGATCGCGTCGATGGTGTCAGGCCATTTCGCGAAGGCCATCGCCTTCAGCTTGTCGCTGATCTTCGCTTCGTCGATAGCATCGGGCGTGAACGGCTCCGTGTAAGTCAGTACGCCAAGCTCCGTGTACGGCTTTCCGGCAGCCGGCGCTTCAGTCGTGACCCAGATATGCGCCATGTCAACGCGATGCTCGAAGACCTGCTGCTTTTGTACCTGCTCCTGATGAGCGGCTTCCATGACTCCGCAGGCAGAAAGCGCGAACGCCAACCCAATCGCCAACAATGTTAGAATTTTCGATGACCGCATGTTTTTCCCCGTCGATTTCCGTCGATCTGGTTCAATTATAGCCCTGCCGCCGCAGATGTCTAATCATACCCCGTCGCGTCCCCGCCTGACATTTTATTTCACCGAGTGGCGCGAAGGGGCAAGCGCTACTGTGTTCGCGGTCGGCCTCGATCGGTAGTATTCCCGCGTGACCAGATTCGCTGCATGCTTCATTCTCGTGTTCGGAGAACTCGCCTGGGGCGGGTTGTTCGCTCTGGCGATTCCGCCCTTCTTCAGCGTCGAGCGCGGCTTTTACAAATCTAGCGCGTCGGTGTACCTAGCCGCCTCGCTTACCACCGCAATCGGATTGGGACTGCTGGCGCTGCGCGGCGGCGCGGCGGCAGCACCGGGCGCGGGTTCGTTGTGGACGGCGTCCGCGATGTGGACCCTGTCGAGCGTCGCCGTCGCCGTCTATCTCTACACGCTTTGGACCGAGAACGGGCTGCTGCGCTCTCGCGCCTACGCGCTTGGCCTTGGACTCGGCCTCATCGCGCTGATTGCCAACGTGACGCTCCTGATGCCGCCCGGCTTCGGTGCGGTCGCCGCACTCGCCTACGCTCTTACTGCAATCACCTCGGCGCTGGTGCTGGGACTGGTCAGTGGTGCCATGCTGTTCGGCCATTGGTACCTGATCGACCTCGACATGCCGGTCGACTACCTGCGCAATTTTGTAAGGCTGCTGGGGATCGTGCTGGTCGCGGACCTGGTTGCACTTGGCCTCGCGATCGGAATGCCCGCAATCCTCGGCAGCGCCGGCGCTGCGGCCGCCGTGCACGATCTATTCGCCTCGCACATGGGACTACTGGCAGTCCGCGTGCTACTCGGCCCAATCGCGACGATCGTACTGGTCTGGATGTGCTGGCAAACGCTGAAAATCCCGCAAACGATGGCCGCAACCGGCCTGCTCTACATAGCGGTAATGTCAGTCCTGGTCGGCGAAATGCTAGGCCGCTTCATTTTGTTCAGAACCGCAATTCCGCTGTGAGTCGGCAGCCAATAGTCACAAGTCCGTCTCGCATGCCTACATAGACTCAATCTATCCCTCTCTTAGCGTCGGGATTCTCTTCAGATCTTCGGCCAGCCGGTGGGTGGCTTCCCATGCGTCATGACGCGCCTGCATATTCAGCCATAAGTCGGGCCCGTTGCCACAGAGCTTGCCGAGTCGCACGGCCATGTCGGCAGTCACCGCGGCCTGACCTTCCATCACGCGATACAGCGACTGGCGGCTCACACCCAGCAGACTCGCGATCTCACCGACCGTGCGCCGCTGTCGCCGAAACTCGGGCAGAATATTACGCTCGAAGAACACGCCAGGATGCACGGGTGCTCGGGTGATCTTATCGCGCTGAACAACAAATTCCTGGGTCATCGTTAGTGCCTCAAAATCCTAGTGATATTGCTCCAAATCAACTCGAAAGGCTCTTGGCGCATCCCACTCGAACGTGATGCACCACGGTCCATTCACGTGGATGCTGTGGCGGACTGGCTTTCCTTTCAGCGGATGCAGACTGAAGCCTGGAAGATTGAGATCTTTCAGATTGTTGGCCGCTTCTAGAGCGTCCAGCACGTCAATGCATCTCTGAGTCAGCTTGGCATCGACCTTCGCGCTACGTCCGGTTTGGTACAACTCCCTGAGTCCCTTATCCCGGAAGCTTTCGGTCACGCTTACAAATGTAACGCCGCGCGCGTCATGTGTCAAGTCTGACGTTACAATTTTTCCGCTGAGTATACCGCAAATAATTCGTTCGCGGCGCTCAGCCGCAGTTTCCCATCGGGCTCCTGACCTTGGCGATCCCGCCGTTCTTTGGCGTGCAAACCGGCGCAAGGGTGTCGCTGCCGTTGGCGATAGAGCCTTTGGTAGCGACTGCCGATACGACGCTCCCGGGATTGTCACATTCCGCCCCCGCCTCGCCGCCGGCACCCGAACCACTGCCGGTCGCCTTGCACCCAGCCGCCCGCGCGGTTCCACGGCCCTGCGCCCCTTTGCTCGCGGTAGCCTTCGCCGCACCGCCACTATCTGAGAAGGCATCCGCAAAGCTTTTATCTCCGCTTGAAACGCTAGTCGCCTTTCCGCCTCCGCCTCCTATATCGGAGAGTGCCTCGCCGGCATCCTTCGCCGTAGCGACCGCGTCACCGCCCCCTGCTGTTTCAATCTGGGCGTTGGCCGTGGCGCCGCCAGTGGCGGTCGAAGTAGCGTTGCCTCCGCCGGTTACTGCAATGCTCGCGAATGCTTCGCTCTCGTCGCCGCTTGCGGTTGCCTTGGCGCTCGCGCCGTCTTCCGCCTTGGAATCCGCCTTAGTGTTCTTTCCGGATGCGGAACTGACGGCCTTGCTGCCGTCTTCCGCGTCGGAATCCGCCGAGGCGCCGTCCCCGGAGGCATGGGCCGTCGCCGTGTTGGGTGGGCCGGTTGAAGCTTCGCAGCTGGCTTCAGTAAAGTGGGCGTTCGAATTTGTGACGTCCGTGTTCGTCGTCGAGCATGACTCCTTGTCCGAGGCCGCAAACGCCTCGGTTCGAGCGACCATGAGGGCAAGTGCGACCGCGGCTATTGCCGCCCCCATCTGAACGATTCGTGTCTGCATAAATTCCCTCTACGGCAACGCTCTAGCAGGGCGGCAAGCGACAGCAAAATGGGCGCTCGACGGCTGCTGGCCGGACACGATCGCGCGCCGGAGAACCAGACCACCACGACCTACTGGTCGCCGTACAAGCCGTCGCCGAGTCCGCACTAAACAGCGGATAAGGTTGGTGCGCCCGGAGGGATTCGAACCCCCAACCCTCAGATCCGAAGTCTGATGCTCTATCCAGTTGAGCTACGGGCGCCTTTGGTGAATCACTTTGGAAGTTCTGGGAGTTTAGGCACGCAGGTCGGCTCGCGCAACCGACCTCGAGAGTCGGGCAGTCCCGGGCGTTGACTCGCATCCCCGTGCCATTCAGAATATGACTGACTGGTCAGTATATGCAAAGAACCAACACTAATTCGGCTGAAATCTCCAATGGTCACCCCTTTCACGCTCACGATGAGCAGGCTGCAAAGCGCCAGCGGATACTCGCTGCCGCGCTCAAGCTCTTCGCGCACGAGCCTTACCAGGCGGTCACGATGGACCGCGTCGCGGAGGCTGCCGGGGTCGCCAAAGGGACGCTATATCTCTACTTTCCGTCGAAGGACGCGCTCTACCTCGGCGTCCTGAGCGACGGGCTCGACACTGCGTATCGCACCTATCAGGCCAGTGCCGATCCGAAACTGCCGGTAGTCGACCGGCTGCGCCGGTCGATCGGCGTGATGGTGGAGTTTTTCGATCAGCGACGCGATTTTCTCCAGTTCTATGCGACCGAAGAGCCGCGGCTGGCGGAGGCGCGCAATCGCATTATCGAGGGCTCGCGCGAGCGCGGCTTCAACTTCTTCGCGTCGCTGATCGAAGAAGGAATCCGTCTCGGCGTCTTCACGCGCATCGATCCGCGGCTGGCGACATTTGCCATCCAGGGCGCGATTCGATCGCTGCTGTTGTACTACGGACCCGGCCGTCCGGTCTCCGATATAAGTCTGGAGCTCGGCAATATGATGCTCCGCTCGCTCGGCGCAGACCCGTCGGGTCACTTCAAGCCGGTGCATACGTAATGGTTCGAACCCTGGTTCGCCGCATCATACGACTGGGAATCCTGGCCGGCGTGGTCCTCGGATTTTATTTTTTTGGACGCGCATATCTGTGGCCGCCCGAGGATCGTTCGACGATCAAAGTCGTCGGCATGATCGAGGCGCCCGAAGTAAATATCACCAGCCGCATCGGCGGCCGCATCAAGCAGCTCGATCTGCTCGAGGGCGGCCACGTCAGGAAGGGACAGGTCGTCGCACTGATCGAGGATATCGATCTGAGAAATCAGCTCGCGAAGTCGAATGCCGATCTCGCTCATGCGCGGGCCAACCTGGCGCAGGCCCGGCGCGACCTCGTGCGCAACGAAGCGCTTGCGAAAGCAAACGTGGTTGCGACCAAGGTTCGCGATGATGCCATCACCACCGTCCAGCAGGACGAGGCTGACGTGCTGAGCGCACAGGCCAATGCGAAGCTCTACGCCGATCAAATCGTGGACACCGAGATAAAATCGCCGGTCGACGGCGTCATCGTCAGCAAGGCGCTCGAAGTCGGTGAGTGGGTGACGCCGGGCGTGCCCATTCTGACCGTCGACGATCTCTCGACCATCTGGGCGCGCGTCGATGTCGAAGAGACCGACCTCGGTTCGCTCTACATCGGCAAGTCGGCGCAGGTCGAACTGCCGACGACACCGCCGCAGGTTTTCACCGGCCGCGTGATGGCTATTGGACAGGAAGGTGAGTTTGCGACCGAGCGCGACGTGCGGCGCGGGCGCCAGGACATCCGCACCTTCTACGTCAAGGTGCAGGTGTTGCAGGCCGAGGGCGAACTCAAACCGGGGATGACCGCGGAAGTTACTTTTCCGCGCAACGATGGAACCCGACTCACCAGCAATACAAACCAAAGACCTGACTAAGCGCTTCGGCGCGTTCACCGCGGTTGACAAGGTCAACTTCGAGGTCCGCCGTGGCGAGGTCTTCGGACTGCTCGGCCCCAACGGCGCCGGCAAGACAACAATTGTGCGGATGCTCACCACGCTCATAACGCCGAGCGGCGGCCACGCGTTCGTCGCGGGCTTCGACGTCGCGCGCTATCCGCGCCAGGTGCGCGAAAATATCGGCGTCATTCCGCAGGCGCTGACCTCCGACCTCGATCTGACCGGATGGGAGAACGTCGATATCTACGGCGAGTTCTTCGGCCTGTCGCGCCGCGAGCGCCGCGAACGCGGGCATCGCCTCCTGCATATGGTCGGGCTGACCGAGCGCGCCAACGATCTCGTTGCGACCTATTCCGGCGGGATGCGCCGCCGGCTCGAAATCGCGCGCGGTCTGATTCATTCGCCCGACGTGTTGTTCCTCGACGAGCCGACTATCGGGCTCGATCCGCAAAGCCGCCGCGCGGTGTGGGATCTGCTCGAGACGCTGCGCAAGGAAAGCGAGATCACTATCTCGCTCACGACGCATTACATGGACGAAGCCGAGTCGCTCTGCGATCGGATCGCAATCGTCGATGGCGGCAAGATAATCGCACTCGACACGCCGGTCGGACTCAAGTCGATGGTGCCGGGAGCGGACCGGATCGATCTGGTCGTCGAAAAGAATCCCACCGCTATTGCCGAGATGCTGAAGCCGATGCCGTACTTGCGCGAGGTGAATCTCGACGGTGGCAACCGTTTGCAGCTTTCGTCCAATGACGGCGCGCGTGCAATTCCAAAAATTCTCGAAGCGATCGACGGCGCCGGGGATCATGTGACTTCGATCACCGTGCAGAAACTCTCGCTCGAAGACGTCTTCATCCACTTCACCGGGCGCACGCTCCGCGACGAGCCGGCCAAGAAGGTCAGCCTGTTCGTCGGCGCGGGAATGCCGCAGCAGCGCTGAGGAGTTCGCGATGTTCGGGCTGAAATTCCTCGCAATCATGCGCCGCGACCTCAAGAAGCTGATGCGCAATCCCATCACGCTGGTCTCGGTCATCCTGATGCCGATCGTTTATCTTGTGATCATCGGCAACTCCTTCCAGGGTCAACTGAAGCATCTGCCGATCGTCGTCGTCGAGCAGGATCACGGACTCTACGCGCGCCGCGTCGTCGAGCAGTTGCTCGCGCTGCAGGCGGGACCGAAGACCGTCGACGTCACCTTCGAGAGCGACCCCGGCAACGCCGTCGATGAAGTCCGCGACGGACTCTACAAGGGCGTCGTGGTGATTCCGCCGGACTTCAGCCACGACGTCGCCGAAGGCCGCATCGCGCAAATAGGATTGTTCACCGACAACGTCGACAGCATCAGCTCGCAGACGCTCGAGGGCGTGCTCGATCAGGCCGCCGCCACTGTGAGAGTCGCATTCGTGACCGCGCGCGAGCCCAAGCTCAACGACATCTCGCTGCGTCCAGGCTGGCTGTTCCCGTACGTCGATTACGATCGCTCGCTCATTCCCGGCGTCATCGTGATGGCAATCTTCATGGGCTCGCTGATGTCCGGCGTGTTCAACTGGGTGATGGACAAATTCATGGGCGTCACCGAGTGCTACCTGGTGACTCCCCTTTCACGATGGGACATCGCCGGCGGCATCCTCGCCAGCGGCGTAACGGTAACCAGCATCGGCGGCATACTGGTTTTGTTCCTGGGACTCATGATCACGCGCGGCCGCATCCTCGGCGGCCCGACGGCGCTCTTGATGCTGATCGGAATAATCGTGATTAGCGCGACCGGCCTGCTCGCGATGACGTTCTCGATGCTCGGCCGCGCGGGCCATCCGCGCCTGGTCGGAACATTCTCAGGCTTTCTGAACGTAATCCTGTTTTTTCCTAGTGGCGCGATCTATCCGGTAGAGAGCTTCCCGCCCTGGCTAAGAGCTTTCGCGCACTTCAATCCCGAAACCCATTCAGTGAGCGCAATCAAACAGATCCTGTTCAAAGGCGCCGACTTCAGCGCAGTAAGCGGCGACATAGCCTTCCTGCTGGTCTTCATGGTCCTGATGCTGGTGCTGGCAAGCGTCTCGTTCAAACGCACTCTGTAGCGATGAGCCACGATCAATTCCTTGACTGCTTGCACCGGCTGCTCTTGCAGGTCGGCTGCGCCATCGTCGGAGTACTCATGCTCGTCGGCGCGTATCGACGATGGAGATGGCTGGTCGATCCGCCGCTCAGTTGGTCTCCTTACTACTCGCAGGCCATGCTGAAAGAAATGATGGGACCGACTGCTGTGTTGTTTTTAACTTACTTTCTGGGACTTGCCTTCTTCGCCGGTGGCTGTTTCGCAACGTATCAGGAGGCCGTATGGTGTCGTCTAATTTCTCACCCACCTCCGCAGTGGGTGCGGCCTTCGAGCTGAGATCTGCGCTCGCACCTGGATGTCAAGCACGACGCTCAAACCCTGATAACGTCAAGACCCAGGTACCGTTCCATCGGATCAAAATCGCGATCGGTGTGAAGCAGTTGATGACCGTTCTGGATGCAAAATGTCCCGATCATCACGTCGATCGTTTTTCGCACGGAGACTCCTGTGGAGCGGAGCCTGCGATAGTTACGAGCGCTGTCAATAGCAACTTCACGTCCGACCATCGTTTGAAATTCGAACGCGCTCAGGAAGTCCAATGCGCGTCTAAATTCGAGGTCTGAGCGAAATCCTTGCAGCACTTCAGTCAGTATGAGATCCCCGATGGCCAGTCGTTCGCGCTCTAGCAGAGAATCCAGCAGGTTGGCTGCGGGAGTCGGACGTCCGTTGAAGTAGTCGATCCATACGGACGTGTCCACGACGATCATGCGTCGCGGCGCATCGCATCCAGATCACCGCGCCACCGAAGCTTGCCACGCGCGGTCCGTATGCGAGCCTGCTGACGCAATTGGATCAGAAGCTTGAGTGCGCTTTCAACGGTCTCGCGCTTGGTCCGGGTTCCAGCAAGCTTCATCGCGCGCGCCATCAATGCGTCGTCGATTACGATATTCGTTCGCATTGGCTCTCCCTCTATGTGTATGATAGCGTCTATCTATACACATCACAATACCGCCTCTGCTACTTTCCGCGCTGCTCTTAGCCTCTCTCTATCAGGGGAAGCCCCGCCGGACGTGCGTCCGCGCGCGGCGGGTGAGGGTCCGCTTAATAGGATGTCCCTCTGCGCTTTCCGGAACCAGGAATTTTGACCCTCACCCGCGCTGGAAGCGCGGCCTCTCCCTGATAGAGAGAGGCTAGGATTCGGATCTCGATCTTCTTTTCACCGCCCCAGTGCTTCGACGATCACTCGCTGCAGCTCGGCGATTGAGACCGGCTTCAGGAGCGAGATGTTTGCTCCTGCGGCGTGCGCGGCGTTGTTGAGCTCGGGCGTGTTGTGGCCCGACATCACGATGATCGGTGTAACCGCTGACTTCGCGCGGATGTGACGGATGATCTCGATGCCGCTGGTGTCCGGGAGACTCAGGTCAGTTATCACCAGGTCGGGCGATTCGGCGTCGATAAGCTGGATTGCCTCGTTCGCGTCGAATGCGGCGATGCATCGATGGCCCGCGCGCTCGAGCAGGCGCACATAGGCGTCCACGAGATCGCGTTCGTCGTCCACGATCAGGATTTTTGCTTTCGCAGCCATCGGCCTAATCAGCGGCCCGATCGATTGCTGCGTGCGGCGAGGTGCGCGGGCGCCGGCGGTTCGTCGCGCGCGGGTAGCACCATCCGCTCCGACGACGACTCGCCCATCGTCGGCAGAGTTATCGCGAAAGTGGTGCCTTTGCCGACCTCGGATTGGACCACGACATTGCCACCATGATCCTGAATGATGCGTTGACTCAGCCACAGACCAAGGCCGGTTCCCTTCGCCTTGGTCGTGAAAAACGGCTGAAACAGTTTGCCGAGCACGTCGCTCGCGATTCCCGCGCCGTCATCGGAGATCGACAAACGCAGGTGACCGTCGCGTCCTGGCGCAGGCCCAGTCTCGATTCGTATCCGGTGCGCGCCCGCGTCGCGCGCGTTCAGAATAAAATTTATCAGCACCTGCTCGATGCCCGTCGGCTCGGCCATCACCGGCGGCAACGAGCGATCGAGGCTCGTTTCATATCGCAGCATGACCCCCTTGGGCTCGGCGCCGACGATCAACATCGCCTCCTCGACGGCGACGTTCATATCCACCGTCTGGCGCGAGCCGGGCCGCTGCCGCGCGAGCGAAAGCATGTTGTGCGAGATACGGCTGGCGCGTTCGATGTTTTTCTGCAGGACCAGCAGGTCGTCGCGCGTCTGGCCGCTGAGATCCTGGTCCGACGCGAGCATCAGCTCGATTCGCGAGGCCATCACGGCCAGCGGATTATTCAATTCGTGCGCGATTCCGGCCGCCACCGCCGCGAGCGCATCGACGGTTTCGTTGCGACGCGCCTCGCGCTCCATCGCACGGCGCTCGGTGATGTCCGAGATGAACGCGATCACCAGTTTGCCGCGATGTGTATGCACGACGTTGAGACTGATCTCGACGGGAAATTCGCTGCCGTCTTTTCGGCGTCCCG
This sequence comes from Binatus sp. (SeqCode), assembly GCF_036522015.1. Taxonomy (GTDB): domain Bacteria; phylum Desulfobacterota; class Binatia; order Binatales; family Binataceae; genus Binatus. Next base: position 10,592 of record NZ_DATDGQ010000200.1, read on the forward strand.
CAATTTCCATCCCGCGGCCCATCGCGCGGGATCTCGGCGCAGCGAAAAAAGCGCTGCGATGCGCCTCGTGGCGATAGTGGAACCGCTGCGGCACCAGGACTTCAATCGGCTGACCCACCAGCTCCATTTCGTGGTAACCGAACATCTCCTGCCCGCGCGGATTGAGCTGGCGAATCATCCCGTTGCTGTCCGCCGAAATAATTCCCTCGACTGACGATTCGAAGTAGCCGCGCGCCCGCACCAGCGCTTCCTCGCGCGCCGCAACCGAGAGGCGAATCGTCTTCATGTAGCGGGCCGCGACCAGATAGAGCAGCAGCGCATTCACGCATACGAACATCAGCCGGTTGAGCGTGTACGAATGCGCCGGCATAAGCGACAAGACCCGATCGGACATCGCCACCCAGATGAGTCCGCCGAGCGCGTAGTAAAGCGCGATCCGCACCGGCCGGCTCCAATGCAGCGGCACATGATTCAATGTCCCGTGCTCGGTGAGGTCTTGCGAGCCGTTATCGTGCGCCATCAGACCGGTTACTTTAGTCCTCCGGCGCGCGCCAAGGTAGCGGAGCCCATTTCAGGTCATCTTCAGGTTATGGCGCGAAATCGCGCGCCCCCGATCTCCTATATCCTGCCAGCCAAGACAAAGCGCGCTAGTGGATGCTTAATGGGGAAACGTGCCGCGGCGGATGCGACTCATCGCGCGCACTGGCGGCGCCGGCCGCGCGAATCGACTTGCCAATCGCAGTTGCGATGAACGCGACGTTGGAAATCGGGCCGTCGCCGTGACGCATCGGTAGTATTGTCATCGAGACCGGAATTTCGGCGCCGTCGCTGCGGAGTTGCAAGGTCGGGAAGCGCGGCACGATTTCCCCGCCGAGCGCCCGTTCACGCATCCGCCGGATTTCGTCGCGGCGCCGGGCAGGCAGCAGGATCTGGTCGGTGAGTCCGACGATATCGAGCTCGGCGTAGCCATACATCCTGCGCGCCGCCAGGTTAATCGCAGTGATCCTTCCGGCCGCATCCACGCTATGCACCGCGTCGGGAATCGAATTGACGAGCATCGCCATCAACTCGTTGAAATCTTCGCGCCGCTTGCTCTCCATCGCAGCCCCGGTCACCGCCGCGAGCTCCGCGAATCCGTCCGGCTTGAGCAGGTAGTGATAGAGCCCGTACTTGAACGCCCCGGCCACCACTTCTTCGCCGCCGTTGCCCGTCAGCATGATTACGCGGCTCCGCGGCCATCGCTCGCGCACACGCTGCAGAATCGACAAGCCGTCGCTCCAGCCCAGCCAATAGTCCGTGATAACTATATCGCACCGGTCGCGCTTGAGATGCTCATTCATCGCGATCGGATCGTCGGCGGCCATGATCTGAGCGCTCGGAAAAGCGCGCCGGAGCCGGGCCTGGATAACCATCCGATCGGTAGGGTTGTCTTCCACCAGCAACAAGAACATCCGAAAAAAATCCCCACACTCGCAATCGCCGCTGAGGCCGCTGCGATAGCAGAGCAATCACTATGCCGACACAGATGCGTGCGCTGAATTTCGAAAAGACGCGCGATAGTTATGAGTTAGAATCCGGAGAAGAGCGGAAGCGTCGGGCTGTCAACTGATTTGTGCCGCAACCGGCGAAGTCACGTCCCGCAATGGTACACCTTCCGGTCAGTGCGACGCGGCCAGCGAACCTCGCGCACTATTTTCTTAACTTGGGTGGAGAGGTCACCCCCGGCGCAAGGAAGCGCGAACCCAGGCTGGGTTCGCTAAGATAAAGTTCCCCTTTCGACTCCCGGCGCGCTACTTCGCTTTTTTCTGTACCAGCGGCTTCTTAGCTTTTGGCGGTCGCCCGCGACGACGCTTCTCGACGCCCGTCGCTTCCAGCTCGTCCTCATCGGGGCCGAACGCGCTGTCC
>NZ_DATDGQ010000201.1:0-14672 GCF_036522015.1 Binatus sp. (SeqCode)
GGAGACCACGTCGCGTTCACGGGACCGATCGACGATTCGCTGACTCAACTAACCTACCTGTCCGCGCTGAACCCCAGCCTCATATTCGGCACCAGCATTTACCTGCTGCCACTGCGGCATCCCACGACAGTCGCGAAAATGGTAGCGACGGTGGACCGCCTGATGGGCGCTGGACATTTCATTTTCGGCATTGGAGTCGGCGGTGAATTTCCGCGCGAGTACGAAGCGTGCGGCGTCCCGCTCAAACAACGTGGCGGACGCGCAAACGAGTCCATCGAAATAATCAAACGTCTGTGGACCGGGGAACCGGTCGAGTATCGCGGCAAGTATTTCAACTTTGGCAAAATCACGATGCTGCCGAAGCCGCGCACGCCCGGCGGACCTCCGATTTGGGTCGGGGGACGCGCTGAAGCCGCGCTCAAGCGTGCCGCGCAGCTGGGCGACGGATGGATGCCTTACGTGGTAACGCCCAAGCGAGTCGCCGACGGACTCGAGTTCATCGCGCGCGACGCCGAAAAGGCCGGCCGCAAGTTTGAGCACTTCGGCACGGCCCTGCACTTATTCGTGACGCTTGGGGCGAGCTACGAAGCCGCGCTCGACGTCGCGGCAACTCATCTGAGCAAACGTTATGCGATGGACTTTCGCGAGCCCGCAAAGCGGTATGCCGCTGTCGGGAGACCCGCCGACGTCGCCGCGCGAATCGATGAGTTCATCAAGGCGGGAATTCGCGACGTCAACGTGGATGTCATCTCCGCGCCGGCCGAGCGCGATGCACAGCATGAGCAGTTCGCGAGAGAAGTGATTCCGCTGCTGCGGCGATGAAGCTATCGCCAGGTCAGCTTGTCCTTAACTCCGACCACGCCTTTCGTGTTCAGCGCAATCGTTTCCGCCTGCCGGGCTTGCTCGGCTGACGCCACCACACCGCTCAACTGTATGGTTCCGTGGTCGCAATCGACTTCCACCGGGTACCGATCGGAGATCCCACGTTCGGCCAGCGAACTCTTCACTTCGGTAATGAGCAGGTCGTCGTTCGCGCGTTCAGCGGGAGAATTGTAACGGTGCTCGGCGGAAGTCTGGACCTTGTCATGTTCCAGGGTTATCGATCGATTCGCAGTTGTTGCCGGAGCGTCGACAGTTGTTTCCTGCTGTGCATGCGAACTCGAAACAGGAAGCGCGACTGTCGCAAGACCACATAGCAACATCATGCTTGCAAATTTTATTTCTTTGAGTTTCATGCCAACACCTACATGGGCACGGAAAAACTGGGAGTCTCTCCGTGCCCATGCTCAGGTAGTTAGTTGGATTCCTGGTAGGTCTTCTTCTGATACGTCGTCGTTGTCTCTTCTTGCGGCGGAACCGGTGCCATCGGGGTCACTGTCGACGACTCACTGTGATATGCGCTCGAGCTCTCGCTCGTTCTATTGTTGCCCATGTCGGTTGAATTCGAATTGCTCTTTTCCTCGGTCGTCGTCACCGTGCTCGGCGGCGGCGCCATCACTGGCGCCGGCTGAACGATAACTTCCTGCGGCGGAGCGGGTACGTAGGTCGTCGAGTTGCTGCTCTCTTTGACCCGCTCGGTGGACGTGGACGAACCGCAGCCGCCGAGGAACGGCACTGCGGCAAGAGTCATCAGTGAGATTGCGATAATTGCGGACTTTTTCATGACAGGAACCTCCTGGGTTTACGGCATACGGAAAACGGATCAGCCACGAGGGTTAGAAGTGAGTAATTGAAAATCCAATGGCCAAGTATTTTTGAGGAAGATGCAGATAGCTACTCAAGAACGATTTTCCACGGGACTTCGCTATTGGCTATCTGCAAATCGGCGATGCTATCGGCGAGAAACAACGCGCGTTCGGCTTCGTCCCACGTATCGGCTTTGCCCGGTATCGTGACAACGCCGTGATCGGTATGCACTTTAACTACGCTTCGCACGATTGGACGCGAATTATCGGCTGCCGCTGGATATTGAATGCTGGAAGAAGGATTCAGGCAAAATGCGGTGCCAACAATCGCCAAGGTCGCGCTTACGGTCGTCAGTACATACCATCGTATTTCGCGTTTCATATGCTTTCTCCTTGGCCCCGTTGGGCTTTGTTAAGTACAGCAAGGGCCATACCACTGGCGGATAGTGGAGCGATGCAGGGGATTCAGTAAATAGGTGCGTGTAGTATTTTCCGCATTCCGACCTGGTCTACCGGCATCTGTATAAAATACTCAGTCGGCAGGATCGGCCATTTGCTCTGATATGCCGGGCCGCTGTAGTACATACACGCGCGATTCGGGAGCGGCGCGCGATAGCTCGTCGGTGAACTTCCAGCCGGTCTCGCTGATAAACGCCGAGTCACACAGGATGTGATCGAAATTTTGGTTGGATTGAAGCAGTCGCAATCCGGCGGCAGGGGACTCCGCGACTACCACGGTGCATCCACTACGCTCGAGGCTTTCTTTGATCGCGTTATTTTCTCCCGATGAATCAGTAATTAAGAGTGCCGTGTGAGCTTTGTGATTATCGGCGCTGGAAGTGTTGGCTCTGCTTTTCTCGAGCCGTATCGAGGCTACCAACTCCTCCGCGCGCGCGTATTCGTCCAAACGGCGTACGCGTTCCGTTGCCCTGTCGACCAGGCCGGCTAAGCGAGCAATCTCGGCCTCGAATGCAGATGCCTCAACCTGGTGCTGCAGAAGCGAAATGCGCAACCCGATCGCGTTCAGGAGGTCGTTGAGCTCGCTCGCGGCATTGTGAACTGCAAGAACCATTGGATTGGGCTTGCGCGATTGCGATTTCGCCATGTCGGAATCTCCCTGCCGACACTACCGAGCGACCAAACTTGCGACCGAACCGCGTCCTCTATAGATGGGCGGGTAGAAAACTCACACCGGATTCGTGGCATCCGTAGTCGGATCGGCGAGTGAGATCACAATTCATTCAGATTGCTCCGCAATGTCTAACTTCTTTTCACGACCAATGCCGTGGCTACAACTAAGGGGAGCAAATATAGGGCCATTTGGAGAACTCATTATCGCGCAAGGCTTTTCTGCTAAGCTCCGGAGTAATTCCTTCACGATTCCGAACCGAATAAATGTGCCGAACAGGATTTGTCACCCAGGGAACAATAGATTGCAAAAGACAATCCGCTGAAGGCGAACCGCTATGGGGTGGACGGGATTGTCGAGTCCGCGAGCTTCGGCAAAGGCGCGAACAACGTTGACGCCTTGGTCGCAAGACTGATCGCGGCGACGCTGTCGCGATCTGCCAGCGCCTTTTTAGCCTCCTGCAATAGTTTCTGCGCCAGAATGTCGCGCTGAGAATCGTCTGCCGACAAATTTTTGCGATCGATCCGTCGCTCCATGCTGTCGACATTCTGAATCAGCTTTGCCGCTTTCGCTGGATTGGATTCTCCCGACTGACTCGGCGATTCCAGCCCTGGCGTGTTCAGAGTCGGACTTATCCGCGGCGCTGGCGAGCGGCTGGGATCTGACATCGCGAGTGACGGACTGGATACGGGCGTCGCGCGATTTCTGATAGTGCTCGCGGGAGTGCTCACCGTCGTCGTGGCCGGATTGCTCTCCAGGCTCACGTCGGCGTTTGATGGACCGGCACCTTCGATCCGATTGGCAACGCTCGCCGCCTGCTTCGAGGCCAGCGCTGCCGCGGCAGATGCGTTGGCGGCCTCTTTCGAGGCGATAGCCGCATTCTCGGAAGCGGCACGCGCCTGCGTGGCGGTTTTCCTGCCGGCATGTCCCGTCGTTTCTTCCGCCACTGGAGTCGCGATCGGAGCGGGCGTCGCAGCAACGGTTGGCGCAGCGCTCGGACTTGGCGTCGGAGATGCCGTGCCAAGAAGATCTCCGAGCCGCGTCGTGCCCGGCGTTCCGCTGGCACATCCGGCGAGAAAAACCAGCGCTAGCGAGAGGACGCCCGCGAGCTGCCGGATTAGTAGCCGATCGATTCGCTTAAGCCGCGCTAGAGACCGCTGATTTCGCAGGCGCATTGGATGCAATCGGAAGCGTAATCTTACACACAGTACCTTGGCCGACTTCTGAATCTATCGCTATCTTTCCACCGTTGAGTTCGATCGCGCGCATTGCGAACGGCAGACCAAGACCGCTCCCGCCAGCTTTGGTTGTGTAGTACAAGTCGAAGATCCGATCCAGTTGCTCCTTGGCGATTCCGGGACCGCGATCGGCGATCGCAAGCTCGACCGCCGTCCCCTGCAACTTGCTGGAAAGTGTCAACTCCCCCCCATCTGGCATTGCTTGCTCGGCGTTGGTTATCAAGTTCGAGAGCGCTTCATATATCAATCCGCGATCGCATTGAACCGTCGGCAGCGCCGAATCGAGCTGGTACTCGACTTTGACCTTTTCGGGATTGACCCGCGCGCCGAGTTCCTTGAGCAGCTCGTTCAGGTCGAAATCGCTCAGCTTCAATTGCTCGGGCCGCATGAACCTGAGCAGAGCCTCGACCGCTTCGTCGAGCCGGGTCACTTCACGCCGTAATTTATCGATGTGCTTGGCGCCGGCCTCGCCGGCTTCGTGGCGCAGCAGCTCGAGCCTCATGTTCATCCCATTCAGCGGGCTGCGCAGTTGATGAGCCAGTCCTGAAATCAACGTCCCCAGGCGCGCCAGCCGATTCGACGAATCGAGCGCGGTCTCCAGTTCGATGACGGGTTTCAAATCTCTCAGCACGATCAGCAGACCGGCCGGCACCCGCTCGCGCCCCAGGCGGAAGAATGAAACCAAATAGGTTCCCCCCGCCGGCAGCGCCAGCGGAACATCGTGCGCCTCGGTGCCCGCGACGGTCGATTGCACCAGCGCCAACAGTGGATGCTCCGCGTCGAGCGCCGAGGCGAGCGCGGCGCCTTCGAGTGGACTGTTCTTCGGCGCGAGGCGATCCTGCGCTTCCTTGTTGGCGAACAACACGACGCCATTGGCGTCGAGCAGGACCACGGCGTCCTGGATCGAGCGGACCACGTCGAACAGATGAGATTGGTCGCTGTCAAGTCGCGACCGATCGGCCCTGACTTGCCGCGATAGTTCATTGAACTTCTCGGCCAGAGTGCTCAGCTCGCCGGCGCCCGAAACCTGCACTTCCGAAGGACTCTTGCCGGCGACCAGCTGTTCGAATCCGCTGTTGAGAGTGGCGAGCTGTTCGAGAATCCGATTGGCGATAAGCAACACCGCGAGCATCGCGGCCGCAATGACGAGTCCCGCGGTGGCGACGATCACCACCAGCAGATGGCGAGCCTGGTCCGCGATGAGCGCCGTCGTCACGCCGACCGAAATTGTCGCGGCCGGATGACCGTTGATGTCCACCCGGCGCTGCGCCTCGTAAACTTTCGCCGTCAGAAGGCTGGGCAGCGAGGTGAACAGCAGCCATCGCGAAGCCTGCTCGTCCAGTTCTCTGACCGAAGGCAGGTTGAGCGCGGGCTTGCCCTCGCCGTCGCCGTTGGCCGCAACGATCACAGTGCCGTCATCCCCGACGATCGACGCGGCCACCACCGCCGGACCGAACGCAACCGTCGAATCGAGCAGCTTGCGCACCGGTTCGCTGCTCTTCAGCGCGGTGGCGACGTCGGCGTCGCCTTGCGAGAGAGCGAGGCGCACCTCTTCGAAGATCTGCGCGATCATGAAATCGGTCGATCGCGACATGTCGTCGATCATGGCGCCGATGCGCGAGTCGATCGAGATGATGCTGAGAACAATCGTGGGAACGAGCATCAGCAGGAGAGCCATCAGGGCCAGTCTTGCTCGCAGATGCATAGTTTCCTTGCGCGAATGAACGTGCGGACAGATCTCTACCGATTTGCGTTCAACTCGTTTCGAGCTACGCGCGATCGGCGCCGAAGCGCTCGAGCTTGTTGTACAAAGTCTTGGCGCTGACCCCGAGAATTTCGGCGGCCCGAGTCTTGTTGCCGGCCGTGAACTCGATGGTGCGCGTGATCATCTCTTTCTCGACGTCGTCGAGCGAAGTGCCCAGCGGTATTTTGATGAACCCGCCGTCTCCCCCGTTACCCGCCGCGCGAAAATCGTCCGGCAGATCTGACTTGCGGATGGTGCGGCCCTCGCAGACGATCAGCGCGCGCTCGACTACGTTGCGTAACTGGCGCACGTTGCCCGGCCACGGATGCGCCTGCAGCGCCTTCATGCATTCCTCGTCGACGCCGGTCACGTCCTTCTTGTTTTGCTCCGCGTAGTGTTTGACAAACATCTGCGTGAGCTGCGGCAGGTCGTCGATACGCTCGCGCAGCGGCGGCAATACGATCGTGAAAACATTTAGCCGGTAGAACAGGTCCGAGCGCAGCTTGCCCTCCCGGACCGCCTGCTCGATGTCGCGATTCGACGATGCGAGCACCCGCACGTCCAGCGGTATCTCGGCCGTCCCGCCCACCCGGCGCAGCCGCTGCTCCTCGATCACGCGCAACAGCTTGGGCTGCAGCTCGGTCTTCATCTCGGTCAACTCGTCGAGCAGCAAGGTGCCGCCATTGGCGACTTCGAAGCATCCTTCCTTGCGCCGGTCGGCGCCGGTGAACGATCCGCGTTCATGCCCGAACAGCTCGCTCTCCATCAGCGTCTCGGGAATCGCCGCGCAGTTGACCGGCACGTAAGCCGCGTCGCGCCGCGGTGACAGCTCGTGAATCGTGCGCGCCACCAGCTCCTTGCCGGTGCCGCTCTCGCCCGTGATCACCACCGACGCCGACGACTGCGCCAGCCGCTCGATCGCCGTGATCACTTTGCGCATCGGCAACGACCGTCCGAACAGCGGCCCCAGCTCGCCGACCTCGGCCAGGCGCCGGCGCAGCGTAGTGTTCTCCTCGCGGATACTGATGTTGTCGGCGAGGTTGTGCAGCACGCGCTGGAGATGCGTAGGGTCAACCGGCTTGCGCATATAGTCGATCGCGCCCTGCTTGAGCGCTTCGACCGCATCGGGTATCTCGCCCTGCCCCGAAATCATGATAGTGGGCAGATGAATCCCGAGTTCGCGGATATCGTGCAGAAGCTCGAGCCCGCCTTTGCGTGGCATCCTCAGGTCAGAGAGCAGGATGTGAGGATCGAAGCTACGAATCAACTCGAGCGCGCGCACTCCGTCCTCGGCGATCTCGCCGCGAAAACCCCACGCCGCAAGCGACTCGCGCCATTCCTCGTGGGTGTTGACGTCGTCCTCGGCGATCAGAACTCGAATTTCATTAGACATATTTCCACCAGCGGAGCGCAACGGAGTTTATCGGAATCTGGCCGATGCAGTGCAACAACCGTGCGAGACCGACGGACGGATGCGAATAGTATGACCTATGTAGGATTTACGCTCAAAAGCAAAAGCGGTTGCGCGATCACTCGGTAAGTTTTACCCTATAAATCTTACCGACGGTCGCCTACGAGTCGTTTGTGCCGCGCCTATGCTGCGCGGTGCGCTGGATCAGCGCTCTCGGTGGGATACGCGGCGGCTGCACGACGCGTTTCGAGTCGATAGAGGGTTGGATCGGCGCGGATCGTCTTCCACCAGTAGCGGATGGTGCTGCTGGACCAGTTATTGGTGATCCGGCCGGCTTCGTTTTTGTACCAGCTCTTGCCGGTCGATGCCCACACTCTCTGCTGCAGCTCCTTTTGCTGGTTGGCGTCGAACTCGTCCATCACTTCACGCCGCAGATCGATCACGGAAGCACCGCCCTCGTCCATCCCTCTCAGGCAGTTAATTATGTAATTCGCCTGGCATTCGATCATAAAGATGATCGAGTTGTGGCCGAGATTCGTGTTCGGGCCGTACATCAGGAACAGATTCGGGAATCCGGCGACGCTGATGCCCAGGTAGGCCTTCGCGCCGCCCGCCCATTCGTCTTGCAGCAGGCGACCGTCGCGTCCACGAATCGCCATCGGCGCGAGGAAGGCCGTCGATTCAAATCCGGTCGCATAAATCAGGACATCTATCGGAATCGTGCGGCCATCGGTCGTCGTGACGGCGTTTTCGTCGAGATGATCGATACCGCTGGTCACAACCTCGACGTTTTCGCGATTGAGGGCTGCGTAGTAGTCATCGGAGATCAGGATGCGCTTGCCGCCAATCGGATAGTCGGGAATCAAGGCCTGCTGCAGCTTCGGGTCGGTGACGGTAGTGCGCATGTAGGTTTCGGCGAGCTGCGCCATCCGTCGCGACAGAAACGAAACTCGACGGAACACCGGCCAGTTCATCTCGTGCTGAAAGTAGATCAGCCATCGATAGAGGCGGGTCAGCACGGGATTGCTCGCGAAGCGGCGCTTTTGGTCATCGGTGTAGGCGAGGTCGTTTCGCGGCACCATCCAGTTCGCGCTGCGCTGGAAGATATAAACTTTGCCGGCCTTGGGCGCGATCTGGGGGATGAACTGGATCGCGCTGGCCGCATTGCCGACGACGCCGACGGTCTTGCCCGTCAAATCGACATCGTGACGCCATCGCGCCGAATGAAACGAGACGTTTTTGAAATTTTCGGCACCGCGAAGCTTCGGCATGTTCGGCCGGTTCAACTGGCCGACGCCGGCGACCAGCACATCGGCCAAGACTTCTTCACCCTTGACGGTGCGGATTTTCCACACGGCGGCGGCTTCGTCCCAAGTCGCGCCGGCTATCTCGGTGCCGAAGCGGATGTGCCTGGTAAGGTCGTACTTGGCCGCACACTGTTCCAAGTATTCGAGGATCTCGGACTGCGGCGCCCACTTTCGCGACCAATCGGTCTTCTGCTCGAACGAGAAGCAATACGAAAACGACGGTACGTCGCACGCTGCGCCGGGATATGTATTCTCACGCCACGTGCCGCCGAGCCGATCGGCCTTTTCGAAGATCGTAAATGAATCGATCCCGAGCCTTTTGAGCTGGATGCCGAGGCAGAGACCTGAAAAGCCGGAACCGATAATCGCAATCCTGCGTGTTGCGAAATTTTTCACCGGCATTGTGGCACCCTCCTGGCGTGGAACGCGATCATGAACGCTATCTCGAATAGCGTCGCTGTCCACACCTTACTCCTATTTTTTTCCAGGGAGGCAACGATTCTCAAAAGGCTTGAACGGCCGGCTCGGTGCGCGACAACCGGGATACCTGTAAAATGCTCTCGGAGAAGCCAACATGAAACGGTTGAAAGTTCGCGACCTGATGACGCCAGATCCCACCACCCTGAAGAGCAACGATAAGCTCACACTGGCCGACGACATCATGCGGCTGGGGCGGGTTCGCCATCTGCCCGTTCTTGATGATGACGGTCAGCTCCTGGTCGGTATCGTGACGCAGCGCGATCTGTTTCGCGACGCGCTCGCCCAAGCGCTCGGCTATGGCAAGCACGCTCAGCGGAAAGTCCTCGACACTCTCTCGGTCAAAGACGTGATGGCGACCGAGGTTGTCACCGTAATACCGGATGCCTCGCTGGTCTATGCGGCGCGGGTTTTAACCGAGCGCAAGATCGGCTGTCTGCCGGTAGTCGAGAATGGGCGCCTGGTCGGTATCCTGACCGAGGGCGATTTCGTGGCGCTAGTCGCGCGCGACCAGCTCGGTGTATAGCCGCGCAATTCGCTGGTCTTTCAAATTGGCAGGAATGCGGAGCAGAAGATCGTTGACTGCCCTGAGCTAATGAGCCGTCTGGGTCTGCAGCCGATACTCGGCTACTGAGATGATTCGCTGAGCGCGGGTGTCCCAAAGAATGTATTTCAAGGCTTTGTGGATTTGAACCAACTTCACGCGGGTCACATCCGAAAAGAGATCGCGATATTCGTTGTGGCATGCGATCAATCGATAGTTTGGAATCTTCGCGGATAAATGGTGAACGTGGTGATAGGCAATGTTGGCGGTGAACCAGTTCAACCAGCCTGGCAAGATCAGGAAACTCGATCCCTCGATTGCGCCGATCTCGTAATCCCAGTGTTGGCCGTCGCTCGCGTAAGAGTGCTCGAAATTGTGCTGAACCGTGAACAAGATAATTCCCGCGGCGCCGGCCAGCGATGCGCTGATTAAATAAATCGTAAAGAACAGGATCGGGCCGACTGCCCAGCACATCGCGGCCCAGACGCTGAGCAGCACGACATTATTCCAGAACATGTGCCAGTACTCTCTGCGCGATTTCCAATAGCGCGTTTCAAAACTGGCGGCATGCGCCTTGATCGAAAGGTTTGGCTGCGCAACTTTTCCTCTAACAATATGTCCGACCAGCTCGATACTGCCCTTGAGCCAGGTAAAGCGCGGGTTGAAGATCACGTAGATCAGGCCGGCGAAAGGCGCAGTCGCGATGCTGCACTTGGCTCTATAGATGCGCTGCTGCGCATCGCTCATCGCCGCATATTCCTCGACCGACATCGTCGTGTAGAGTCCGCGGTATTTTTCCCAGTTGCCGTTGTTGGCGTGATGAAAATTATGATGCTGCGACCACACGTACTGCGGCATGCCGGAGACCACGCCCAGGAAAAAACCAAACGCGCGATTGAGCGACTGGGTGCGGAACAAGCTGTGATGCCCACATTCGTGCATCAACACAAAAGCGCGCAAGGTAAACAGGCTGATGAGCAGCATCGCGGCTGCGGTGAGCCAGTAGGAAACGTGGACGCTCAACACCGCCGCCCACCAACAGAGCGCAAGTGCCGCCAATGTCGTCAGAACCTGAATCCATGCCCTAAAATCATCGGCCTGCGAATGCCGACTAATAATGTCATGCTTCAGTTCCTTTAAGCGGCTGATCGACGACACAAACGGGTACCTCGGTTTCGAGTTATCCCTGGGAGCTGCAGGAGGAGGTCGGGCGAGCCAGGTATCATCGCGGACAACAAGAGGGTGACACATCATTTACGCCGGAACAAACCGTTAAGCAAACCGTCAGCTGTATTGAGCTGGATTTTTAAGACGCTAGAGATGGTCATGCGGATGAAGCATGGTATCTTAGGCAAACAACGAGGCCAACGAATATGCCTACCGTCAGGAAGCCGTCTTCAACCCCGGCTGACACGCGCAAGATCAGAAACCTCACGGAAGAACTGAGCCGCGAAGAATACCAGCTTGCGATGCCGTTGCTCGATGCGGCGGTGGCGGGCGCGATCCTCGGCTTCAAGCCGTCGGATCGGGAGATGCGCGCGCAGGCGCAGCGATGCTGGGAAACGCTGAAGCCGCAACTCAATCAGCATTTGATGAGTGAAGACGAAACCGTGCTGCCGTGGGCGGAGGGCGCCGGCCGTCTCTCTGCCGAGGTCATAAATCGAATCAAGCAGAGCCACCTCGAAATGCGATCGCTGATCGGCAGGCTGGTTGGAGTGTCGTTCCAAAAAGATCCGGACAGAGTCGTCGCCGCGGCCGGCAAGGCTCTTTGCGTGCTCGCGGTGAAGCTTGACGATCTGATCGACAGCGAAGAAATGCGCCTGCTGCCGGCCCTGAGAAAGATGTTGTTCGCCTAGCTCCCGAAGCGGAAACTACACGCAGGAGCGATCCATGAAAACCCAAGTGACTGGCAGCCGTCCTGACGGCGCCCCCGAATTTCCGCTCGACTCAATCGATATCATCAGCCCCGATCACTATCAGAAAAACGGCTATCCGCATGCGGAGTGGACCTACTTGCGCAAGCACCACCCGGTGTTCTACGTGGAGCGTCCGCGAGTCGATCCATTTTGGGCGATCACCAAGGCAGCCGATCTCAAGGAGATAAGCTGTCAGCCGCGGTTATGGCTCAACGGCCCGCGACTCGCAGTCTTCGTCCTGGACGAGGGCGCGGACGGCCTTCCGCCCGAGTTGCCGCTCAGGCATCTGCTTAATATGGATCCGCCGCAGCACGGCGAGTTTCGCTCGATCCTGAGCCAATATTTCACGCCGCGTTCGATTCGTGCACTCGAGCCGGACGTCGCGAATATAACCGCGCAACTCCTCGACGATGTGATGGACCGGGAGGAATGCGATTTCGTTACCGAGATCTCGTCGAAGGTGCCGGTGGCGGTGATCGCGGAAATGCTCGGCGTGCCGCGTAAGGATTGGCCGACCATCTTTCGATGGACCAACGAAATCATCGGCGGCGGCGATCCTGAATTTCAGCGCGGCAAGGATGCGAACGAAACCTTCGCGCAGGCGCGCATGGAAATGTTCCAATACTTCACCGACCTGGTCGAGGAGAGCCGCAAGCATCCCGGCCGCAGCGTCACCAGCGTCATCTCCAACGCAAAAGTAAACGGCGAACCGCTGCCCGCGTTGGAACTGCTTTCCTACCTGTTGCTGCTGGTGGTGGCGGGCAACGAGACCACTCGCAATGCGACCAGCGGCGGCCTGCTCGCACTTATTGAAAACCCCGAACAATTTCGCCGGCTCAAGTCCGATCCCACGCTGATCAAAACCGCGGTCGAGGAAATCGTGCGCTGGACCTCCCCGGTGATCCAGTTCGCGCGCACGGCCGCCAGCGACACCGTCGTGCGCGGACAGAAGATTCGCGCCGGTGAATCGGTGTGTCTATTCTACCCCTCGGCCAGCCGTGACGAGGACGTATTCGACGAGCCTTTCAAATTCGACGTCGGCCGCAATCCGAATCCGCATCTCTCGTTCGGCATCGGAGAGCATTTCTGTCTCGGGGCGAACCTTGCTCGGTTGGAACTCTCAGTGATCTTCGCGCAGTTGGCGAAACGCCTCGATCACGCTGAATTGGCGGGCCCGGTCGAGCGCCTGCGCTCGAGCTTCGTCGGCGGCATCAAGCACATGCCGATTCGTTACAAGCTCAAGCCCGCCTGAGTCCGTTTGGCTGCATCCGCCATCGGAGCAGATCGAAGCGGTCCTGGCCGAAGAACGGCTCGCCCTTGAAGACCATCAGCGGGACGCCCCAATGCCCGGCATTTTTTTGCGCGGATTCATTTTCGGCGACCGCGGCCTCATAGCGATCAGCATTGCGCTCGATTTCTGAATCGAGTTCCGCAAGGCTCAGCCCTGCACGCTCGGATGCCTGGGCCAGATGATCGCCGAGATGCCAGTCTCGCACGCCACCAAAAATGACCGCGCTCACTGCCGCGAGGAACGGCAGTCCCTTGCCCGCTTCGGCGGCGGCGATACCTAACCTGGTCAGCCGGTGTATGTACGGCTGGTCCTTCGCGACCTCGCCGGTGGCCATGTTCATGACAATCGGATCGGGACTGGGCCACCCGAACGGCATGCCGAGCATTTCCGCGATACGCGAGCAATCGCGAAACAGGTAGGGCGGCCACATCGGATTCACCTGTTTGAAAAATCCGGGAATCCGGACTGCGATCGGATAAACCGGCCGCACATTGGCCTTCACGTCGTACTCGCGCTCGAATTCAATCAGCCGCGGCGTAACGAGATAGGAATACGGCGAACGAAACGACCAGAACAGATCATATTCGAGTGTCATCGATCTTTTGCCTTCCGACTTTCGCACCAGCTGAAGTTTAGTTAACCGTCGAGATCTCGATATCTTTCGAGCCCGCCGGCAACGTCAGTAGCAGTCCGTCGTAGCCGAGTACTAGGCCGCGCGGCCTGACGTCCGCAACGCCGCGCATGAACGCGATGCGCGCAAGCACGTTGGGCGTCGGTGGACCGATGTGGCTCAGGACCAGCAGCTGCACTCCGGCCTGGTTCGCCTCGGCGGCGGCCTCGACGGGCGTCGTGTGGTAGCGACGGATGTCGGCCATGATTTTTGCAACGCGCGCATTCCCAAGGTGTTCCGCCGCTTCCTGGATCAACTTAACAAGATGCGCCGCCTGCGCTTCGTGAATCAGCACGTCGGCGCCGGTAGCGGCCGCGACGAGATTGGCGCACTTGATGGTATCGCCGCTGACTACGACCGAGCGCCCCTTGTAATCAAATCGATAACCGTAGGCGGGCGCCACCGGCGAGTGATCGACGGTGAACGCGGTGACCTTGAGGCCGTTCTCTTCAAGCGCCGTCGCGGAACCGCCTGCGCATGGCGACACGCCCGCCGGAGTGTCGATTTTCACGGTGAGCGGTTTCATTTGCCAGTTCGCGGGGGACATCAGTGCCGCGCCGTGATGCGCGATGCGGTAGCCTTCATCGAGCGAGTACGCCTGCTCGAATCCTCCCACCACTTGCTCGACACCCTGCGGCCCGTACACGCGCAGCGGATGGTCCCGCCCATTCGCCCACGTCTCTATATTGATTTCGCCGAGATCGCCGATGTGATCGGAATGAAAGTGGGTGAGCATAATCGCGGCGAGCTTTGCCGCGGGAATGCGCCACAATGCCAAGTTCTTCCACGCGCCGGGGCCGATATCCACCAGGTAAATGTTGCCGCCGGCGAAGATCGCCGTGCACGCTGCCGCGCGAGCGCGATCGGCCAGTGGATTGCCGGTGCCGCACAACACAACTCGGAGCGAATCGGGCACCAGCAGGTCGTCGCGCGTCGCCTCGAGGGTGTGCCGAATCACGCGGCGAAAAATCGCGTCCTGCACTGCGGGGATGTGAATCATCCACCAGCTAGTCGCAGCCAGCGCCGCGACAGCAGTTACCCCTAGCATCAGTCTCCGCCAGAGTTTCGACATACAACCTCAGCGCTCAGCGTTCGTTGTCACACATCCCCGCCCATTAACACAGTACGATTTCTACGAACACTTTGTTCGCAGATTTTTTACGCCTTGTCTGTAGAGACGACAGGTAAATTTCCGCGGAGGAGTACGATGTATTTGAAGGCAGGCTTTATTCTGATCGCAGCGCTGGCGTTTTCTATACC
>NZ_DATDGQ010000202.1:0-11751 GCF_036522015.1 Binatus sp. (SeqCode)
GTCCACGACCTGTGGCCGAATGCGATGCTGAAGGCGGTGTTCGATCAGTTCGCGGACCCGTCGATCGTCACAGGAATGAAGACGATGCTCGAGGCGCCGGCAGTCGCGCGCCAGGCATTCGCATCGGTCTATGAGAATGCCGCGCGCATCCCGGACGAGGCGTTCAAAACCTATTTCGAGCCGCTGCTTTCATCTGACGATCGAAGCAACAGCATGCGGCGCTTCCTGAGTCTCGGCAATCTGAAGGTGCTGACGTCGATCGCGCCACAATTGCGCGAGCTCAAGGTGCCGACCCTGATTGTGTGGGGAGAGGCCGACACCGCGTTCGATCTGAAATCGCCGGAGTGGCTCAAGCACAATATCGGCGGCGTGCGGCGCCTGATCATGGTGCCAGGCCCGAAGCTGTTTTTTCCCGAGGAGCATCCGAAGCTGATGAGCGTACTGCTGCAGGAATTCTGGCGCAGCGTTGGGTAAGTTCTGCGATGGCGCTCGCTAGTCGGGACGCGATGCAGTCTGTACGCACGAGGGGCCGACCAATCGCCACTTCGAGACGTGTGCGCCGTTCGCGCCTTTGATCATCCCTGACAATTCGCGGCCGTCATCGGAAAGAATCAGATCGACTTCCGCTGAAGCTGGATTCGCGGAGTTCAATCGCACCGAGATCGCGCGTCCCTTGACGGTTCCGCTGCCGACAGATCTCAGCCGGCCGGTGTCGGCCGCGTAGCTGGAGACAATCAGCTCATGCCCGGTTTGCTTTATCAGATGACAATTGGAGGCCATGTCGCGCCACGCACCGCTCAAGTTCCGATGCATCGGCGCAGCGGCCACGACTGCGTGGCTATCGCCGCCGCTGGCGGGCAGGTCAGCTGCGGCGGGCGCATCCACTGCAGCCAACGGGCCGGGATCAAGCGTTCGGGGGTGGGCGAGAGCTCTCGCTTCGATGCCGGCTCTTACGCGGGGGTGATTGCCGAGGTAGCCGGTTTGATGGAGCACGCCGATCAGTCCTGCGGCAGCGGCAATCGCGGTCGCGATCCCGTTGAACACGCTCGGCATCATTTGCCGCAGCCCTGCTTTGTCGCCATCCCCCATGCCGCGACCTCAAGATAAGTACGACGGGCGAATCTTAAGGTAACGGACGGGACCGCTTCAAGGGCGCGCGAACGAACAGTTCGAGTCTCGCAGCCGGACCGGACAGCTTAGCGCTGACGCCGGCCCGGTCGAACCTTGAAACGGCGGGAGCCTCGCTGGGATTTGAGGAACATCACAGACACGATGGCCCCCACGATTAGAATTTCCCAGAAAAGTAAAACATTGAGATGGTCGAGCTGGGCGTACCACACGCCGGAAGACGTGGCCTGACCGGCCATCGCGCCGATCTTGGCCACCAAATCGCGCCATCGATATATGATCAGCAGCGCGCTCCCTACGAGACTCACCAGGGCCACGACTCGGAAAATGCGACCACGAACGATGGTGTCGGGCGACTCGGGCTCTCCGATGACCACAGAAGCGGGGCGAGTCACGATGCCGCGCAGGCTCGGGGCGAAATCTCCGCTCAGTTCCTTTACCTCGGGCGGCTGGGGAAAGAGGGTGTGACTGATCGAGTTGCTGCTCGCCTCGCGAATCTGGCGCAGGATGAAAAGCATGTCCTGTTTGCAGGTCAAAGTTCCCAGCAGCGCGCATTTCGACAACGCCTCGAGCTCCTGCTGGGTTATGCTGAGTCGGCGGATGAGGTCGTGGTCGTTCCGAATCTCGTCGAGGATGGCGCGTTCTTCGCTCGGCGGCGGGTCCAAGGGTCCGTGTAAATCACCTTTCATGTTGCGGCATTCTGACCGGGAATACAGCTCAAAGCAAGACTAAAGGTCACATGAGATGTATAGGGAGTGATAACGTCTCTAAGAGACTAGACAAGCCACTATAAGTAATGCAGACAGTAAGATTTAGCTACCTGCTGTTAGTGCTGGGGGGCGAAAGAGTAACGAAATTCTACTTTTAGTAACCGGGCAGGGGCAGGTTGGCCTGGGAGCCAGTCTGGATGTGGCGGTGGAGTGACTGGGAGACACGATCTGTTCATCGTTCTCCAGCAAGTGCATAGCGTCGCCGAAGCCGACAATCGGTTTCCGCAAATTTGCCTCGATCTGATAGACGCAGAAAAATAGAGGTTGGACCCGGAGGCAGATCGGGACAGCAATCCTTCGTGACCCGCCATTCTCGAGGCAGGGATTCGAATGAAGACAAGAAGAGAGTTCGTGGTCGGGCTCGGGGCGGCCGCCCTCGTTGCGGGGACGCTGCCAATCGGCGGTTGCAAGGCGCCGGGAGAAAAGGACGAAGAGGTAAGCGCCAACGAGGACCTGATGCGCGAGCACGGGGTGCTGAGGAGAGCGCTGCTGGTCTATGCGCTCGCGGCGCCGAAACTCCGAACCGACCCGGCCAGCGTTTCACCTGCCGCTCTGCGTCAGACGGCCGTCCTGTTCCGCCAGTTCGGCGAGGATTATCACGAGCGCCGCCTCGAAGAACCTTTTATTTTTCCGGCAGTCAGGGGACGGAGCGCTGAACTCGCGCAGTACGTCGATACTTTGCTCGCTCAGCATCAACGCGGGCGCGAAATTACGGATTTCACCATGTCCAGGACTGGTGGACAGAAGCTTGCCGACCCGCGAGGGTTGCCCGAAACGCTCGATTCGTTCGTGCTGATGTACCAGGAGCATACCGCGCGCGAGGACACGATCATTTTCCCGGCGTGGCACAAGACGCTTTCTCAGAGCGAGTACGAGAAGATGGGCGACAAATTCGAGGACATCGAGCGTCGGCAATTCGGCCATGACGGTTTCGAGGATGCAGTGAAACAGATCGGACGAATTGAGGCGGAACTCAGTGTGGCGGACCTGGCCCAGTTCACCGCCACCGCGCCGCCCAAGGTTTGATCTTTCACCGGACGTCAATGCGCGAGCTTGGATCATTCCTGCGCCCTTCGTCAGACATCCGCGGCATCGTATTTGTCCGCATGGCTGTCGGACTGATTTTTTTGACGCAGGGGATCCTTAAATTCATCGATCCGCATATGGGCGTGATGCGGTTTACACGCATCGGGTTCCCGATGCCGGCCTGTACAGCTTACTTCGTCGGCACCTTCGAGATCATCTGCGGGCTACTGGTACTCGTAGGATTTTTAACCAGGCTCGCGAGTATCCCACTGCTAATCGTAATCCTGACGGCAATCGCGACGACCAAGATTCCCGAGATGTCCCATCCCGACCAGGGCTTCTGGTTCATGGTGAGCGACGCGCGGACGGACTTTGCAATGACGATGAGCTTGCTATTCCTGATCGGCGTCGGCGCCGGCTCATGGTCACTCGATGCCAGGATTTGGAAGATTTCGTGAGAGGATCTGTCAATGATTAAGAAAGACAAAAGCGGATATAAATTGGTCTCGAAAAAGGGCAAGAATCTAGGCAGCGGGTACAAGACGCGCGCGCAGGCTGCAAAGCGACTTCGCCAGGTCGAGTTTTTTAAGCGCAAGCAGGGCTGATCCAGACCGACTGTGCAAAGTTGCTGCTGTCTTTCTCGGCCGGCGCGCCGTGATACTGCTGGTTCGAGATATCGGTATCTTCGAACCAGGAGGCCTTCACAATATGAGCACGAAGTGCGGGATTTCTATCCCACAAACCTTCGAACAGTCGGAGATCGACCTCGAGCTCATTCGCAAATTCGTCATTCGAGCGGAAGCGCTTGGCTATGACAGCCTGTGGGTGCAGGAGCAAATGATCTCCGACGCGGCGATCCTCGAGCCGGTGGCGCTGCTCACGTACGTCGCAGCGTTGACTTCGCGAGTACGCCTTGGCACAGCGGTACTGCTGACGGCTATCCGCAATCCGGTGGAACTGGCGAAGACGCTGGCAACCGTCGATCAGCTAAGCCGGGGCCGTTTAATCGTGGGAGTCGGCATCGGCGGTCCGACGACACCTCACGAGATTTTCGCAGTGCCTCGCGACCAGCGCGGGCACCGATTCGTCGAAGGGCTCAAAGTAATGAAGGCGCTGTGGACTCAGCCCAAGGCTTCAGTCAGCGGCGATTTCTGGAATTTCACTGACGTCCCAATGGAGCCAAAACCGGCGCAGAAGCCTCATCCTCCGATCTGGTTCGGCGCGCGGACCGAGCTCGGATTGAAACGCGCCGCGCGCCTGGGCAACGGATGGATGGGGCCGGGATCGTCATCTTCGGCGGAATTCGTCCAGCACATGGAATTGATCCGTCGGCTGCTGGACGAGGCAAAACGCGATCCCGCGACTTTCTCGATCTCGAAGCGCGTGTACATCGCGGTTGACGATAATCGCGCTCGCGCAGAGCAACGATTGCGTCGATGGTTTGGCGCCCGTTACAAATTTCCTGACATGGCGCCGCGGGTTTCAATTTTCGGCAGCCGCGCCGAATGCGTGGATAAATTGGGAGAACTGATTCGGGCAGGAGCGCAGCAAATCTTGCTCGATCCGGTCTTCGACCACGTCGAACAGATGGAATTGCTGGCCGCGGAGGTGGTACCAGCGATCTGACGCGCATCGGATTGGGCGTCAAAAAATTGATCGGGTGCGCAGTACACGGCGCCTTGTGGGGATTTTTTGGTGCCCCGGCCTATAAAACTCAACGGACCGCTGGTAATCGCGACAACACGCCGAAAACTGACTGACTCTGTCCGCCAGTCTAAAAAAGCAGATATCACTCGTCTTTTTGGGTAAACTCTGACGCAAGATGGCCAAGAAGTTCACAGAAGGTCGGTGCGTTCACTGTCTTGGCTACTTTAAGAATCTCACTTCAGATCACGTATTTCCGGATTCGTGGTATCCAGAATCTACGCCCCCAGGGATAGAGAAATGGCAAGCGCCATCTTGTACCCATTGCAACGCGCTGAATGGGCGCAATGAAGAGGACCTTCTTGTGAGACTCGGCCTCTGTGTTGAACGCGATCACAATGCTTCATTAGGAATTGAACGAAAAGTGATGAGAGCCCTCGATTCCTCGCAGGGGAAGAATCCCAAAGATGCGAACCTACGATCATTAAAACGAGACAAGATTCTTCGCGAACTCAGGCCAGCCAATGAGATCGCAATTCAGACGTTTATGCCGAACTTCGGCCCCTCCAAAACTAGCGGTTCACTTTCGATTCCAATTCCAATTGAGAAACTGCGAACTCTCGGGCGCAAGCTGGTCCGCGGGATCACCTATGTCCTAAACGATCAATTGTTAATCGAGGCTGATCATGCGATCGATATCCACGTAGTTAATGAAGTGGGTGCCGCGGTCGCAAGAAAGCTCATCTATCAATACGGAGGAAGATACGATCGCGGTCCCGGCATTACGATCGGGCAAGCTAGGCCTTCCGAAGACCTCCAGAGCGGCATCTTTGGCATCGAAATCTGGGGCAGGGTTTGGCTTCATGCGACGGTCGTCCCGATCTGGGAAAATCCGTTCCCTGCCGGAAAAGAGAAGCAGTGAACGCGAGTCGGAAACGCTTGCAATCTAATTATTTGGATCGCATACATCGCCAATAAGTTTTCGATCACGCCTCAGCGGTATCCGCGCAATTTTGGTGCCCCGGCCGGGAATCGAACCCGGACCTGAGGTTCCGGAGACCTCCGTGATGTCCTTTTCACTACCGGGGCAACGGGTGCGACAAAGGACAGAACTACATCAGCGATACGCGGCGAACAAGGCGAGCAGCGGTTGATCCTCGCGCCGAGCACCCGGCAACATAGTCGCGATGGCGACCGAAACAACCAGCGATCCTGCGCGAATCCTGCGCGAGCAATACAAGGACGGCTCGAACCTGTCGGCGCGGTTTCGGTTGCATCAGCGCTTCAGCACTAATCGCTACGGGCAGATGCGGTGGATCCTAGATCGGATTCAGCTTCCCGAAAACGCGAGCGTGCTCGAACTCGGCTGCGGCACCGGCGTCTTGTGGCGCGGCTCGGTCAAGGTTCCGCGCGGATGGCGCGTGATTCTGAGCGATATGTCGGATGGGATGCTGCGCGAGACGCGCGCCGCTCTCGCGCAACTCGGCCGCTCGTTCACCTACATGCAGGCCGACGCGCAGGCGATTCCGTTTCGCGACGAATCGTTCGACGCGGTGATCGCGAATCACATGCTCTATCACGTGCCCGACATCGCGCGCGCGCTCAGCGAGGTTCGGCGCGTGCTGAAGCCGTCGGGCTGCTGCTATGCGGCGACGATGGGCCTCGCGAACATGAAGGAGATGGACCAACTCGCGACGCGCTTCTTTTCGCTCCCGCGAATGACTGACTCCACCGTTCGCTTCGGCCTCGAGAGTGGCGACGCTTACATGCGCGCCGCCTTCAGCGAGGTGAAGCTCGAACGCTATCCAGACTCGCTGGTGATTACTGAAGCGGCGCCGCTGATGGACTACATCTGCTCGATGCGCGTGCGAAGCAGGGTCACCGGCGAACAGATCGCCGCACTGCGCGCGCACGTCGAAAATGAAATCGCAACCCACGGCGAAATCCGAATGACCAAGGATTCCGGACTTTTCATCGCGCGCCGCTAGTCAGTACAGAATCGACGGGATGAACGGGAATCTGGGTTCGTTGTAAAGGCCGACACTCATCAACGTCATCTGCTGCATCAGGCGCAGGCCCTTGCTGTAGCACCATCGGAGCAGCTCGCCGTTGCGCGACGGTATCAAAGGACCATTGCCAAGAAAGGCCGGCGCCGCTGATATCAGTGCTTTGAGTTCTTCGTTCGACTTGCCGACTGCGTAGCCGGCGTATCCGATTGCGGTCGCGTAACCCGTGATGCGGCCGAGATGCTCGACGACATTCGCTGTCCGAGCCGTGATTGCGTCGCGCAATTCTCCGCCGCGTTCATGTCCGTGCACCGCGAAGTGAAGCCGGTTGCATGCGGCTACATCGGCTTCAGTAGCGGCGCGCACCTTGTAGCCGGGTATCGATTCGTTGATCAGCGGGCCGGTCATCAGAGACAGCGGCTCGCGGGTTTCGAATCCAAGCTTGGTGTAAAGGCTGAAGGAGCGACTGTGATACGCCGACTGCACCAGCCGGACGCCGGGGAATCGATTGGCGGCGATGCGATCGAGCATGTGCAGCATCATCGCGCGGCCGGCGCCGCTATTCTGCACGTCCGGATCGACGCTGATCGGACCGATTCCCGTGATCGGCGCGCGCTCATCCATGAAGTTGCTGCCGGCGATGCGTCCATTCACCTCGGCAACGATTCCGTAGAAGCCGGGGTTGGAAAGCATGCTGCCGATCATGCCTTTGGCGGTAGCAACGTCGGGAAACTCGTGGGGGAAGTTGTGCTGGTCGTTGATAGCTGTGAACGCGCGATGGCAAATTTCGCCGCATACGTCGAGGTCCTCGCGCGTCGCGCGTCGAATCTGTGTCTTCATCTGATGCCGTCCTCCAAATTGTGAGAGTTTCTACGCCGAGGCCTTGGTCTCGCGCAGCATCTCGGCGTGGCGGCGGTCGGCTTCGGGCCGCGTCTGCGCGATCGTTTCGACCAGCTCGTCGTGCACCCGGCCGTTGGTCGCGACGATATTCGCGCCGCCAAGGTCGAGCTCGGAACCGTCCATGTTGGTCACGCGTCCGCGCGCCTCCTCGACGATCAACGCTCCGGCGGCGACGTCCCAGGCGCGCAGTCCGAACTCCCAGAATCCATCGGTGCGCCCCGCTGCGACGTAAGCGAGATCGAGCGCCGCCGAGCCGGTGCGACGTATGCCCTGCGTGCGCGTCATCAGCTCTTCCCAGAAGCACATGTAGAAGCGGCGGCGTTCGCGGCGGTCGTACGCGAAGCCGGTGCAGAGGAGAGCGGAGCACAGATTCGGAGTCGCGCTCACCCGAATCGCCTTGCCGTTAAGACGCGCGCCGTTTCCGCGATGCGCAATGAAACATTCTTTTTTCAGCGCGTCGAAGACTACACCGAACTGCACGCGGCCGCGCCGCTCGTACGCGATCGACACGCAGAATTGCGGATAGCCGTGCGCGAAGTTGGTGGTGCCGTCGAGCGGATCGATGATCCATCGATGGTCGCTCTGATGCGCGCTGGCGCCGCTTTCCTCGGCAAGGATCGCGTGGGTCGGAAATGCGCGATGGATCACTTCGATGATTGCCGCTTCCGATTCGCGATCGGCTTCGGTGACGAGATCGATCGAGTTCGACTTGCGATTGATGGTTATGCGGCTGAGTCGTTTGAGATGAATTCTGCCGGCGGCACGCGCGGCGCGGAGCGCAACCTGTTCGATTTCGTTGATCACGGTAAAAGAAAAGTATTACTCGGGGGCCAAAGCGTCCAGCGCGAAGCGCAGATCAATCGACAGTCGATGATGCGCGACGCTTGATCGAAGCGATTCCCAGGATCAAGCTACCAGCGTGGCATTTCTGCCAGGCCGATGCCGAGCGCGACTTTGCCGAGCAGTTCGCGCGCGCGGGCGTTGGACAGTGGATGATTCGGGCCGGCGCGAACGTCGCGGTAGTAGCGCTCCATCGGGAATTTTTTCAGCATCCCGTGCGCGCCGACCACCTCCATGCAGTAATCGACCGCGCGGATCGCGTTGTTGGTCGCGACATACTTCGGCATCACGACGCGCGCCAATCCCGACTCGCCCTTGAATGAACCGCGATCGTGAATGTAGTCGTTGGCGACGCCGAGATAGAGCGCGCGCGACTGCGCGATCAGCGCTTCGGCCTCGGCAATCGCGAACTGAATGCCGGGCAGGTACTTTATCGTGCGCGGTTGCGTGAGCGGTTTCAGCCGGCCGGCCAACTCCTTGGCGAAATTCAATGCGGCAATTGCGATGCCGGTGTATGTCGCGGCGACGGAAATGCCGAACCATGCGAACAACGAAATCGCCTGGTCGTTGACCGGACCGACTGGCCGCGATTCCGCCATCGCGATCGCCGGCACGCGCACATCTTTGATCACCAGGTCGTGGCTGGCCGTCGCCCGCATCCCCATCGCGTCCCACGTTTCGATCAATTGGAAGCCGGAAGTGCTGCGCGGCACGACGAAGGTGGCGGCGGCGGGCGGATTCGAGTCCTCAATCGTCGCCATCACCATGAACAGATCGATCACTGGCGAGAGGCTGGTGAAAGTTTTGCGGCCGTTGAGAACGTACGTCGCGCCGTCGCGGCGCGCGCGAGTCGCGAAGTGGCCCCAATCGCCGCCCGTTTCGGGCTCGCTGATGCCGCCGCCGAGAATTTGATGGCCGCGACCGATAACGTCGAAAAACAATTCCTCCTGCGGGCGGCCGGTGGCGCGCTCCACCATGCTGCCGATGCCGAACAGATGCATGTTGATTGCGATCGTCGTCGCGGCGCAGCCCTGCGCGAGCTGCTCCTGGCATAGCGCAAAATCCTCGAGGTCGGCGCCGAGTCCGCCGTGCTTTTCAGGAATGACGAGCGCGGTGTATCCGGCCGCCTTCATCTTGTCGACGTTTTCGACCGGGAATGAATTGGCGCGATCGTGTTCGCCAGCGCGAGTGGCAAAGTCAGCCGCCAGCTCCGCTGCAAGCGGCACAAGTTTATTGCGTCGATCAGACATCAAATAGACTCCGGATCGAAAATTGAATTGGGCAACAGTGCCATGAAAGCAGCGCGCGAAGAAACCCGACCATTTGCCGGCCGGCGCGCCTGCGGGGGCGACGGTTGGGGTCCCCGAACGAGCTTCGCGCTGTCGCGGACGCCGGAGTAGTATCCGGAACGTTCCTGTTCCTGGCCGATGCTATCGAAGGGGAGGGCTCGGTGACGAGTTCGTCCGATACCCTGACGGCAAATCCAACGCGCGAGCTGGCGGCGATCATGTTCAGCGACATCGTCGGCTATACCGCGATTATGGGCCGCGACGAGCGTGAGGGTTTGCGTGTGGTGCGCGAGCATCGCGAGCACTTGCGCGCGGTGCTGCCGCACTTCCACGGCCGACTAATCGGCGAGATCGGCGACGGCACCTTGTCAAGCTTTCACAGCGCCGTCGATGCGGTCAATTGCGCGCGCGAGTTGCAGGCGACGCTGGTGGAGGATCGGGAGCTGCGCCTGCGAATCGGGATTCACGTCGGCGACGTGGTTTTTACCGACAAGACCGTGCTCGGCGATGGAGTAAATATAGCGTCGCGGATTCACGAGCTGGCTCCTTCGGGCGGCTGCTGTATCTCGGAGCGCGTCTATGAGGAGATCCGCAACAAGCCCGAGTTCCACGTCAAGGATCTCGGCGAGAAACATCTCAAGAATGTGGCGCGGCCGATTCGCGCCTATGCTTTGACCGCGGCGGACGCTCCTGGCCAGCCTCGATCACCG
The DNA here is from genome assembly GCF_036522015.1 of Binatus sp. (SeqCode). Lineage (GTDB taxonomy): Bacteria > Desulfobacterota > Binatia > Binatales > Binataceae > Binatus. The sequence goes on from NZ_DATDGQ010000202.1 coordinate 10,314, forward strand.
TCTGGGGGAGAAGCCGGTCAATCGACGCATCGCAGAGTAGTGATGGGCGTGGGTGCGCTGCTGATCGTCGCGATAATCGGCATCTCGACCTGGAAGTGGATCGGTCTGGGTTCCGGCTGGTTGCCGGCTAGTCCACGTGTTCCCGCAATGCGTTCGATAGCCGTCCTTCCGCTCGTGAATCTCTCCGGCGATCCGGCGCAACAGTATTTCGCCGACGGTATGACCGATGAGCTGATTACCGACCTTGCGAAGATCAGCGGGCTAAGAGTGATCTCGTGGACCTCGGTGATGAAGTTCAAGGGCGAGAATCGCGAGCAACTGCCTGAAATCGCGAAGGCGCTCCACGTGAATACGATCGTCGAGGGCTCAGTGCTGCGGGTCGGCGACAAGGTACGAATCACGGCGCAGCTGATCGATGCGCCTACCGACAAACATCTGTGGGCGGACAGCTATGAGCGAGACGCACGCGACGTGCTGACCTTGCAGGACGAGGTAGCATCGACAATCGCCCAGCAGATTGATGTCAAGTTGACGCCGAATGAGCAGGCGCGCTTCGCCAATGCTCGCCCAGTCAACCCGCAGGCTTACGAGGCTTATCTGAAGGGCCGTTATTTCATGAAAACCTACCGAGTCGACCCGGCGCTGGAGCAATACGAACTTGCAATCAAAACGGATCCGGACTTTGCGCTGGCATACACTGGATTGGCCGATGCCTACATGTATGGCGAGGACTTTTTTTTCCCCGGCACCGAAGTGATGCCCAAGGCGAAGGCGGCAGCTGAGAAGGCGTTGCAACTAGACGATTCCCTGGCCGAAGCCCACACCTCACTGGGTGCCATCTATTTTTGGTACGACTTCGATTGGACGGGAGGTGAGCGCGAGCTGCGCCGCGCGATTGCGCTCAATCCCAGCTCTGCCGAAGCTCATGATCAGTATGGCTACCTTCTGATGCTTGAGGGGCGATTCGATGAGTCTCTCGTCGAGATGAGGCGCGCGAATGACCTGGATCCCCTCTCTGCCGAGTACGCGAATGACATGGCCGTTTCGCTTATGTACCAGGCAAAGTGCGAGGCTGCGAAGGAACAGTGCCGCAAGGCGTTGGAATTGGTTCCGGGCTTCGACTTTGCTCAATTGACTCTCGGCAACATCGACCTCCATGCAGTCAAGTTCAGCCAAGCGATCATGGAACTGGAGAAAGCCCTGCCGCTGGCTTCCAGTCCGCTCGGGTACGCATACGCAAAGAATGGCGAGCGCGACAAGGCCTGGGCGATAGTCGCGGAGCTGAATAAGAAGTCTTCGCGAGAGTACGTCTCGCCGTTGGCCACCGCGATAATCTATGCCGGTCTGGGCGATAAGCAGCGGGCGATGGACGGATTGGAGAAGGCGTACGCGGTCCGCTCGCAGCTTTTGGCCTACCTCAAGATCGACAATACCTGGG
>NZ_DATDGQ010000203.1:0-7790 GCF_036522015.1 Binatus sp. (SeqCode)
ATTGGCAGGTCGCGCGCGAGGTTGATTGGAAGCGTCCGGTCACAGGAACTGCACCTTTCGCGGCGCCCACGAATTCAACCCCGCTCGGCAAAAGCGTCGAGCGTCTCGATCTTCCCGCGAAGGTCGCGGGCGCCGCATTCATCCACGACCTCGAACTACCGGGGATGCTGCACGGGCGCGTGATGCGGCCGCCTTCCAACGGCGCACGGTTGGAATCGCTCGACACGACTGCGGTCGAGCGTATGCCCGGAGTCGTCAAGATCTGGCGGAGCGGCGACTTCGTGGGCGTTTGTTGCGATCGCGAGTACCAGGCCGTCAAGGCGCTCGAAGCAATCCGCGCGGGCGCACGATGGTTTGAGAGCGAAGTGTCCGCCGGCACTCGAAGCTGGCGCGAACTGCTGCCGACGCTTCGCTCGATCGATTCGGAGACTCAGACTGGCGAGCGCGCGGCAGGAGCGGTGGACATACGGCGGTTGTCCGCGACTTATTCGCGACCGCCGATTGCGCATGCTTCAATGGCGCCGTCGTGCGCGGTCGCTGTTTATGCCGACGGCCGCCTGACGGTATGGACGCATTCGCAGGGCGTCTTCCCGCTTCGCGGTGCGCTCGCAAACGCGCTAGGTCTCGACCCATCAAGCGTCGTGGTGATTCACACGCAAGGCGCCGGAGTTTACGGGCACAACGCCGCCGACGACGTCGCGCTCGACGCCGCTCTGCTCGCGCGCCAGGTCCCGTCGCGTCCGGTGAGAATCCAGTGGAGCCGCGAGGACGAACTCGCATGGTCGCCGCTGGGCTCGCCGATGGTCGTAAAGATCGAGAGCGGGTTGAGCCCGGCCGGCGATATCGTCGATTGGTCGAGCGAGATCTGGAGCGGACCGCATGGCCAGCGCCCGCGACCGCACGGACCGGTCAATCTGCTGGCTGCGGCGCACGTCGATCCGCCGATCCCGTTCCCCGAGGCGTATGAAGTTCTCTCGAGGTTCGCCGGTGGCGCCCGCAATTCCGAGCCCGCCTACGACCTGCCACATCGAAAGATCGTGCTGCACAGCCTTCCGGGCCTGCCGTTTCGCACCTCCGCACTACGTACTCTGGGCGGCTATGCGAACGTCTTCGCAGCCGAGTCTTTCATGGACGAATTGGCCGACGCCGCCGGAGTAGATCCGATCGAGTTCCGGCTTCGTCACTTGTCGGACCCGCGTGCGCGCCGGGTTATCGAGACCGCGGTACGGTTATCGCGATGGCAGTTCAAGGCCGAGCGCGGCAAAGGGCGCGGGGCGGGAATCGGCTTCGCGCGATACAAGAACACGGCCGCTTACGTGGCAGTAGTTGCGAATGTGGAAGTTGACCAGGACGTGAGCGTTTCGAGGGTGGTCGGCGCCGTCGATGCAGGCCTCGTGATCAATCCCGACGGAGTGATCAATCAAATCGAAGGCGGCATCGTGCAATCGATCAGCTGGACGCTCAAGGAACAGGTGGTCTTTGACGGCCGCCGCGTTACCACGCGGACCTGGGAAGACTATCCGATTCTGCGCTTCGCCGAAGTGCCGGAAGTCCAGATTGAACTGATCGACCGGCCTGACTGCCCGCCACTGGGAGTCGGAGACGCAGCCCAAGGTCCCGCCGCCGCCGCGGTCGCAAATGCGGTCGCGCGGGCACACGACTTCCGCATCCGGGATTTGCCGATCACGCGCGAACGGATCGTCGCGGCCAGCGCCGCGTCTTCGTGAAGCGGCATCGATTAGTCGTTCTGACTAGCTGCCGTTCAGTACGGTGGTGGCCGCGTTCAACCTGTCGCTATAGGCGTTCAGTGCGTCTGCTGTCAGCTTGGCGTAGCGATTGGCGTCTGACCAGCGCCGGTCTTCGATTGCTTCGCGGACTCCGGGCAGAGTCTTGGCCTCATAACCGGTATAGCGCCCGGGAGCGTAGATTAAGTTCTTGTACCAGCTTCTGCCTGGTAGGCCTGCTTCGGGAGCTAGTGTTTGATCGATATTCATCATCAAAGCTTGTACTCTGGCTATCTGAGAGTTGGTTAGGTGTGAGGAGTTTTTCGCCAGCGCGTCGTCGTAAGTCTTCGCACTGCGCTTAAGACGATCGACTGCGTCCTCCAGCGGTGCGAACTCGAGATGCGGAACGCGGTCGAGTGCCGTAGGCAGGCCGCTTGACCTGGTAGGATCGGCGGCTAGTTGGAACGCATGGTCGTGTAACAGTTTAGCCTGACTCTCGGCTTCCTCCCGTTCGTCGTCCGCCAGCTTCTTCACTTGATCCAGGTAGTCCGCGACCGCGCTTGCGAAAGCGCTCGCGTTTTGCACCGGTAGGTCGGCGTCGGCCACGCGCATTACGATCCGCCCGATCGTCTTCGCCAGCATCGCGTCATATACGAATCCCGGATCGACGAAGCGGCTGTGATGCTCGAAGGTGTCGTAGCGAGAGTGATAGACGCCGCCTGAGTGGCCTTCCTCGTAGAAGCCGACATCCAGCACCGGCACGCCCAGGTGATCCAGAAAGGCTGAGAAGTCGGAGCCTGATCCTAGAGCCTCGATAGGAAAGTCCTTGTCCGGGTCGGACGCGATCTTGGCCTCAGTCCATACGTGCTCAGTGGCTGTTGGTGCGAGGGCCGCTATGCGCATCTTCGCGCGCAGTCTATCGCCTATGGGAACACCAGTTTCAGGATCGATCACATCGGCTGCGACCTGGTTCACCAGATGCTGGAAGTCCTGGCTGCCGCCTACGCCTAGAAAACCCCGTTCGTTCGAGTCGGAGTTTATGTATAGGACCACTCTCTTTCTGAGTTCGCTCGCATGCTTCTCCGCCCATTCGGTCGAGCCCAGCAGCATTGGCTCCTCGGCATCCCAACTCGTGTAAACGATCGTGCGCTTGGGCTGCCAACCTTGTCTGGCTAGTCCGCCGAAAGCCTTGGCCTCGGCTAGCAGCGCGACTTGTCCGGACAGCGGATCGGTGGCGCCAAAGACCCAACCATCGTGGTGATTACCGCGCACCACCCACTGGTCCGGCCAGGTCGAGCCCTTCATCATCGCGATGACGTCATAGATGGGCTGTTGCCGCCAATCGGATTTTACCGCCAAATGAACTAGCGCGGGTCCTGGTCCTACGCGATAGGTTATAGGCAACCCGCCACGCCACCCTGGCGGGGCCACAGAACCTGTGAGCGCCGCGAGAAACACCTGGGCGTCCCCGTAGGAGATTGGCAGCGTAGGAATCTTCATGATGGTAGGCGCGTCGGACATCCTAAGGCGCTTGGCGTCTTTCGTCGCACCTATGTCCGGGGTCAGCGGATCACCCGGGTACAGACCCATATCGAGTACCGAACCGCGTTGCACACCTTGCGGCGGTCGCATAGGACCGGCGGGATAGGTCTCGTCAATTGAATAACCGTCTTGTGCAGGGTCGGAGTATATGATGCATCCGATCGCGCCGTGATCGTATGCCAGTTTGGGCTTCAACCCGCGCCATCCGCCGCCGTAGCGTGCGATGACGATCTTACCTTTGACACTTACACCCAGCCGCTGGAGCATCTTGTAGTCGTCCAGCATCCCGTAGTTGACGTAAACCAGCTCGGCAGTAACATCGCCGTCGCGCTGGTAGTCGACATAGGCAGGAAGCGCTGGGTCGGTCGCGGTCGCGCTGGAATCGCCGGGGATCGGTGGCTCTTGCAGCGTGGCGGCGAACTTCTTGGGACCGACCAGCTCGAGCGTCTCACTAATAGGCTTGGGGTAGAGCACCCAGAAAGTTTCTATGTGCGCATCCCAACCCCACTCCTTGAACCAGGCAAGGATTTGGTCGGCGTTGGTCTTATCGTGCGGCGAGCTGACATGGTTTGGCTCGGCTGCCAGCAGCTTCATCCAGTCGCGTAGGTCATCCGGATGAATGAGCGCATCGAAGTTGCGTTCGAGCGTTGCCTGATCGGACGAAATAGCAGCCGGCGCGCCGAATCCAACGCTCACATAAAGAAGGATCGCCGCCGCGAGCGAGACGGCGACCTTTGCAGTAATTTTAGACTTATCGGGCACGCAGCCTAAGCGCGCAATCCTGCCAGGCAGCCAGTGCCATCGAGAATCGTATCGAGTGCACGCTTGTCGCCAACGGCTTGATACTTCTCGCGCAACGTGGCCAACGATTTCGCGTGATACTTCTGCGGCTTCTGAGTCCAGGTGCGGCCGCCCAGCTCGACGCTGAACTCTTCGCTGCCTCTTGCAATCGCCGACGCGTTCGCAACCGTCCACGGCATGAAGAGTCTGCCGACCTGTCGCTCGAGCAATGGCGTCAACGTCGGCGCCAGACTTGACCATTGCTCGAAGTCCCCTTCGGCTCGCGGCCACAGCATGCGATGGATCCATGCGAGCGTATTCGGCGTGGTCGCGTCAATGATCGCACCCGGCGTCGGATCGGTCCACGCGTTGTAGAGCTGTCCCCACATCGCGAAGTCGGCGAACGCCGGACGATTGCCGAACAGATAGGCGCGCATGCCGAGATGAGGCTCGAGAATCGTGAGAGTGTCGCGGAACGAGTCCTCGATTTGCGGCGCCGTCGCTGGATTCGATCCGACGAAAGAAACGCGCGGGACCATGCGCTCGCGCACCATCGCGATCCCGTTGGCGAGCTGCGCTTCGTCCACCGTCGGCATCATCGAGCGCGCGATGCGGCCAGCGGCCGAAAGAATATCGGCCTCGCGCGCCCATCGGTAGTGGAACATCCACTTATTGCCCCATTCGTCGCCGAACTCTTCGAGCAGTACCGAAATGAATCTGGCGGTCGACTCGGCCGGATGAATCGAAGGCTCTGGATGACTCGCTTCAACCTGCTCGATGATAGGCGTGGAATCCTGGATGCCTTTATTGTCGGGCGTGACGACCAGCGGCACGAGCGGAAGCTTCTGGTATTTCTGATATTCGCCGTCGGTGTCGAGACTGCGCGGAATCCATCGATGCGGAATCCCCTTATAGCGGAAGTACGAACGGACCTTGACGGAGTACGGCGAAAGCTCGATGCCGTGGACGTGGTATTCGCTGGTCATGGGTTCATCCCTCGACGGCGAGTATCGCACAGTGTCGGCGGCTTTTGTAAATCCTCCGCGCTTTGCGGATCATCCTGCGCGCGTGGAGGTAAGACGCGAGTGGGCGAGCGGGATCTCCAGCGTCAGCACACCTGGGAGCGCCGCTGATTCCAGCGGATCGCAATTTCGGGTGGTACCCGCGGGAGTGTTCCCGCCTAGTATCCCTTCTCGGGGACGATCGTGGTCTTGTTGGTGTCGTGCTCCGCACCGTGGCAGGCCGCGACCTTGTCCTCCGCGGTGTTCAGGTTGGATGCAATCTGAGCGTCAGTCTGTCCCGCCGCCGTCTGCGTCTTCACGACATTGCAATCGACCGGATCGTTCGCCGTAGAGAACATCGAGCATCCTGAAAATCCCGCGGCCACGATCAACAGTCCCGATACACTTGAGATCCAAAGTCCGCTGCGCATCTTTCGTTCCATTGATTCTCCTCCCGATGTCAGAATCTGTCTCTTACGTTCGCCTGATTCACCACGATCACAGAAGCAATCGCGGCATTCTTATCATCTGCCGATCGGCTGGGAAAGCAAGTCCGGAGCGACGGTGGATAGCGGGCTCAGGCCTGGCGCACGACGAATAGCACCATCCACACGAGCAGCATTGTGCCGATCAGGCCACAAGGCAGATAACCCCATTGGTGGCTGAAGGAATGAATCGGAAGCGAACCGAATAGTGCAAGTGCAATCACTACGAGCAGAATTGTATACAAGGATTTCGAACCCTCGTTAGTCTTCTAGCGTTTGTCGCGATTGACCGCAGAAACCGCCTTGTCGATCGTTCTTCCGATCGCATCCTTGACGTTGCCGGCGGCCTGATCCATCTTACCGCGATTTTTCAGCTTCTTGTCATTAGTCAGTACGCCGGCCGCCTCTTCGACGCGTCCCTTAACTTTGTCAGTTGTGCCACTCATTAGTCATTCTCCTTTAACGAACTGAGATTTCAATTTTGTACGAATTACTTATTCACCACCGACGGCAACGGCACGACTATCATCGGTATGAGCATCGGTCCGCCCGACAAGCTGCGGTCGATTGCGATACGTCCGCAGTCTTCACGCTGCCAGTGCTCGATAATCACCCGCATCGACGACCAAACCAGGACGAAAACGATTAGCGATGCGACAAGAACAGAAATGGCGCCGTCGAGGCTGAAAACCTCCTGGTAGTGACCGGACACGATGCGGCGAAGAGAATCTGTCTCGAGAAGCCGGCCGGTGACGGGAGCGAGTGCGTTCGCGACAAAACTGGCAAAAGTCGAGTACGCGAGGCCGGCGGTCAATCCGGCGAGTAAGCTCAATTTTTCCGCCCCGGCCGAAAGATCGGCGCGAACAGGTTGGCTGCGAGGTTGTGCCATGCGGCCTCCTCAAGCCTTGCGATCGTACTAATCGCGTTGGTCTAGCGGAACGTGGTCAAAGGCGAGGAAGAACCACTGTCAGGCTGGATCAGGCCGAGACTCGACTCTTATATCGATTCCGGCTTACTCCAGCTTGAACTAGTAATTTAGTAGTGTCAACTCAAGCAAAATATAATCAACTGAGAATACTACTATATATGTATTTCGCGGCACCGTTATGCCGCCGGGGGAGCCGATCTGAGCCGCACAATCGTCTCGTCGGGCATCAGATTGACCATCGACGCGCTCGACTCCCACAACTCCGCCGCCATCGCAGGATCGTAGGAGTCCTTCGACGACGGCACGTCCCGGGTGCCCTGGAAGTATTTTCCCGAGATGCGCTCGAATCTCGGCTCGGTGACCATGTTCGCGAGCGACTTGCCTGATCGCGCCACACTGTTGACGTTCGGCACGAAGGGACGCAGAGCCGGCAGCACGAACCGCCACGCGAAGCGCGCAAACCTGCCGTAGTCGCGCGCCAGCCCTGTTCCAGGCATCAATCCGGGATCGAACGCATTGACGGTGATCGCGAGTCCATTTGTGCCAACTCTTTCGGCGCGCAGCCTGCGCTCGAGTTCGTAAGTAAACAGGACGTTGCACAGCTTCGACGTGGTGTACGCGCGCCGGCCGGCCGTTCCACGCTCATCTTTGAGCGGCCTGGTATCTTCATCGGGCCGCGCGAGGAAGCGCGCGCGCCGGTAATTCGGCGGTGGCATTCCGGTCGTCTGCGCGGGATCGTGCGTCCCGCTGCTTACGACGACAATCCGCGCCGGCGGCGCCATCTGCGCCAGCATCAGGTTCACCAGTAGGAAATGCCCGAGGTGATTGACGCCGAACGTCGTCTCGAAGCCATCTTTGGTGAAGGTTCTGCCAGTCACGATTTGCGTCGCCGCGTTACATACGAGCGCCCGCAGAGGGGGACGCCGCTCAGCAGCGTAGTCGCGCGCGAAGGCTCGCACGGACTCGAGCGAGGCGAGGTCAAGCGTCATCGCTTCTACTTCACTTTCGCTGCGCCGGGTCTGCGCCAGCAGCCGCTTCACGGCCTCGCGGCCTTTTTCCGCGCTGCGACAACCGACGACCACGTGCCAGTCGTGCGTTTCGGCGAGCGCTCGCGCGCACTCGAAGCCCAAGCCGGTGTTAGCGCCCGTCACGATCGCTGTGTTCATCAGAGCGATGATTGCATTCTCGCAAAGCTGAGGGGAGTGGCGAGCGCCTGTCGTCCACAGCGATAAGAGCCTGACGGCTTGCGTCCGCGCGCGCTAAGATGGGAAATTCAGCTTTCGATGAGCATTGAAACGCAACGCCCCACCATCGCCGAGATCGATCTCGG
>NZ_DATDGQ010000204.1:0-1754 GCF_036522015.1 Binatus sp. (SeqCode)
CTCGGATACAGCCACGGAAATTTACCGCCCGCCGCGGCGCGGGCTGACCGCGTGCTCTCCGGGCCGATGCATCCGTTTCTCACCGAGCGCGTGGTGATGACGGTAAGTGACGTGGTCAAGCGCGCGCTGGCGATGGGGTGATGTTGTGTTAGGCGGGGAATTGCAACGGCAGAAAGCTTTGCTGGCGGCCACCGACGCGATCGCAGTCGTTGGTGCGGCGGCATTGTCGCAGGTGATCAGAGCCCGCGATCTGTATCCGCTTAAGCCTGGCAGTTGGGGCGAAGCGCTGGCGGGCATGGTGATGCTGGTGGCGGTGTGGATTCTGGTCGCGCGCACGGTGGACTTTACCGCAATGGGCGCCGCCACGAAGTCAGATCGATCGTCAAGGCCAGTTGCGCGGCGTGGCTGATGATGGTTGCGATCAGCTTTTTTCTTCATATCGCGCCGTCGCGGTTCGCGGTCGCCAGTGGGCTTGTGCTGACGATTGGTCTCGTCTTGATTGCGCGCGTGATCGTCCGCCGCAGCATGAAGTTCTTTTACTCGAGGCCGCAGTTCGCGGTGCCGCTGGTGATAGTCGGCGCCAATACGTTTGGCATTTATCTGCGCGACCGAATCAGGGCAGAACTCACCTACTACGAATTTCTTGGTTTCGTCGATGAGAGCCCGTGCTTGCCCGCGCCTAACGGCTCGAACGGACTTTCGACGCAAGTAATCGGCGGGCTCGATCGGATTGCGAGCCTGTCAGCCGCGCACTCGAACCTGGAGGCGATGATTGTGCTGCCGGAACGCGACCACGAGCAGGTCGAACGCATCATCGAGCTTTGCGAGCGTCATCGAGTTCGATGGCGCGTGATGCCGCGGGTGGCGCAGTCGATGCCGCTCACGGTCGAGATGGTCGGCGCGATTCCGCTGATCGGGCCGCCCGGATCGAACATCGAAGGACTCAATTGCATTGTGAAGCGCGGCTTCGACATCGCGGTGGCGACGCTGATGACGATTGCGGTGTCGCCGATTTTGTTGCTTGCCGCAATTGCGATCCGCGTGCTCGACGGTAGTCCTCTGCTGTTTCGCCAGACCCGGATCGGAATCCATGGCAAGCCGTTCGAGCTGCTGAAGTTCCGCACGATGCGCGCCCAATGCTCGGACACGGTGCATCGCGAGTACGTCAAGGGATGGATTCGGCGCGACGCGAGCGAGCAGTCGAGCGCCGACGGCACTGAAGTTTTTAAAATTGAAAGCGACGAGCGGGTTACGCCGATCGGCCGATGGCTGCGTCGATTCAGCATCGACGAGCTGCCGCAGCTCCTCAACGTCCTTTACGGGAACATGAGCCTGATCGGGCCGCGGCCCGCGATGCCGTACGAGCTGGAGCTGTAGCAGGAATGGCATCGGCATCGGCTCGACGCCCCGCCGGGAATCACGGGGCTGTGGCAGGTCAGCGGGCGCAATCGACTGTCGTTCGAGGAAATGGTGCAGCTCGACATCGAATACATCGAAGACTGGTCGCTGGTGGGCGATATGGGAATCCTGCTGCGGACGCTGCCCGCGATGCTGCAAGGGAGCGGAATGTGATGCCAGTACCTGGCGACATCAGCGCCGTCGCGAACGTCGAGGGATGGCATACGCCCGCCTTCGCTCGCGGGGTTCGCGACAACGTGATCGGCGAGGTCGCGCTCCAGGCCGTGCGAATCGGCGGACTGGTGGTGCTCGCGCGAGCGCTGACGCCGTCGGACTTCGGACTGTTCAGAGTGCTG
>NZ_DATDGQ010000205.1:0-5624 GCF_036522015.1 Binatus sp. (SeqCode)
CCCGCGCGGCGATCGTTCCCGCCGAGTGGTCCGCGCCGCTTCGATCCTGATTCCTGCATTCATTCTGCTCGCATGGTTCGTCGTTCCCATGTTGCTGGCGAGCGGTGAGGCGAACCGCTGCCGATGGGACGACGTTTGGAAGTTCGATTCGTGGGGCGCGAACGGCATATTGAGCGCGTTGATCTCGGGCCGCTTTCTTGATGAAGGTCGCTTGCCAGTGATGACTCTGGCACTTGCGGCCTCGTCGATGTTCGCACTGTATCGCTGGAAAAAACCGATGGCGCGGCGCCTACTGGTTCTGACCGCGGTGTGGCTCGCGATCTTCTTCGGCCGCGCGACCTGGGGATACTTCATGCTCGCGCTCGGACTGCCGGCGAATTTTCACGTCAGCCGGTTCGAGTCGGTATTCGAATTGTTTGCCGTTCTGTTGACGGCCTGGGCGCTGGCCAAAGCGGTCGCGGCCGGATGGCGGTTCGGATTCGCGGGTAGGCTGATAACCGCCGTCGCACTCGGCGCGATCGCAATCGTGATCTTTACCGAGCGGAGCGGTTTCCTGATGATGAGCAACTATTGGGGAGACGAAAGTCTCGCGGCGATTGCGCACGAGGGCGGCGATCTCGACGCATCGTTTGCCGACCTTCACACGATCCTGCGCGAACGCCCGGGCCGAGTGTGGTCCGGTCCAACGGGAATGTGGGCCTCTCATTTTCAAATCGCCAAATCGCAGCCATACACGTTTCTCTCGCTCGCGGGATTCGATGAGCTCAGCTTTCTCTATCACAGCTTGTCGTGGAGCGCGGACGTGACGGCCGAAATCAACGAAAAGGATCCCTACCAGGCCCAGTTGTTCGCGATGCGCGCGGTGCTCGCGCCGGTAGCTCAACCCATGCCCTCCTACTTCAAGCTTCGCGCAATTCACGGCCAGCTGGCAGTTTACGAGGCTTCGCACGAAGGTTACTTCGGCCTGGTGGATATTGGCGCGCGCTACTTGGGTCCTCTCACGACCGTGCTCAATCGGGACTGGAATTGGATGAACGATCCTGCGGTGCGGGCCGGCGCGATGGTCGCGCTAGGAGGCGATATCAAAGGAGTGCCCGAATGGAAGATGTTTCAGGCGCTGCCTCAGTTGGATCCACGGTTTTCGACTCTGCGCGGCGAAGTAATCTCCGAAAGCAAGGAGGGCGAGACCTATAGCGCGCGGCTCGCAATCCTACGACCCTGTTATGCGTTGCTCAAGATCACCTACTTTCCAGGGCAGCAGGCAACCGTTGACGGAAAACCTGCGCCAATATTTCGGGTCTATCCCAACTTCTGCGCGATTCCCGTCCGGCCGGGCGAACATAAGATAGAAGTTCGATACCGTCCGGGACCTATCAAGCCGATACTGCTGGTGGCTGGGTTCGTCTTAGTCGGTTTGATCGGGCGAGCGATGCGCCGGCCGAACTACTCCGCGGTGGAACGCAGGCTTACGACGCGGCTCTCGGAGCTGGCGACACCTTGGGCGACTCCCCGGACTCGGACCGCCCTGGCGCTAGCGGTTTTGATCCTGCTTTTTACGCGCGCGCTCTTCCGCGGCAACTTGCTCGACGGCCATGATTCGCTGGCTTATCCGCCCCGGTTGACCGAATTTGCCAGAATATTGAGCGACCATCAATTCCCGCCGGTATGGGCGCCGGATCTTGGCAGTGGGCATGGACAACCGCTGTTCGAGTTCGCACCGCCGCTGATCTACGCGATGGCCATGCCGTTCTTCAAAGCCGGCCTCACGCTGGCCAACTCGCTTCAATTCGGGATGGCGATTCTGTTCGCTCTAGGCGCGATCGCAGTCTTCCTGATCGGGCGAAAACTTTCTTTCTCCCGTGTCGCTTCAATCGGCGCCGCGGCCGCATGGCTGTATGCACCTTATCAGGCGTTGGATATCTACATCTGTGGGCGATTTGCCGAATCGGCCGCGATTGCAGTGGCTCCCATTGCGCTGCTCGCACTGCTCGCGGCTCTTCAGCGTCCGACTGTAATCACTGTGATGCTCGGCGCGCTGGCGGTGGCGATGCTGCCGTTGGCGCATAACGCGATCGTGTTGTTGATGTTTCCGGCTTTCGCGGCGCTCGTCGCCGTTCGCGTCGCCGTCTCAGATCATAAGCTAAAAACTGTCGCGGCCGGAACTTCCGTGCTCGTCGGCGGATTGGGACTCAGTGCTTTCTTCTGGCTGCCGGCGCTGCTCGAACGCGGCTTCGTCAAAACCGACCTGTTGCGGACCGGCTTTCTCAATTGGACCCATTTTATAATCTCGCCGTCCCAGTTGTTTTGGTCACCATGGGGGTACGGCTACGCGATGCGCGGTCCTATGAATGGCATTTCTTACTCGCTAGGACTCGGTCACATAGCCTTGGCGGTCGCGGGAATCCTTATCGCTATACGTGCGGCGAACCTTACCCGCCGCTTTGATGCGCTGGTGTTTGCCGGCGCGTCGATTGTAGGCGCGCTGCTAGCCACCGATTTGACATGGACAATTTGGAAGCACGTCGACACTCTTCAATACCTCGTCTATCCGTGGCGCACCCTATGCGTTCCCGCGCTGTTCATGCCGTTACTGGCGCTCTATGCATTCGACCGAATGGGCCCTCGGCTCGCATCGGCGGCAATTGTAGTTCTGGTGCTGCTTAACATTGCGCACACCCAGCCCAAGGGGGTTCAGACTTATGATGAGGCCTACTACAGTTCAGACCTGATCGCTCAAAAAGGTATAAATACCACAACTCGCGAAGAGTATGAGCCGCGGACTGCCTATCACCGTCCGGTCTTTGACAGTGTTAACCTCAAAGGCGTGCGCTCCTCGCCCGAGGTAACGCAACTCGCCGTCAACTCAACCAGCCAGTCATTCAAAGTCAACGCAAGCGAGCCCGCGTTGATGCAAGACTCTCTCTTCGACTATCCGGGATGGACGGTGCTAGTCGATGATCGCCAGGTTGCGACCTCGCCGGCATCGGACAGTGGAGAGATCACCTTTAACGTTCCCGCGGGGGTGCATAACGTGTCGGTCGAACTACGTCCGACACCTGTTCGCCAATGGTCCTATTATATATCTATCGCCACCACAGCTTTGATGACTCTTCTCGTTATGTTCGCGCTTTTCCTCGGCCGCAATCGCGCCAAGCCTGTCGATAAGGCCAGTCCCATACCTACAAAGACTCGCTCCAGGAAGAGGTCCCGCCGCTAGGCAGCGAATATCTCCTCAAAGAAATCTGCCATCGCCTTCCAGGATCGCGCATCGACGACCTTGTTGTAGCCGATACCCGGCATCCCGAGGCTGTCGGAATTCGGGTTCGTGAAGCTATGTTTTGCTCCTCCATAGGTAATGACTTGCCAATCCGCGCCGGCTTTGATCATCTCGGACTCGAAGGCGCTCACCTGCTCGAACGGGATCATGGTGTCATCGGCCCCGGTGCATACTAGGATTTTCGCCTTGACCTTTCCAGCCTCCGCGGGTCGCTGCGTCTGTAGGCCGCCGTGAAAACTGACTATTCCTTTGAGCGGCGCGCCATCGCGCGCGAGTTCCAGCGAGAAGGTGCCGCCCATGCAGAACCCGATCGCGGCGAGTCTGGCAGCATCGGTTTGCGGGATTGACGCGAGATGATCGAGTGCTGCTCGGCCACGTTTCCGAAGTATCGACGGGTCGGCAAACAGCGGACCCGCATGCTTCATCGCATCCTGCAAGTTTGCGAGTTCGATCCCGTTGCCGTAAGGGTCGCCGGCGAAAGCAACATAGCCCAGCTCCGCCAGCCGCTCGGCGCGTTTCTTCGCGTGCTCCCCCAAGCCGAATGCTTCCGGCATCACGAGAACCCCGGGTCGCTTGCCGGATTTCTTGTCGTCGTAAGCGAGATAGCCCCGAAGCGTTACGCCGCCGTCCTTGTATTCAACTGTTTCTGTCTTCATCTGAATCTCCGATCGTTGTGAATTAGCGCCATCTTGCACGATTCGCCCATTTTCTGGAAGCCGCGGAATAGTTGTAAGTTATCGCATCGAGAGTCTAAGGAGACGCAAATGCTCGAGCTGTATCACGCCCATATTTCGACCTGCAGCCAGAAGGTCCGGTTATCGCCGTGCGGCGAGAGTTCTGCTAGGAGCTTGATCTATGGCAGATCCAGATTTCACTCAGTTCAAGCCCGTGCCGAAAGGCCATTCGTTCGAAGAATTCCGCGAGGGCCAGGTCTTCGATCATCATTGGGGCCGCACGATAAACGCCGGTGACAATTCGCTGTTCACGACGGCGACGCTCGCGCACTGCCCGCTCTACTTCAATGTCGAGTACGCGCGCGCGCACGGACATCCCGACGTGGTCGTCAATCCGATGCTGGTCGCGTGCACCGTGGTCGGCATCTCGGTCGAGGATTTGAGCGAAGCGGGCGGACCGTTTCTCGGCATCAACAATCTGGAATTTCATCGCCCGGTGTATCCCGGCGATACGCTGAGCGCGCGCAGCACGGTCGTGGCCACGCGCGAATCCGCAAGCCGCGGCAACTTCGGCATCGTGACCTGGCGCACCGAAGCGCGCAATCAGCGCGACGAACTCGTCATCAGCTACGAGCGCACCAACCTCGTCGCCAAACGCAGAGGAGCGCCACTGTGAGTTACATGACCGACGAGCGGCGGATGATTCAGGATGCGGCGCGGGAATTCGCGATGAAGGAAGTTCTGCCCATCGCCAACAAGCTCGATCCCGAGCAAGGCGATATCCCGATGTCGTTGCGCGACAAGCTGGCCGAAATGGGCTACTTCGGCGTCGTCATCCCGGAGGAGTATGGCGGGCTCGGTTTAGGCGCGTTCGAGTATGCGCTGATCACCGAGGAACTCGCGCGTGCGTGGATGAGCGTCGCGAGCATCATCGCGCGCGGCAACGGACTCGGCGGCGGCTTCACGGCGGAGCAACGTCGCGAATATCTGCCAAGGATGGCGCGCGGAGAATTCCTCGGCGCGGCCGCATTGTCGGAGCCGGACGCGGGCTCCGATCTCGCCAACGTCTCGTGCAAAGCGACGCGCGACGGCGACGGCTGGATGCTCAACGGCACCAAGACCTGGTGCACGTTCGCCGACGGTGCCGATTTTATCTCGGTGCTGGCGCGCACCAAACAGCCGTCCGATCCGCGCCGCCGCCACGAGGGTATCAGCCAGTTCCTCGTGCTGAAGGAGCGCGGCAAGTTTCCGCCGGGCCTGACGGGCTCACCGATTCGCAAGATCGGCTACTTCGGCTGGAAGACCTGGGAGCTGCACTTTGACAATTTCAAGCTGCCGGCCGATGCACTGCTCGGCCGCGAGCGCGAAGATCGCGGCGAAGGCAAGGGATTCTACGGCGCGGTGAGCGGTCTGGAGGTGGCTCGCGTGCATACTGCGGCGCGGGCGATCGGACTTGCGCGCGGCGGGCTGGAAGATTCGTTGGCGTACGCGCAGAAGCGGATCGCGTTCGGGCAGCCGATTGGAGAGTTCCAGGCGATTCGATTCAAGCTGGCCGAGATGGCGACCGAAATCGAAGCGGCGCGCCAGCTTACGTACTTCGTCGCGACCGAGGCCGACAGCAAGCGGCGATGCGACAAAGAGGCCTCGATGGCGAAGCTGTTCGCCTCGGAGAT
>NZ_DATDGQ010000206.1:0-2202 GCF_036522015.1 Binatus sp. (SeqCode)
CCTCGCGGCGCGGCGCGCGAGTGACGGGCGTCGATGCGGACGCGGGCGCGATCGCAGCGGCGTCACGCAATGCGGCGCGCTTGAATTGTCGCGACGCGCAGTTTATCGCGATGAAGGCGTCGGCAACCGCGGATTTTTTGCATCGCGCACGCTATCACCCCGACCTCATAATTCTCGATCCGCCGCGCACTGGTGCGCTCGATATGATGGAACCGATCGTCAAGCTGCGCGCACCGAGCGTCATTTACGTATCGTGCGACGTGACGACGCTCGCCCGCGATCTGCGCGTGCTGGCGGGCGCGGGATATAAAATCGAGCGCGTGCGCGGGTTCGATTTCTTTCCCAACACGCATCATGTTGAGATTGCGGTGCACGCGCTATTGACTTAGATCGCTGTGCATTCTTAGAGTAATTGAGTGGTCGATTCGCGCATCCTCCCGCCGTCAGAGGGTTGATCAAAGAGATGCCCAAGCAGGAAAAGGAAAAACTCCCAAGGCCGAAGATTACGATTATCCCGGGCCGTGGGGTCGCGCAGACAATCAACTATTTGCTTGAGGACCGGGACGACCTCGAATGGATTATCGCGGTCGGGCGCACGAAGAACGGCGAGCTGTTCTTCTACGACACCGGCGGCGACATCGTCGAGGACCTCGGCACGCTCGAGTACCTGAAAGCGCGAATTGTGCGCGCGCACTTCGGCGACGAGTACGAATAAAATAATCGTCTGCTCTCTCAGTCTTCGAATTCTTCGTGCGGCGGCCGCGCGTAGATGACTCCGTTCTCAATTTCGGTCAGCACTCGATAAAGATATTTCCCACACGCGGTCGGCGGTCCGGCGATGCATTCACCGCTCGCTGGTTCGTAGTACGCGTTGTGCGTCTGGCACATCAGGTAGCGGCCGTCTTCGGCGAAGAATTGGTTATCGACCCAGTCCATCGCCATCGGCACATGGCGGCATCGATTGACGTAAGCGTGAAACTCACCGCCGAAGTTGATCAGAAAACACTCCTCGTCGGCGCCGCGAATCGGCATTAAGAACTTTAGTGACTCTCCCGGGGCGAGAGCGTCGGTACGCGCGACTTTGTAGCGGGCCTTCGTCGGCGCAGCTTTGCGGCGCGGATGCGATCGGGTCAGGGCGGCGCGGCGTCGATGTTGGTCGTCGGACATTCTGTGTTGGCAGAGATTTTGGTGCGCGGAATTTTCGTTAGCTTGCCGGATTTTGTCAAAGCCCATAGCATCTGTAAACGCGATGGAAAATCCGAAGATTCGCGCCGTCGAGGCGCTCCCCATCGATCAGCAGGATCAGACACTGATCTGTTTGCGCGACCCGAGCGGACTGGCGCCCGAGTCGATCATGCTCGGGATGGGCGCGTGGTTCATCGTAACTCAGTTCGACGGGCGAACGTCGCGGAAGGACATTCAGTCGGCGTTTGCGAAGCGCTTCGGCGAGATGATCCCGCTCGAGAAGCTGGACGAACTGATCGCGGCGCTGGATCGTGCGTACTTTCTCGATTCGCCCGCATTTCATGAACGTGAGCGGCGCGTGCGCGAGGATTTCCTCGCTAGTCCCGACCGTCCGGCGGCGCTGGCGGGGCTCTGCTACGAGAAAGATCCGGCGAAGTTGCGGCTTGAGCTGGCGGCGTTCTTCGATCCTCCCGAAGGACCCGGGCGGGTCGCCGCGGTGAAGAAATCATCGTCGCTCGCGGGCCTGATCGCGCCTCATATAGATCCGCGCCGCGGCGCTGCCGCCTATGCGCACGCGTACCACGAATTGATGTCGCACGAGCTGCCCGAGCTGGTCGTGATTCTTGGAACCTCGCACTACGGCGCCGGCCCCGAACTGTTCAGTGCGACTCGCAAGAACTACGCGACGCCCTTCGGCCCGGTCGAGACCGACGCTGCATTTATCGATCGGCTGGCGGCGCGCTACCAGGGCGATCTGTTCGCCGACGAGCTACTGCATCGCGGCGAGCACTCGATCGAATTCCAGGCATTGTTCCTCGCCTACGCGCTCGGAGTGCGCGGCTACCAGATCGTGCCGATCCTGGTCAGCTCGTTCCACGAAATGGTGGCGAATGGAGTCAGTCCCGCGCGTGATGCCCGCGTTGGCTTGTGGGCACTGCGCAGAAAAAAGCGCACCCTGCCACTCTTCCAGAGAAATGACGCAACAGATTGCTCCACACTGGAACGCCGAAAACTACT
>NZ_DATDGQ010000207.1:0-5898 GCF_036522015.1 Binatus sp. (SeqCode)
GTCGCACTCGACATGGGCGCGCTGATTGCCGGCGCGAAATTCCGCGGTGAGTTCGAAGAACGGCTCAAGGCCGTGCTGAAGGAAGTGCAGGAAGCCGCGGGCGAGATAATTCTATTCATCGACGAGTTGCATACCGTCGTCGGCGCCGGCGCGGCGGAAGGCGCGATGGATGCGTCGAACCTGCTCAAGCCGATGCTGGCGCGCGGCGAACTGCACTGCATCGGTGCGACCACGCTCGACGAGTACCGCAAATATATCGAGAAGGACGCCGCACTCGAGCGGCGCTTTCAGCCGGTGATGGTCGAAGAGCCCAGCGTCGAAGACACCATCTCGATTCTGCGCGGGCTCAAGGAACGCTACGAAGTCCATCACGGAATTCGAATCAAGGACGCCGCGCTGGTGACGGCAGCGGTGCTGTCGAAACGCTACATCACCGATCGATTCCTGCCCGACAAGGCGATCGACCTGGTCGATGAAGCCGCGGCCAAGCTGCGCACCGAGAAGGAATCGATGCCGGTCGAGATCGACGAGGTAAATCGTCGAGTGATGCAGCTGGAAATCGAGCGCGAGGCGCTGAAGCGCGAAACCGATCAGGCATCGCGCGATCGGCTGCAGAAACTCGAGAAGGAACTGGCCGAAATCAAGGAAAAGCGCGCGGGTCTGCAGGCGCAGTGGGAAACTGAAACTGGCGGACTCGAGAAACTCGCAAAAATCAAAGCCGAGATCGAACAAACCAGGCTCGCGATCGAAAAAGCCAAGCGCGAGTACGACCTCAACAAGGTTGCCGAACTCCAATACGGCAAGCTCGCGTCGCTGGAGAAGCAGCTCGCCGGCGAAGAAGAGCAGCTGATCAAGAAGAACGCCGGCGGCAAGCGATTGATCAAGGAAGAAGTGGACGAGGACGACATCGCCGAAGTGGTCGCGCGATGGACCGGGATTCCAGTCTCGCGCCTGCTCGAGGGCGAGGTGCAGAAGCTCGCGCATCTCGAGGAGCATCTGCACAAACGCGTCATCGGCCAGGACGAAGCGGTGACCGCAGTTTCCGACGCGGTGATTCGCGCCCGCTCCGGACTCAAGGATCCCAACCGCCCGATTGGGTCGTTCATTTTTCTCGGCCCCACCGGAGTCGGCAAGACCGAACTCGCACGCGCGCTGGCTGAGTTCCTGTTCGACAGCGAAGCCGCGATGATTCGGATCGACATGTCCGAGTACATGGAGAAGCACACCGTCTCGCGGCTGGTCGGCGCGCCGCCGGGCTACGTCGGCTTCGATGAGGGCGGGCAACTGACCGAAGCTGTGCGACGCCGCCCATACTCGGTCATCCTGTTCGACGAGATCGAAAAAGCGCACGCCGATGTGTTCAACGTCCTGCTGCAGTTGCTCGACGACGGCCGGCTCACCGACGGTCATGGACGCACGGTGGATTTCCGCAACACCGTAGTGATCATGACGTCGAATATCGCCAGCCAGATTATTCTCGGCTTCAAGGGACAGGACTACGAGAAGATGAAGGCGCAGGCGCTCGACGTCCTCCGGCAGAGTTTCCGACCCGAGTTTCTCAACCGCGTCGACGAAGTCGTCGTGTTCCATCCATTGACTCGCGATGAGCTGCGACAGATTGTCGACGTCCAGCTCGTGCGTCTGCGACAGCGGCTCGAGGAGCGCAAGATCGAGCTGGAGCTGACCGACAAAGCGCGCGGCTACCTGGCCGAGAACGGCTACGATCCGTCGTACGGTGCGCGTCCCCTGAAGCGCCTGATCCAGCGCGAACTCGAGACGGCGCTGGGGCGAAAACTGCTGTCAGGCGAGATTCGCGACAATTCGCGGGTTACTGTCGATTCCGGCGCGCGAGGCTTGGAGTTCAGCAGCAAACCGCTGGCCAATGCGTCCTAAGTAGCTGCTTTTACTCTAGATTTCACGATACCTGCGATCTGCCCCGACAGTCTTGCTTCGCTCAAAATAAGCATTAAACTTTAGTTAGTGTGATGCTCGGATGATGGTCGAATGAGCTTAGCTTATGCTCCGCCGAACCGGCATCAGACAGAAGGAGAGAAATGGCTAGTTCTACAATCGATCTTCGCATCGCAGCCGCGGCTTCGCGACGACCGCGGTCGCGCATTGTAATTCGCATCGCAATCGTTGCCGCGGCTCTCGCAGTCGCTGCCTCCCTCGCGTTGCTCCCCAATCCCGCCAAGGCCGCGAACAATCCCGTCGTGATCAAGATGGCTGACAAGCAGCCGTTCTACACACCAGCCAAAGTCGCGATAAAAGTCGGCGACACCGTGCAATGGGTGAACAACGGCGAGACGGTGCATTCGGTCTCGACCATCGCGGCCAACGCGCAGAATCCGAGGGACACGTCGATGCCGAAGGGCGCGACGGCGTTTAACTCAGGTTTTATCCCGCCCGGCGGCGACTACAGCTACACGTTTACCGTGCCCGGTACCTATCGCTACTTTTGCCTTCCGCATGAGAAGGCGGGTATGGTCGGGGTGATCGTCGTCAAAAAGTAGAGCTCGGAGATTTTCACAAACGTGATTGGTCCGATTGTCAGGACGTTTCGCGCCGTGGGACTGATGCTCGCAGTCGCGATTGCGATCGCGGCGTGGCCGTCGCCTGCCACATGTTTCCCGTGGAGCATCGACATGTACCGCGGGCCGGAGGTTCAGCCGTACGCCGAAGCGCCTCGCGTCACTCCGGCCGACACGATTCCTGTCCATGGCGGTGAACCACCGATGAGTCTCGAGCAGGCGACCATCAAGATGCACAACCCGTTGCAGCCGACGCCGGAGAATATCGCCAAGGGGAAGGCGCAGTTCATCACCTACTGCGCGCCGTGTCACGGAGAATCGGCACAGGGCAACGGCCCGGTCGCGCACATCCTGGCGAAACCGCCGAAAAATCTGATCGCCGGCACCAGCAAGGATCTCCCCGACGGCTACATCTACGGCGCGATTCGCGACGGCGTGCTGTCGATGCCTTCCTACGCCGAAGAAATGCCGGCCGAGCAGCGCTGGCAGGTCGTGATGTACATCCGATCGATGCAGGCTGAGGCCGCAAAGGCCAAGGTCGCCGGCAACTAGTACTACCCGTTCTGCTCGTTCGTCACGTCAGATAGGTCTTGATCACGTCGATCAGATCCTGAGCGGCCTTTGCCTGGGCCGAGGTCGGGTGATCGTCGGGGTCGACCAGGTGAAGTTTGATGTGACCCTCCATCACTTCCGCCATGAGGCTGTCGAGAGCGCCTCTGCCGGCCGCGAGGGTATGCATGATGACGGTGCAATCGAGTTCTTTTTCGAGCGCACCTTCGGCCGCATCGAGCTGGCCGCGGATGCGACGGACGCGATTGATGAGTTTTTTCTTATCTCTGATTGTATGAGCCATTGACCGGATGCCTCTAATTCGTTATAGCATACCCTAGTAGGTATAATACAATACCCAGGACGGTATCAGGTAGCAGGCGCCTTTTGCCTTTTGCAATGCCTTGTTGGACGGGCGCTTTCGGTCGTCGATCTAAATCTGTTTAATTGATTGTCGATTGCAGACCCGAGGGGTTTGTGTGATCGATTCCGGTCATGGCGATGGAACCTTTCTGAGCCGGCGACGTATCTTGCAGGGGCGGCATGAACCGGGAGTTCGGATGCCAACGATAAAGATCGGCGGTGCTCTAATGCTTGCGATCGCGACAATTGCAATTGCCGTTTCGCACGCGTGCGCCGCGGACGCTCCGCTTTCTGAAGCGCAGCTCGTCGAAATCGCAATCGAGGCGAATCCGGCGGTCAAGTCGGCGCGCTACCGATGGGACGCCGCGGTGCATTCGATAAAGCAGACTGTCGCGCCGAACGATCCCATTTTCACGTACACCAATAGCGACAGTGTGAAGAGTCCGGTCGGGCGCGCGGCACTGCGTGAATTCAACTTCACCGAGACGTTTCAATTTCCCGGTAAAGCGCTCCATCAGCGCGACCAGGCAATCGATGCCGCCGGGATTGCTCATCTCATGCTGATGGCAACGGTTCGCGACGTGCGCGCCGCGACCGAGACCAGCTACTTTCAGTTACTGCTCGACAACGCACTGTCGGAGGTCAACGCCGAGAACGTCCTGAATCTCGACCAGGTGGTCAGAGTCGCCGAGACGGCTTACTCGGGGTCGGCGGTGCAGCAGACCGACGTGATCAGCGCCGAGTTCAACCTCGCGGCGGCGCGCCAGCTTCAACACCTATACCTGACGGGGATTGCAAACGATGAGACCGCGCTGAATCTGCAACTCTACCGGCCGCTCGGCTCACCCTTGCCGGTGGATCGAACGCTCAAACTCGAAGCGCTCAACTTTCCGCTCGACGCTCTGATTGATCGCGCGTACGCGGCACGGCAGGAGATCCTCGAAGCGGCGCTCGCCGAGCGAAACGCGAATACCGCGCTCTATCTCGCGAAGATGGAATACCTGCCGGACTTTACCGCGGGGATTCAGTACGACGATTACCTGGTTCCCAGCTTCGCCCCAACTTCTGCTGGCGGCGGGTTTCAGAAGCGCGATTGGGTCGGGATCGTAGGTTTTAACCTGCCGGTTTTTTTCTGGATGAAGCAGGACGAGGACGTGGTGCGCGCGAGGGCGAGTCTGGCAGCCGCTCGCTCTGATCAGAATCTGATAAAAATTCAGACTGCGGCCGCGGTGTCCACGCTATTCCGGACCGCGCAGTACGCCTACGAAACCGCCATCCTGTATCGCGATTCTCTGATTCCCCTGGCGCGGCAGAATTTTCGGGTCGCGCTGACCGCCTACCAGGGTGGTAAAATCGATTTCACCACGCTCTCGATCGTACTGCAAAGTGAATTCGGCGCGCGGGTGAACTACCTGCAGGCGGCAAATCAATTTCTAGCCAGCGAAGTTTCGCTGGAGCAGGCAATCGGAGCGCCTTTGCATCAATGAGCCGTAGCAACTTCAATTCAGTCGCGCTGATCGCCGTCGCTGCACTTCTGCTCGGTGGATGTCACAGCGACTCGGCCAGCCGCGCCGCTCCGGTTCCTGAAGCGACTCCCGCGGTGCGCCTGGTTCGGCAACAGGGCACTGAATTGCTTCAATTCAACTCCAACGAAATCCCTGGCGTGTCGATCGTACAGGTGCAGAACATTGAGATGCCGGGGTTGCTGGAAACCTCCGGGCTGATCACTTACGACGATCGCAGTACCTCGACTATCGTTTCGCGCGTCGCGGGGCGAATCGAGCAGACGCGCGTCTCGCTGTGGGACAACGTTCAGCGCGGTGAAAAAATCGTCGCGCTCTACAGCCCCGACTTCATGACGGCGGAATCCGAGTATCTTCAGGCGCACGAATCCTCGAGACTGATTTCGGCGCCGGGCGTCGGCAGTTCGTCGGATTTTGCCGGCGCGCTGTCGCTGGCGGCGAAGCGCAAACTCCAGTTTCTCGGGATGAGCGATGCCGACATCGCCGCCATCAAGGCGCCCGATCCCATCGTCTGGGTGCGCGCACCGATCAGCGGCACGGTGGTCGATAACAAGGTGCAGCGCGGCGGCGCAGTCAATCCGGGCGACATACTTTTCTCGCTCGGCACGCTCAACGACGTCTGGATCACCGGCGACATCTACGAGGACGATCTGTCGCGTGTGCGCGTCGGCCAGGATCTGTCGGCGGTTACCACCGCGTTTCCCGATGAAGTCTTCCACGGCGTGATCGACCGCATCAGCCCGAACATCGATCCCAACACGCACACGCTGCAAATCCGCTGCAGCGTGAAAAATCCCGGCGGCAGGCTGAAACCGCAGATGCTCGCGAAGGTGACGGTCGTCACTCGCCCCGGCGAAGCGCTGGTAATCCCGCAGGACGCGCTGGTCTTCGACATCGACAACTACTATGCCTTCGTCGAGGTTAGCCCCGGC
>NZ_DATDGQ010000208.1:0-15274 GCF_036522015.1 Binatus sp. (SeqCode)
GGATTCATCTCCGTGCCAAATATCGCGCGGATGAAATCGGGATGCGCGCGCGTCTCGATTTTGATTACGTCGGCCCCGTATTCGGCGAACAACCGGCCTGCTTCGACGCCGACGCCACCGATTCCGAAATCCAGCACGCGCAGCCCGGCGAATGGAGGTCGGCGTCGCGCAGAGTTCTCGGCTGGCGTTGCCTTCGCGATGGGCGCGAGGGTGTCGCCATTGTTCTCGCCGACCGCGGGCGCGCGACCGGTGAAGCCGAGGCGGCGTCCGTCGAGAATGAAGAAACCATCGGCGGCTCGGCCGTTCACTCCATCCATCACTTCGGCGGCGCGGAACGTTTTACGATCCGCGAAATGATCTGCGGCGAGCACTTCGCCGGGACTCAGCACCGGCGTCATCGCGAGGCCCCGGCGCTGGGCCTCGTGCGCCAGCTCGAGCTTGCTCTTGTCTTTGAAGAAATCCGCGAACATCGGATCGAGAATGTCCGTCTGGATCGACATTCGCCCGAGCAGATGGTCGAAGTGCTCGGCTTGCAGGACGTGCGGCTCGCCAAGCCACGCACGCATCGCCCGCCACTGCCGACGATTCAGAATGATCAGGCGGACGTAGCCGTCGGCGCACGGGTACATCGTATAGATCGGCGCCGAGCCGCTACGAGTCTCGTAGTATGAACCGCCGCGCGCTTTCGTAGCGCTGAAATTGGGCAGTGCCCAATCCGAGGTTTGCGCCGCCGCCTCCATCACGGACACATCGAGATGCTGCCCGCGGCCGGTCTTCGCGCGATCCCACAACGCCGCGACCGTGGCGAACGCCGCAGTAGTGCCCGCTATGTCGCAGGCGATCGCGCCCGGCGGCAACAACGGCGGCTTGCCCGGCACGCCCGACCGAAAAAGCAATCCCGACATGGCGACGAGGACTGCGTCGGTGGCGACGTAGTCGCGATACGGCCCGGTCAGCCCGAACGGCGTGATCGACGTGATGATGAGTGCGGGATGGCGCTCGAGTACGTCGCGACGGTTGAGATCGTCGGAACGCCGCGACTCGATCCACACCTCAGCCGCGTCCAGCAGACCGTCGAGTCGCCGCCGCCCTTCACCAGAATCCAGGTCGAGCGCGATGCTCCTCTTGCCGAGATTGCGCACCACGAAATACAAACTGGTGTCGCCGTGAAACGGTGCGATGCGGCGCGACGCTGCGCCCCCGGGCGGCTCGACACGGATGACTTCTGCGCCGAGGTCGGCGAGCAGCCGGCCGCACAGCTCGCCGTTCTCGTCCGCCTGATCGATCACGCGGATGCCAGCCAGCGGACGCTCCGAATCCAGGGCCATTTGAACACCTCGCCCCCGAGTTTGCTCAGGGGTGATAGACGGAGTCTTCAGCCTTTACGGCACACGGCCTCGACGTTGTTACCGTCAGGATCGTACACAAACGCGCCGTAGTAATTCGGGTGGTACTGCGCTCGAATGCCGGGCTTTCCGTTGTCACGGCCGCCGGCCGCGAGCGCGGCCCGATAGAAGGCATCGACGAGGCTGCGATCCGCCGCGGAAAACGCTATGTGCGAGGGGCTGCCCGGCTGAGCTTTGCCGAACCAGAAGTCGGGGCCGGCCTCCGCGCCCATCCCGACCGCCTCGCCGAAATCCATGATCACCTTGTAGCCGAGCGGCGCCAGCGCTGCGACGAAAAATTGCTTGCTGCGGGCGACGTCCGAAACCGGAATGCCAATGTGATCGAGCATGGTGGAATCCCTCCAAAGACAGGAATTTTCTCTCCGATCTGTTGCCACGTGGCGCACGCAGAGTCCAGCGCGATCTGTGCGGTAGTAGGCGGCTCTGCTTAAGGCCACCGGAGCCCCGCACGCGTCCTATTCTATAGGGGCATAGCTGTACTGCGCTTGTGGAACAAAAATATTAAAGGGCTGATCGTGGTCGTTCGACAATAGCCACCTATAACCGATCGACGACTGCACCGCTCTACGCTCATACGGAATAATGTTTCCCCATAACCTTGGTTCACCATCCGGGCTGACGAGATATAGCTTAAAGGAAGACGCGGTCTTATTAGCGATGACTAAAAGGCCATCAGCTGCGCGAGTCGCAGAGCGTCCCACTGGCTGCGGCGCAATGCGTTTCGCTTGTGTATAGGCGAACTTGCCGATCTCAAGGCGACCCTCATAAATGTCACGCAGCAATGTGAAGGTTGGTGGATCGTAGATCATAAGACCGTTGAGGTCGTACATCGGCAAAATGCCATTCCAGCCTTTCGCGGGAAAAGATCCCGCCGCACCGACGAAATACCAGGTCGACGTTTCGGCGAAAAATTCCAGCACGTTAGTAGCAGCATAGGTGTCTCCCCATAGATGGTTTTGCAGCGCCCACTTGTAACGTAGTTCGACCAGATCTTGAAGGTGCTTGGGAATGCCTTCGAGCTGGATGGCATGAGCGAACTCGTGGACGCAGGCCTCCGAGTGTAGTGCAAAATAAGGGTCCTCGGGCAATCTGAGGAGATTTTCCTCGGGACATACAACCGTGACACCACTGATTCCCCGTTCTTTATCGAATTCCCTATCTCCATCGCGCTTTCCCTTGAGCCCAATAAACTCCGGCAGATCTGTAAGCATCTGCGTGCGGCCGACGACGTGCACTTCCACGCCGGCGGCGATTAGATTGGCGCGCACGTCTGGTATGTGACGCAACATTACATGGACTTCGCCGCAAGCGATCTGCATAGCAGCGTAGGCGACGACTCGATGCGCCCTAATCGAGATGCCGCCGCAATCGAGAGATTGTGTGTAAAATTCCGAAGGAGTCGGGAACTGCTCGAGATGCTTCTCGCGATCGGGTTGAAGCCGATTTCGATTGGTTTGAAGGAATCGGATTGTGAGATTAGCACAAATTGCCAGGGCGAGAACAAAAGCGAAAACTCTCCAATGCCCGACGCTGGATTGCATGATTGGCCTAGAACGATTCTAAGTTGACGCCGAGTTAATTCCAGAGCGCTGTGAAGTGGCCCGTGCAACCCAACCCCTGACCCCTTCCCGAGCGGGAAGGGGAACAAGAAGGAAAGGGTCCCTTCAAGCACCTGAAGGGGACCTTTTTACTCAGGCGGCTTTGCGCGCGCTTGGCGTCAACCGCACCGGCAGATGCTTCAGCCCGTTGATGAAGTTGGAGCGCAGGCGCTTGACCGGGCCGGTGCGTTCGACGGACGCGACCCGCTTCACGAGCTCCTCGAACAGGATGCTCATCTCCATCCGCGCCAAGCTCGCGCCGAGGCAGAAGTGCGGCCCACCGCCGCCGAACGCAACGTGCTGGTTTGGCGTGCGCGTGATGTCGAAGGTGAAGGGATTGGGGAAAATATCCTCGTCGCGATTGGCCGAGATGTACCAGATGCTGACCTTGTCACCCGCCTTGAATTTTTGCCCGCGCATCTCGGTATCGCGAGTGACGTTGCGACGAAAGTACATCACCGGCGACGCCCAGCGCAGGATTTCCTCGGTGGCGGACGGCACCAGCGCCGGATTGTCTGCGAGCATCGCGAACTGCTCGGGATGCTCGATCAGGGCATGCATTCCGTGCGACATCGCGTTGCGCGTCGTCTCGTTGCCGGCAACCGCCAGCAGCAGGAAGAACACGTTGAAGTCCATCTCCGAGAGTTTGTCGCCGTCGAGATCCGCTTTGAGCAGTGCGGTGACGATATCGTCGCGCGGTTCCTCGAGGCGCTTCTTCGCCAGCTCGTTGGAGTACATGTACATCTCGATCGCCGCCTGCTGAACCTTCTCCTGGCTGACCGCGTATTCGGGATCCTTGCTGCCGATCATGCGGTTGCTCCATTCGAAGAGCTTGTGCCGATCTTCGTACGGCACACCGAGCATCTCCGCGATCACCTGCAGCGGAAGCTCGGCGGCGACGTCGGTTACGAAATCACAGTCGCGCTTCTCGAGCGCCGGCTCGAGAATCTTCGTCACCATCTCGCGGATGTGAGTGCTGAGCGCGTTGATCATGCGCGGCGTGAATCCGCGATTCACCAGCGAGCGGTAACGGGTGTGGTCGGGCGCGTCCATCGTGAGCATCATGCGGCCCTGCGCGGAGATGTCGGCCGCCGCCTCAACGTCCTCGAGCGCGACCACCCCGCCGCGCGACTGTTCGGACGAGTACGTGACGCCATCGCGGCCCACTTCGACCACGTCGTCGTAACGCGTGATCACCCAAAAACCCGGACCGCCGGGCTCGGGATGTCTGAAGATGGGCGCTTCGTGCCGCAGCCAAGTGAACCACTCGTGTGGAACCTTATCCTCGAAAATTAACGGGTCGAGCAGATTGATCTCGCCAGCTTCCACGACGGTTCCTCCTGAAATCAAATAGCCGGAAATGGCATTCCACCTTACCAAGAGTCCTGCTGAGTCCGTCAATGGCGAGCGGTCGCGTGTAGCACACCTGCAACGGATTCACTGCATTTCGTCATTCCCATTCCGCCGCTAAGTAATCTAACATCACAGTCGGACTCGCGTTTCGAGGTCTGGAGGTTCTGATGGATTCAGCGGATGCGAAAATTGCAGGTGGAGGCGCCGCCACCGCAGCGCACACTTCCGAGCCATTGACCCTTAAGACCAAGCTGCTCTACGGCGCTCCGAGTTTCGCCGGCGCTGGCATGATCATTCCGATCTTTATCCACATGCCGAAGTTCTATGCCGACGTGGTGCTGGTGCCGCTCGGATACCTCGCGATGGCAATCGCGATCGCGCGCTCGCTCGATGCGCTCAGCGATCCGCTGATGGGCTGGATTTCCGATCATACGCACACGCGCCTCGGCAGACGTCGTCCTTATATGTTGATCGGCGCTCCGCTCTGCGGCATCGCGTTTTTCTGCTTGCTGAATCCGCCAGAGGCGCTTAAAGGAAAGGACGCCGCGATCTGGTTCGGCATCACGTTCATCCTTTATTTCATCTTTCACACCTCCTACGTTCTGCCGCACTATGCGCTCGGGGCTGAGCTGACGCAGAACTACAACGACCGCTCGACGCTGTTCGCGTGGCGCGAGTCGTTCACAATTCTCGGCACGATCGTCGCAGCCGGGGCGCCGGCCATAATGATGAAGACCATGCATCTGAACGATCGTCAGATGTTCTTCAGGCTCGGTATTTTCTTCGGCGTCGTGCTGACTCTCCTGTACTGGCTGCTGGTGCTGACGGTGAAGGAGCGGCCGGACTTCGTTTCACGCAAATCGAATCCGCTGGTGCCCGGCGTGCGACGCGCACTGCGCAACCGCCCTTTCGGCATTCTGCTCAGCAGCTACGCAGTCGGGAGCATCGCGGGCGCGATTCCGGCCACTATGATGCCGTTCTTCACCCAATATGTAATCCATCCTCCTGATCCCAACGTGTGGGTCTCCAAGCTGCTGGTAGGTTATTTCGGATTCGGATTTCTCTCGCTGCCGATGTGGGTTTGGTTTGCTCGACGAGTCGGGAAGCTCAACGCGTGGCTCACGAGCTTCTTTTTGGGCATCACCGGCGGTGCTGCGATGTTCTTGCTGCGGCCCGGCGATATCCGGTGGCTAATGGTGCTGATTTGCTGGGCCGGGATTGGATTCGGTGCCGGCCTGTTTCTCACGCCGTCGATGCAGGCCGACGTGATCGACTACGATGAGCTGTACACGGGGAAGCGGCGCGAAGCGCAGTACACAGCGTTCTGGTCGATGCTGCCGAAGTTTATCGCGATTCCCAGTGCCGCGATTCCGATCGCGATTCTGGCCTCGCTCGGCTACGTCCCCAACGCCGTGCAATCGCCGCACGTGGTCTTTGCGTTACGTGCGATTTTCGCGCTCACCCCCGCGACTTGTTCGGCCCTCTCGTTCCTGATCGCGCGTCACTTCCCGATCACGCAAGCGATCCATACCGCGATCCTCGATGGAATCGATCGCCACGCGCAGGGCGAACCTGCGCTCGATCCGCTGACAAACATGATGGTGCCGCCGCCGAAGCCCGGCCCTGACGAGGATACCGGCTGGTTCCTCGATTACTTTTCCAGTGGCGAGCTGAAGCGCTACCTGGCCAGAGGCGGCTCACAGCCCGTGCGCGACGTAATGACGATGGCGGCAATATCAATCTGCGTATCGATCGCATCGGTCATCTACGTGCTGAATCGTGTTCACTCGCTCAGCACCGATCCGGGCGCGATGACTTCAGTGATAGTGGTAGCCGCCGGACTGGCCCTCGCGATCTTTGCTTTCCATCTCATGCGTCTGGGACCTGCCCGCCGCCTCGCCGCAGGTGATGTGCCGGCCGACGTCGTCCGCGCTCACCTGGGCCAAGTAATAGAAGCTGTCCACGAAGGAACCCCGGAGCGCGCAGTCGGGTGACGTTCCTGCCCCTGCTAACGTGGCGAAGGACGTTGGCAACCTAACCCCTTCCCGAGCGGGAAGGGGAACCGGACGCGCGTTATGTGCGTTGCGCTCATCGAGATGACACAACTCCGAGTACTGGACGCGCGTTATAACTGGACGCGCTTGATACGCGCTCAGCCAGACGACTACTCCTAGAAAGTTAGCGGCAGGGACTGAAGGCCGCGCAGGCTCATCGCGGGGCGCCACTTCGGATTGGGGTCCGCCAGAGCCAGCTTGGGCATCCGGCGGAGAATCGTCTCGAACGCGATGCGCCCTTCGACCTTGGCCAGCACTTCGCCGATGCATCGATGCGGTCCGGCGGCGAAAGACAGGTGATGATTCTCGGTGCGCGCGATGTCGAGCTGGTCGGGATCGGCAAAGCGCAGCGGGTCGCGATTGGCGGCGCCGAGGAACACGACGACGTGATCGCCGCGCGGAATCGTGCGGCCACTGAGTTCGATATCTTCGCTCGCGGTGCGAAACGTCACCTGCACCGGGCTGTCGAAGCGCAGGAACTCGTCGAGCGCGGATTCTATCAGCGACGGATCCGAGCGCAGCCGCGCGAGCGCGTCGGGGTTGCGGAACAGCGCGAGCATCCCATTGCCGATCATGTTCATCGTGGTTTCGTGGCCGGCGAGCAGGGTGAACATCGCGCTGAAGACCAGTTCCTCCTCGGTCTGCAAGTCGCCGCGGCCTTCGGCGGCCACCATGATGCTGATCAGGTCTTCGCGCGGATGCTTGCGGCGGTCGGCGGCCAGGTCCGAGAAGTAGCGCTGCACGTCTGCGATCGCCTGGCGCACCTCGACGCCCGGATCGTTCGCACTGATAACGGGATCGAGCGGCACGCCCAGCGTGCGCATCCAGTCGCGAAACATCGGTTTGTCGGCATCGTCGGCGCCCATCACCTCGGCAAGAACGTCGATAGGAAATGGAAACGCGACGTCCTTGATCAAATCCATCGAGCCGCGCGCCTCGACCGCGTCGAGCAGGTAATCGACGATGTGTTGAATCCGGGGCTCCAATCCATTGACGACCGCCGGCGAAAAAAAAGTCGTCATCAGCCGGCGGAGGCGGGTGTGATCGGGAGGATTGCGAAAAACGATCGCATGCTGGAGCGCCTCGCGCATCGACTTGAGGCCGTCATCAGGCGGGAAGGCGTCGAGCGCGTTGAGATCGAATGCGAGGAAGCGCTTGTCGCGTAAAACCTCGAGACAGTTGTCGTAGCGCGTAGAAATCCAGAACCCAATCGGCGTGCGCAGCAGGGGATAGCGCGTGCGCAGGAACTTGTAGAGCGGATAAGGATTCGCCGAAAAGAGCCGGCCATACATCCGGCTGGCGACCCGGCTAACGCGGGCAAAGGTGGTCGACGATGATGGCATCGATTACGCGCCCTGCAGTATATTTGCCCGCGCTTCTGATTGAAACTGCGGTAGATTTGAGGAATGACTACACCACGCCACTAAGAGGCGTTGAAGGCGTTTTCCTTCGAAGTTTGATACAGCTTGCCTCCATCCACTCGAGGAGATCAGAAATGTCAGTGAAGATCGAAGGTACTTGCGAGGCGCGGTTCAAGAAGGTTCGGGAGATTTTTGCGGATAGCTTTGAGAATGGGATTGAAGTTGGGGCGGCGGTTGCTGCGGTGGTCGATGGGAAGACGGCTTTTGATCTTTGGGGCGGTTATGCCGATAAGGCCAAGTCCAAGCCCTGGACGCGCGATACGCTCGTCAATGTTTGGTCGACTACCAAGGGGATCACGTCGATTTGCGCGCATCGGCTGGTCGATCAGGGGAAGCTTGACCTTGACGCTCCCGTGGCTGAGTACTGGCCCGAGTTTGCGCAGGGCGGGAAGGACAAGATTCCGGTAAATCTTCTGTTGAGTCATCGCGCGGGACTGCCGGCCGTCAGAAAGCAGTTGCCGACGGACGCTTATACGAACTGGCCCGTGATGTGCTCGGCGCTTGCGGCGCAAGAGCCGTGGTGGGAGCCGGGCACGAAGCACGGTTATCATGCGATCACGTTCGGATACCTGGTCGGCGAGGTGATCCGGCGGATCACGGGCAAGACACCGGGCACTTATCTGCGCGAGGAAATCGCGGGGCCGCTCAAGCTCGATGTTCATATCGGTGTGGATGCGAGTTTCGATCCGCGAATCGCCGAGCTGATTGGCGCGCCGCCGCCACCGCCGGGCAAACCCGATCAAATCGCGACGATGAGCGTCGATCCGGAGTCGATGACCTACAAGGCGATCGCGAATCCGGTGCCGGTCGTCGATCCCGCGTTGACCAACAGCCGGGCGTGGCGCGGGGCCGAGGTTCCTGCCGCCAATGGACATGCGACGGCGGGCGCGCTCGCGACACTATATGGCGCGCTCGCGACCGGGGGCGAACTAAATAGTTATCGCGTGCTGACGCCGGCGAGTATCAAGCGGGCGCATACCGAGCAGGCCAACGGACCGGATCTGATTCTAGGCGTCACGTCGCGATGGGGGCTGGGGTTTGCGCTCAATCAGCCGAATGCGCCAGTCGGACCGAATCCACGCACGTTTGGGCATCCGGGGGCGGGCGGCTCGATTGGATTTGCCGATCCGGATGCGCGCGTCGGGTTTGGATACACGATGAATCAGATGGGTTCGGACGCGCTGATCGACGGGCGGGCATCAGCGCTGTTCAACGCGATGTTCGCGGCGTTGTAGGGAAGGGTAAATGTTAAGAGGTTGAGGCGGGGGGCAGATAAAACGATGCCGCCCGTCTTCCTTCGGCGAGCGGCCGTTTTGTCCCTCTTACTTGAAGATCAGACGCCGACCGACTTGTATAGCGCGCACCGCAACTTGAAAAAGTGCGCCATCGAGGTCAGGTAACGGACCCGCAACGCCGCCGCCAACTTGCTCTTGGTCAGATCGAGGCCATGGGCCGGTCCGATCTGTTCATAGGCGTCCTTGATGCTGTTGAATAGAACATCCGAAGAGCCCGGCTCGAGATGCGTGATGCTGCCGATCTTTCTGATCCAGTCCGGGCTGTAGGCTGCGAGCGCTACCAGGCTGTCGGCAAACAGTTCGTCCTCTTCCACCAGGTGATTGGCGAACGCGCCCTCCATGAATGCGGTGTGGGCGGCCTTCTCACCGACCAACGAGCCGTAGATGAAATGGCCGAGTTCATGGCCGAGCGTCGCACCGACCGCGCCCGGATGATGTGCGGTGTTGACGAAGATAACGAACTTGCTCTTTTTGCCGAGATCGGCGCGGCAGTAAAATCCGCGCAGCGAGAGGCCGGCGCCGGTGGTATATGGCTCGGCGCGCAGTTCGAGTTCGCGCGGCCCGAACAATTTGCCTAGATGACCAAGCAATCGCGGACTGCCAAGATCGGACAGGCTGCCGTAGGTCGGGATGTGTTGCTTGATGTCTTTCTCGACGACCTGCGCCAATTCTTTAAGCAAAGGCTTCTGCGGAAGCGCGGGCACGTTCAAGTAGTCGGTTGAGAGAATCCGCTTCAGGTCGGCGAGCTGGGTGAGGACTCGAGTGCCGAGCGAGCCGAACGGGACTTTGATTTCGCCGAGCAGCTTGGAGACCAGGCGATCGACTTCGCGGGTTGCCAGGGCGTCCGGTTCCCGCGGCGCGATTCGCTTCGCCATCGCAGGCGATGAGGTCATAGCTGCGCTCATAAAACTTCTATTGAGCCAAAATGCCGACCTGACAGGCAGGGTCGGCGCTTTATCTTAAGTGACTCGCGATGCTTTTCAATACCCATCTACGCCAGGCTATTTGAGCAAATCAGGTGCCATACCACCAGTAGTTAATACTGTGCCGTGACCCACCAGCAATAGTGTGGAACGTTTCGTTACGGGGCACTTCTGCAACGCTTCCAGAGCATTTTTGAACCAACGCAGACGCCGCAGGACCAGCCAGAGGGTCTCTAAATCCCGGCGGCTTACACCTCCATTGGTGCGCATTCGCTGGCCCGACCTGCACCTCGATGTTGCCGGGGTCCAATCCGGCGCCATCGAGATGATTGGATCCTCTCCCTCACGGCAAGATCCGAATCGCGCCTTGACGTGCAATCCTCAAATACCAACTCGCGGTGTGACCTGTTGAGTTTTGTTGCGCAATCTTGCGGTCCCCGACGCTACCACGGGCGTTATTGTTCAATTTTATCTACAATGTGTCAAGACTTCAGCTACGAACAGTAGGACGGCATTGATGCCGCTTTGACGCATCAGAACCGCCGAACCCTCGTTGATTTTGCAAAGATAGACGCGACAAGGCAGGCGCTTGCCGAAAAGGTAGGCAGTTATTCAGGCCGTCTGAGCGATCGCTCGACGAAGTCCAGGCGATCCTTGCCCCAGAACATTTCGTTGCCGACAAAAAATGTGGGTGCGCCGAAGACACCACGTGCAATCGCGGTCTCGGTTAGAGCTGCGAGGGCGTCGCGCGCCGGCTGCGCATCGGCGATTTGCATGAGGGCTGCGCCGTCGAAGCCGGCGCTCGAGGCAACCGACGCGAGCACGTCGCGGTCGCCGATATCTTCGTCGCGTTCCCAGTATGCGCGCATGATGGCCTGCGAGATCGTGCGCTGCGCGTGCTCGCGCGACACGCCGCCATCATCGGGCAGCGTCGCACTGCCCGCGGCCAGTGCTGCACGCAGTGCGGACGCGGTCTTGATTGGAAAGCGGCGGGGTCTTTTGAAAGGCAATCCCGTCAGTTCCGCATAGCGGGCGTGATCGCGCCACAGGTAGCGCGCTTTTCGGGGCGTCATCGCCATCACGTCGAAACCTGTACCGCGGAAGAGGGCGGCGAAGTGCGTCGGCATCCAGTTCACGCGCGCGTCGTTGCGGGCGCAAATTTCAGGCAACAGGAACACAGCGAAGTAGCTATTGGTGCTGGAGAAATCGAAATAGAAGTCGACGGAGCGCATTTTTCAAACCGTCCCGATAGTAGCGCGAAGCCAACCTCACCCCTAACCCCTCTCCCTTTCTGGAGAGGGGAACCGGACGGTGTATTCGCAACGGTTGCCACTGTCATCGCGGCTTGCCATTAGTGTCACGGTCAAAATGCCGAAGTCCAGATTTTCAACTCTGCCAGGCGTGCCGTACCCGCTGGGCGCCACGCCCGACAGCGAAGGGGTGAACTTTTCGATATTTTCGGAACACGCGACGGCCGCGACGCTGTGCCTGTATGGCGGCGCGTCTGGTAATGACGAAGTCGCGCGCCTACCGCTGGCCGAGCGCACCGAGCACATCTGGCACGGGTATGTGCCTGGGGTTCGCGCCGGTCAGCGTTATGGGTATCGCATGAGCGGGCCGTACGATCCCAAAACGGGGCATCGCTTCAACGCCGCCAAGTTGCTGCTCGATCCGTACGCGCGCGCGCTCGACCGGATTCCCCGATGGAACGATTCGATGATGGGTTACCGCTCGATCACGGTCGGAACCGCGCCGCGACTAGATCTGCGCGACAGCGCGCCCGCGATGCCCAAATGCGTGGTGGTCGATTCGGCTTACGATTGGGAGGGTGATCGCAAGCCGGCAATTCCGTGGGGGGATCTCGTCATCTACGAGGCGCACGTTAAGGGCATGACCGCGATGCATCCCGAAGTGGCACGCAGGACCCGCGGCAAATATGCCGCGCTCGCGTCGCCGGCGGTGATCAAACATTTGACCTCGCTTGGCGTGAACGCCATCGAATTGATGCCGGTGCACCAGACAACTCCGGAACATCGCCTGGGAAAACTCGGGCTGTCTAACTATTGGGGATACAACTCGATCGGCTTTTTCGCGCCGGATATCCGGTTCGCCTCCGTCGCCGCGCCGGGCAGCGGGGTTTCCGAATTCAAAACGATGGTGAAGGCGTTTCATCGCGCGGGAATCGAGGTGATCCTGGACGTCGTTTACAACCATACAGGCGAGGGAGACGAGAACGGACCGACGATTTGTTTTCGCGGAATCGACAATGCCAACTACTACCGGCTGCGCAAGGACGGCAGCGGCCGAGCCGAGGATTTCACCGGCACCGGCAATTCGCTCGACACGACGCACTGGCGGGTTCTCCAGATGGTGATGGACAGCCTGCGCTACTGGATAGTCGAAATGCACGTGGACGGCTTCCGTTTCGACCTGGCGACGACGCTGGCGCGCGGGGCGCGGGGAGAGTTCGCGGACAGCCCGTTTTTCGCCGCGATTGCGCAGGATCCGGTGATATCGACGGTCAAGCTGATCGCAGAACCGTGGGACGTCGGCGAGGGCGGCTATCGGGTGGGGAATTTTTCGGTCTATTGGAAAGAATGGAACGACCGATACCGCGACGGGATGCGCGATTTCTGGCGCGGCGCGAACGATTCGATGGGCGAGTTTGCCTCGCGTGTCACCGGCAGCTCGGATCTATATCGCGCCGGCGGCCGCGCACCGCTCGCGAGCATCAACTTTGTCACGTCGCACGACGGCTTCACGCTCGCCGACCTGGTCTCGTACAACGATAAACACAATGAGGCCAACGGCGAAAATAACCGCGACGGTATCAGCCAGAATCGATCGTGGAATTGCGGCGTCGAAGGGCCGACCGAGGATCCCGCAATTCGAGCGCTGCGTTCGCAGCAGCAGCGCAACTTCCTGGCGACGCTGATCCTGTCGCAGGGCGTGCCGATGATCCTTGCGGGCGACGAGCTGGGACGTACCCAGCGCGGCAACAACAACGCCTACTGCCAGGACAATCAAATTTCATGGATCGATTGGCAAAGCGCCGATGCGGCGCTGATTGAGTTCACGCGGCGACTGGTCGAGCTCCGCCGCGAACATCCGATTTTCCGGCGACGGGGATGGTTCACCGGGACTCCGGCGAAGGCGGGCCGACTAAAAGATCTCGAATGGTTCCGGCCGGACGGAGCCGAAATGATTGCGAGCGACTGGGGCGTAGGATACGCGAAAACGCTCGGCGCGTTTCTGAACGGGAACGCGATGACGGAACTCAATCGCGCCGGCGCGCAAATTACCGACGACAGCTTCTTCCTGATGTTCAACTCATACGGCGAGCCGATGGAATTCAAGCTGCCGCCGAAAAAATGGGGACGGAAATGGGTGATCGTCCTCGACACAGCGGACGCGAAGTCGTCGCCACAGGGCGCCAAGTCGTATTCATTCGAAGAGCGGGTTTACGTCGCAGGCCACGCGATGGTCGTGCTCAGGCGCATCGGGTGACGCGAGCCGATTGTTGAATCGCGGGGTCTGGCGCGGTCTATACTGCAAGAAAGGGCATCTCTTCCAGGCTGGAGATTTTTGCGATGATCGACTTTCGAACCGAGCCGTCCGCGTATCGGCATTGGCGTTTGAATTTCGCCGGGCCGGTCGCGACGCTTGCGATGGACGTGGACGAAAACGGCGGCCTCGCGCCGGGCTACGAGCTGAAGCTTAATTCCTACGACCTGGGCGTCGATATCGAGCTCAACGACGCCGTGAATCGGATGCGCTTCGAACATCCTGAAGTGAAATGCGTGATCGTCACGTCGGGCAAGGAGCGAGTGTTCTGCGCGGGTGCGAATATCAGGATGCTCGGCCTGTCGAGTCATCCATTCAAAGTGAATTTCTGCAAATTTACGAATGAGACGCGCAATGCGATCGAAGATGCGACGCTGAACTCGGAACAGTACTACATGACGGCGATAGGTGGGGCGTGCGCGGGCGGCGGCTACGAACTCGCGCTGGCGACCGACTATATAATGATGGCGGACGATGGCTCGACCAGCGTTTCGCTGCCGGAGGTCGCGTTGCTCGGCGTGCTGCCGGGCACCGGCGGGCTCACCCGGCTGGTCGATAAGCGTCGCGTCAGGCGCGACCGCGCGGATTTTTTCTGCACGACGGAGGAAGGGGTCAGGGGCAAGCGCGCCGAGGAATGGCAGCTGGTGGACGAAGTCGTGCCCCGCTCGCGCCTAATCGAGGCGGCGTCGCAAAGAGCGCTCGAGTTTGTGGCGCGTGCAAGTGGATCTGCAAATCCGCGCGGCATATCGCTCCCTCCGCTCTCTCGCGACATCGAAGACCGACGGGTGAAGTACGCGCATCTGACGATCGACATCGATCGCGACAATTCCACCGCGTCGTTTACGATCGAGGGACCGAAGAATTCGGCGCCGCGCAACGTCGAAGAGGCTCACTCGATCGGCGCGGATTTCTGGCCGTTGGCGCTAGCGCGCGAACTCGAAGACGCGATTCTGCATCTGCGCTTCAACGAGGAAACTGTCCGCACATGGATCTTTCGCACGCGGGGCGACTCGACGCTGGTGAAGTCGTACGACGCGTTCCTCGCCGCGAACGCCGACGACTGGCTGATGCGTGAAATTCGTCTCTACCTGAAGCGCACACTGAAACGGCTCGACGTCAGCTCGCGATCGATCTTTGCGTTTATCGAGCCGGGGTCGTGTTTCTGCGGAATCCTGTTGGAGCTCGCACTGGCGTCGGACCGTACGTACATGCTGCGCGGATTGGGGGAAGGTGACGAGTCGATGCCGGCGAGTGTCAGCCTGACAGAAATGAACTTCGGGGCGATGCCGATGTGCAACGGCTTGACCCGGCTGGAGAGCAGATTTCAGGGCGAACCCGAGCGGGTCGAGGAGTTGCGCGGAAAGATCGGCAACCTGATCGAAGCGTCGCAGGCGGATGGATTGGGCCTGGTGACTTTCACGCCGGACGAGATCGATTGGGACGACGAGGTCCGCCTCGCGCTCGAGGAACGCGCGGCCTTCTCGTCGGACGCGTTGACCGGGATGGAAGCGTCGTTGCGATTCGGCGGGCCGGAGACGCTCGAGTCGAAAATATTTGCGCGTTTGTCGGCGTGGCAGAACTGGATCTTCCAGCGGCCGAACGCGGTCGGAGAAAAAGGCGCGCTGAAACTTTACGGCAGCGGAGCGCGGCCGGAATTCGA
>NZ_DATDGQ010000209.1:0-5477 GCF_036522015.1 Binatus sp. (SeqCode)
CGCGGCGGGCGATGTCATCGAGCCATTGCCGCACGCGCGCCGTGAAGTCGTCCAGCGTCTCGCCGTCGGGAGATCGGAAGTACCAATCGTAGCGTCCGGCCCCGTCAAGCGCCGTCGGCCATCGCGCCACGACTTCATCTCGCGTCATGCCGGCCCATGAACCCAGATTGATTTCCGCGAGCCGTGCGTCTGTTTCGATTTGCCGCGACTCTATTTCCAGCGCCTCGCAGATGATCTCCGCCGTCCGGCGAGCGCGGCCGAGCGGGCTGCTGACTACCGCGTATCCCGTCGAGTCTCCGAGCAGTTCGCGCAGAGTGACACCCATTCGACGAGCCTGCTGACGCCATGCTCGGTGAGAGGCGAATCGAGTTGTCCCTGGAACCGGCGTTCGCGATTCCACTCGGTCTCCCCATGCAGCGTCAGGTAGAACACTACGAGCGCATCGCTACTTTTTGATCGCCTCGACGTCGATCGAAATCGCGACTTCGTCGCCGACCATCACGCCGCCGGCCTCGAGCGGCTGATTCCAGGTAAGACCGAAATCACTGCGCTTGATCTTCGTCGTCGCCGACGCGCCCGCGCGCGTGTTGCCCATCGGATCGTTGATCGGCGCCCCGGTTCCTTCAACCTCGAGCACGACCGGCTTGGTTACGCCATGCAGCGTCAGGTCGCCGGTCACTTTCCACTTGCCCGGGCCATCGACTTCGACTTTCGTGGATTTGAACGTGATGGTTGGGAACTTGTCGACGTCGAGAAACGCGGGACTCTTCAGATGAGCGTCGCGCTTGTCGACGCGCGTGTTGATCGACGTGGCATCGATCGTCGCGTCGATTTTTGCCGACGTAGGATCCTTGCCGTTGACATCGACCGTTCCCGAGGTCTTTTGAAATTGCCCCTTTACGTTCGAGATCATCATGTGGCGCACGCTGAACTCGACGTTGGTATGCGCGGGATCGATTTGCCAGGAATCGGCGTGCGCAAGGATTGGTAGCGCGACGATCATTGCGATCCCTACCGCGGCTTTCGAGATCCAGGATTTCATTGGCAGGCTCCTCCAGTTGGAACGGTTAGCGAGCATTGAACACGCGCCGTGGGGTGTCTTACAAGGACGAAATTACGACGGCGCCGCGTCCATGCCGACCGACTTGAGCCGGGTGAGCAACACCACGCCGCTGAGCAGGATGACCACGCCGCATATCACGACGGTCTGCATCGGGCCCAGGTGCGAGCCCATGTAACCGACCTCGAGCGCGCCGATTGGGGTCATCCCGACGGCGGCGAGTTGATAGGTACTCATCACGCGGCCGCGCAGATCGTCGTTGACGAACATCTGCACCAGCGTGTTGTTGCATGCTCTGAAGTTGGTCAGCCCT
This sequence comes from Binatus sp. (SeqCode), assembly GCF_036522015.1. Taxonomy (GTDB): domain Bacteria; phylum Desulfobacterota; class Binatia; order Binatales; family Binataceae; genus Binatus. The sequence goes on from NZ_DATDGQ010000209.1 coordinate 1,374, forward strand.
GCGCCGATTACGAATTGCGCGGCCAGCGACAATGCGAACGAGCGCGACATCCCGAAGATCACGATTCCGACCGCCGAGAGAAAAAGTCCTGCAAGCAGATTGTTCCTCATTCCTCGCGTGGACACGCGCGACGCCAGCGTGGCCGCGCCGGCGACCGAGCCGAGTCCCTGAATCGCGACGAGGAATCCGTACGTGCGAGCGTCGCCGTGGAGCACGTTCTTGGCGAATAATGGAACCAGCACCAGGTACTGATAGCCGAAACCGTTGGTCACCGCGGCCAGCGCCATCTGGTAGAAGATCGGGCGGTTGCTCCAGACATAGGCAAGTCCTTCTCGCAGTTGATGAATCATGCGCGCGCCGGTCACGGCAATCACCCGCGCGGGAATTTCCATCTGCGTTAGACTCCAGATGACGGCGAGAAAGCTTACGCCGTTAAGGAAAAAACAGGTGCCGATGCCGAGCCATGCGATCAGCAATCCCGCCGCGGCCGGGCCCAGCATGCGCGCGCTGTTGAACATCATTGAATTGAGCGCGATCGCGTTGGCGAGATCATCGTAACCTACCATCTCGACCACGAACGACTGGCGGCCGGGCATGTCAAACGATCCGATGGTGCCGTTGAACGCAGCGAGAAGAATGACGTACCCGACGCGGACGGTGCCGGTCCACGTCAGCGCCGCCAGCGTGAAGGCGCTCAGCATCAGCAGGATTTGGGTGGTGATTATCAGGCGCCGGCGATCGACGCGGTCCACGATGACCCCGGCGAACAAACCGACCAGCAGGATTGGAGTGAACTGCGCGAACGACACGACGCCGAGCATCGTCGCCGAGTTGGTCAATTTCAGCACCAGCCACGCCTGCGCGGCGCTCTGCATCCAGGTTCCCGCGAGCGAGGTAAGCTGGCCGAAGAAATAGAGACGGTAGTTGCGATGCCGCAGTGCGCGAAACGCGCCGCGACGCTCGCTTGAAGGTTCACTCGGCGGTTGGAGCTGGCCGGGTTGGCCGGTCTCCACCGCGGGCGCGCCGTCAATCTCAGGCACGGCGCGCCGACTTATTGGTAAACGCGGCGATGCGCTCGCGCATATCCGGGTCGACGCCGGGGTTTCGGTACACCTCATGCGCGAGGCCGGCGCCGAGCGGCAATCCGTCGGTCTCGATCAGCAGGCGCTTGTTGGCGCGATGACTGAACCACGAATTGGCGAGGATCGTTTCGGCCAGCGCGCGCAATTGACTGTCGAACGAATCATCCGGCACACAAATGTTCGCGAGGCCCATCGCGGCCGCCTCGACCCCCGAGTAAGTGCGGCAGGTCAGCATCATCTCGCGCGCCTTCGAAGGCCCGACGCGTCGCGGCAGCCGCTGGCTCATCCCCCAGATGGGAGTCAGCGCCCATCGAGCTTGAGTGTCCGCGAATTTCGCGGACTCCGCCGCGACGATCAGGTCTCCTGCCAGCGCCAACTCGAGCGCGCCGGTGTAGCAATGTCCATGCACGGCGGAAATGACCGGCTGCGGCAGGTCCGCGAGCCGCTCGATCGTTTCAGATTGAAAGTTAGGCTTGGGCGGGCGCTCACCTTTCGCGATGTCCGCGAGATCGTGACCTGCGGAGAAGCACTTGCCGGCGCCGCGCACGACGACCAGGCCGATGCGCTCGGTCTCGTGCGCAAGCTGGTCCACGTGGGCGCGCAATTCGACGAACATCTCGAGGTTGAGTGAATTAAGTTTCTCGGGGCGATTCAGGGTGAGAGTGGCGAGACCGTCCCGGTCTTCGCGAAGTACTAATCCAGCCATAATTGTCCTCCGATCGAGATCGCAGCCTAATCAGCACGACGCAGGTTCGCAAATATGCGAGTCCGAAATTCAGCGGATGCGTTTGACAGATCGGGCGAATCTTAGTAACTGATGAGCATGCTCATAACTGAGCGTGCTCAGTTCAAAATGAAAATGCGGAACGAAAGTCCAGGCCGGATTGAACGCGGCAAACGCGACAAGCTCGATCGGATTAAACGCGCTGCACGAAAACTCTTCGGCCGCAAAGGCTTCGAGGCTACCACCACGCGCGAAATCGCCGCCGCCGCCGATATCGGCGCCGGCACCCTGTTCCTCTATGCCGGCACCAAGGAGGATCTCCTGGTGCTGCTCTTCCGCGATGAGATCGGCCGCGTCGTCAATGACGCGTTTGCGACGATGCCCGCGCGGCCACTGCTCGATCAGGTGCTGCACCTGTTTGGAGCGATGATCGCGCTGCACGAGCGCGATCGCGGCCTGGCCCGCGTATTCGTGAGAGAACTTCCGTTCGTCGAAGATCGCCGTCACGGCGTGGCCGAAATGATGGCGTCGATGCTCGGCGGGATCGCCGACCTTATCGAGCAAGCGAAGTCGCGCGGCGAACTTCATCCGGACGTCCCCGCGAGCCGCCTCGCGCACAGTCTGTTCGCCCTCTACTTCTTCCAGTTGCAGCGATGGCTTGGCGGCGATCCGATTACAAGCCGGCAGCGCGACGACAGCCTGCGCGCCGCGCTCAAACTGCAGCTCGAAGGGTTGCGGAACGGTCGTCCGAAGACACGCGCGATCAAACACTTCCATCGCGCCGTTCGCTCGCTTGGCCCTGTGGTATCGAGACGAATCGTACGAGGAGGCCGCTGATGGCAGCACGCACCGGACGCGAGTTCCTTGCTGGACTTTCCAGACCGCGCGAGCTCTGGGTCGGCGCCGACAAGGTCACCGACATCGTGTCGCATCCCGCGTTTGCGGGAGCGGCGAATACGCTGGCGCGGATTTTCGACCTCCAGCATCAGGCGCGCGACGTCTGCCTGATGCCGGATCCCGAGACCGGCGAACCGATCAACGTGAGCCACCTGATCCCGCGCTCGCTGGCCGACCTCGAGCGCCGTCACGCCTGCCTGCAGACAATCGCGGAGTTCACCGTTGGCCTGATGGGCCGTACGCCCGACTATATGAATGTCACCTTCGCCGGATTCGCGGGACGCGCCGACGAATGGGCCGTCAACGGCAACGAGCGTGGCGCCGCGAACCTTGTCGCGTACCAGAAGATCCTCGCACGCAAGGACCTCTCGCTGACGCATACCATCATTCATCCCACTATCGACAAGGTCAAAGGCGATGTGCCGGAACCGGGCAGCGACGTCGCACTGCACAAAGTCACCGACACTGCGCATGGGATCGTCGTGCGGGGCGCGAGAATTCTCGCGACGCTTGCGCCGTTTGCCGACGAGATCGCTGTCTATCCTGCCGTACCGTTGACCGAGGGCACCGAGGCGTACGCGCTTTCGTTTTGTGTGCCGACGGATACGCCGGGGCTGAAGTTCATCTGCCGCGACAGTTGCGCGACCGCGCCAAACAAGTTCGACCATCCGCTGTCGAGCCGCTTCGACGAGCAGGACGCGTTCGTGATTTTCGACGACGTCGAGGTCCCGCGCGATCGCGTCTTCATCGACGCCAACCGCGTCGCCTACAATACCGTGATGGCGACCGGCTGGTATCCGAACATCATGCAGCAGACGATGATTCGGGCGCAGACCAAACTCGAGTTCGCTTACGGGCTAGCGACGAAGATGGCCGAAGCTATCAACGACGTTTCGCCGGCGACCAAGCAAATGCTCGGCGAAATCTGGACGTACGCGGAGTTCGCCCGCGCGGCGATTCACAGCGCGGAGGTTGAAGCGTTCGAATACGGCAACGGCGTCTGGTTCCCCAACGGCGGTCCGCTCGCTGCTTTGCGCGCCGCGCTACCAACCTGGTTTCCGCGCGTCGCCGAGATCATCACGCTGATCGGCTCGCACAATCTGCTCGCCGCGCCGACGGGCGCGCAACTTAACGATCCGAAGCTCCGCCCTCTCATTGACCGTTATCTGCGCGGCGCAGGAACGACGAACGCCGAGGAACGCGCGCGAATCTTCCGACTGGCGTGGGACTTCGTCGGCAGCGCGCTTGCCAGCCGCAACGAGTTGTACGAGCGCTTTTACCTGGCGTCGGGCGCGCGAAACTATCAGATTGCACAGGCACTCGCGCCAAAGGAACGCGCGCGCCGCTTGGTGGATGGAATCCTTGGAGAACCGCCAAGGCCTGCGGACCTGCAAGCCACTC
>NZ_DATDGQ010000210.1:0-8968 GCF_036522015.1 Binatus sp. (SeqCode)
GTTCCTGATGCCGGTCGAAGACGTCTTCTCCATCTCGGGCCGCGGCACTGTCGTGACGGGACGCGTCGAGAAGGGCAAAGTAAAAGTCGGTGAGGAAGTCGAAATCGTCGGCTTCAAGGATACCAGCAAGACCACCGTCACCGGTGTAGAGATGTTCCGCAAGCTGCTCGACGAGGGCCAAGCCGGCGACAATATCGGCGTGCTGCTCCGCGGCCTCAAGCGCGAAGACGTCGAGCGCGGACAGGTGCTCGCCAAGCCCGGCTCGATCACCCCGCACACCAGCTTCGAGGCGTCGGGCTACATCCTGACCAAGGACGAAGGCGGCCGCCATACGCCGTTTTTCTCCGGCTATCGTCCGCAGTTCTACTTCCGCACCACCGACGTGACCGGGGTACTCACACTGCCCGAGGGCACCGAGATGGTCATGCCGGGCGACAACATCAAGATCCTTGGCGAGCTGATCACGCCGGTCGCGATGGACGAAGGACTGCGCTTCACCATCCGCGAGGGCGGCAAGACGGTCGGCGCCGGCGTCGTATCGAAAATTTTGAAGTAACTGACAGCGAAACAAAGACAACCAAGAATCGTGCGAACTCGAGCAGAGATGGGAGCGGAGCGCTGAACGAATCGGGCGCGGTATTATCTGGATGAACGACAAGATACGCATACGCCTGAAGGCGTACGACTACCGCCTGCTCGACCAGTCGGTTCGCGAAATCGTGGATACCATCCGGCGCACCGGCGGCCGCGTGGCCGGTCCGATTCCGCTGCCGACCCGGATAGAGCGCTTCACCGTCAACCGCTCGCCGCACGTCGATAAAAAATCGCGCGAGCATTTTGAAATACGAACTCATAAACGTCTGCTCGACGTCCTCGAGCCGACCCAGCAGACCATCGACGCGCTGGGCAAGCTCGACCTCGCCGCGGGCGTGGACGTCGAAATAAAGCTCGAGTAGGGCCGATGCTGACCGGATTGATTGGAAAGAAAATCGGGATGACCCAGATGACCGACGCCAACGGCCGCGTGCGCGCTGCCACGGTGTTGACGCTCGGGCCATGCACGGTGTCGCAGGTTAAGACCGCGGCGACCGACGGCTACGAAGCCGTGCAGGTGACGTTCGGCAAGCGCAAGCTCACCCGCGTGACCGGCGCGGTGCGCGGGCATTTCGCCAAGGCCAACATCGCGGCCGGCGTCAAGTCGGGCGAGTTCGAACGTCGTGGTGAAGGCGAGTTGACGCTCGGACAGGCAGTCGCAGCCAGCGACGTGTTCAAGGTTGGCGACCAGGTCGACGTGACCGGAATCTCCAAGGGTCACGGCTACGCCGGCGTTATCAAGCGCCACCATTTCTCCGGCTTCCCCGGCTCGCACGGCACCCACGAATATTTCCGCCACGGCGGCTCGATCGGTAACCGCTCTTATCCCGGCCGCGTGCGCAAAGGCATGCGGATGGCGGGGCAGATGGGCAATGCGACCGCTACCATTCTCAATCTCGAGGTGCTCGAGATAATTGCCGACGACAACGCGGTCGTCGTCTCGGGCGCGGTGCCCGGACCCGACGGCTGTCTGCTCGCGGTTCATCATGCTGCTCGTCCGCGCCGCCGCTCGAGCGCCAAGGTGGTAGCCAGTGGCTGAGCGCAAAGAAAAACAATCGGCATCGCCGGTCAAGCTGCCGCTGTATTCGGCGTCGCACGAAAAAGTCGGCGAGCTCGAAGTCGCAGGCAATGTCTTCGGCCGCGAGGGCGACGTGTCGTTGCTGCACGAGGCTGTCCGGATGCAGCTGGCCAATCGCCGCTCCGGGACCGCATCGACCAAGACCAAGGGACTCATCTCGGGCGGCGGACGCAAACCGTGGCGGCAGAAGGGCACCGGCCGTGCGCGCGCAGGTTCGACCCGTTCGCCAATCTGGCGCCATGGCGGAACGATCTTCGGGCCGCAGCCGCGCGACTATTCGTACAAGATGCCGAAGAAAGCGTGGCGCGCCGCTCTATGCCTGGCGATTTCCGATCGGGCCAGGAACGGCAAGCTGTTCATCGTCGAGTCGCTCGATATTTCCGAGCCAAAGACCAAAGCGGCGAAGGCGGCCCTGGTCAAGCTCGGCGTCGAGCACGCTCTAATCGTGACCGGGGAAGCAGACGGCAAGTTTCTGCTCGCCGCGCGCAACCTGGCCGCACATAAAGTTCTCGCGATTGAAGGTCTCAACGTTTACGACGTGCTCAACTACCGGGAACTCGTGATGACCAGTCAGACCGCCAAGGCGATTGAAGCCCGGTTTGCGGGAGAGGCGACCGTTCGCACCGCGGGGGAATCAAATGAGTAGTCCCGAGAGCCTGATTCTCGCGCCTATCATCACAGAGAAGGGCACCATGGCCAGTGAAAAGGCCGGCCAGGTGCTGTTCCGCGTGCGTCCCGGCGCGAGCAAGGACAAGATTCGCGAGGCGGTTGAGCATCTGTTCAAGGTCACCGTGATCAAAGTTCGCACCTCGAACTTCATGGGCAAGGAACGGAAAAAAGGCGCAATCAAGGGCCGCCAGATCGATTGGAAAAAGGCCTACGTAACTCTGAAGGAAGGCGACAAGATCGAGTTCTTCGAAGGGCTCTAAAAGCGTTCGTAAGAGCGCGATGGAATAGATACTGAGAAAAGAAAATGGCTGTCATACAACTAAATCCGCGCACGCCCGGGCAGCGCTTCATGCAGATTGCGGATTTTTCCGAGCTCACCAAGAAAGAGCCCGAGAAAAGTCTGCTGGTCCCGGTCAAGCGCACTGGCGGACGCAACAATCGCGGCCGCATGACCTCGCGTCATCGCGGCGGCGGCCATAAGCGCCGTCTCCGCCTGATCGATTTCAAGCGCAACCGCGACGGGATTCCGGCCGTCGTCGCTGCCCTCGAATACGATCCGAATCGCTCGGCAAACATAGCGCTGCTGCATTATGCCGACGGCGTGAAAACTTACATCCTCGCGCCTGACGGACTTAAAGTCGGCGCCAAGGTCGAGTCGGGCGAGAATGCCGACATCAAGCCGGGCAACGCGCTGATGCTTAAAAACATCCCGCTCGGCACCATCGTTCACGCAATCGAGATGAAGCCCGGGGCCGGCGCCAAGCTCGCGCGCGGGGCTGGCGTGCAGGCTCAGTTGATGGCGAAAGAGGGCAAGATGGCTCTCCTCAAGCTGCCGTCGGGCGAGCAGCGGATGGTGCAGGCGGATTGCCGCGCAACTATCGGCCAGGTCGGCAACCTCGACCATGAGAATATTTCGATAGGCAAGGCCGGACGCTCACGATGGCTCGGCAAGCGCGGGCATGTGCGTGGAGTCGCGATGAATCCCGTTGACCATCCGCACGGCGGTGGCGAGGGCAAGTCGAAAGGAAACCATCCCCAGTCGCCGTGGGGCCAGCCCGCCAAGGGATACAAGACGCGCAAGAAACAGCCGTCGGACAATCTGATCGTCAGCCGGCGCCCGAAAGGGAAGCACTAGAGAGTTATGGCAAGGTCACTCAAAAAAGGTCCGTTCGTTGACGGGCATCTGCAGAAGAAAGTCGGCGCCGCAACCGCCTCGGGCGACAAGCGCATCATCAAGACCTGGTCGCGGCGCTCGATGATCACGCCCGACATGATCGCGCTGACCTTCGCCGTCCACAACGGCCACAAGTTCATCCCGGTGTACTGCACTGAGAACATGGTCGGACACAAGCTCGGCGAATTCTCGCCGACCCGGACCTTTCACGGCCACGCCGGCGATCGCAAGGGCGAAGTGAAGGCTGCGGCAATCCCGTCGGCTCCCGCGGCGCCGGCGGCTGCGCCGGCTGGGGCGAAGGCGTAAGCGGGGAAGTTGTAAGAGTCATGGAATCCGTATCGCGAACCCGCTTCATCAGAATCTCGCCGCGCAAGCTGCACCTTGTGTGCGAGCTGATCGTCGGCAAGAAGGTCGATCAGGCGCTGTCGATTCTCGAGTTCACGCCCAAGAAAGCGGCGCGCTTCGTCTCGAAGACGCTGCTCTCGGCGATAGCCAACGCCCGCGATCAGCAGAACGTCGACGAGGACAAGTTGTTCGTTATACGCGCGACCGCCGACACCGGGCCGACCTGGAAACGCTCGCTCACGCGCGCACATATGCATGCGACGCCGATCCATAAACGCACCAGCCATCTCACGGTAATCGTGGACGAGCGGGCGTCCTGAGGTCTTATATGGGACAGAAAGTACATCCGCGCGGTTTTCGTCTGGGCGTAATCGAGAGCTGGGACTCGCGATGGTATGCGAGTCACGACTACGCGAAGCTGCTGCACGAAGATTTGAAGCTGCGCGATTTCATCAAGAAGCGGCTCTACCACGCCGGCATCTCGCGAATTGAAATCGAGCGGATGGCCAACAAGGCCAAGATAAATATTTACACGGCGCGTCCGGGAATCGTGATCGGCAAGAAGGGCGCGGAAATCGACAAGCTCAAGCTCGACATCCAGAAGCTGCTCAAGGGGCGCGACTCCTTTATCAATATCCACGAAGTCCGCCGCCCCGACCTAGATCCGCAGCTGGTCGCCGAGAATATCGCGCTGCAGCTCGAGCGTCGCGTCGCCTTTCGGCGCGCGATGAAGGAAGCGGTCACGCGCGCGATGCGGATGGGCGCGCAGGGCGTCAAGGTGCACGTCGCTGGACGCCTCGGTGGTGCGGAAATCGCGCGCCAGGAATGGTATCGCGAGGGTCGCGTGCCGCTGCAGACGCTCCGCGCCGAGGTCGCGTACGGCTTTGCGGAGGCGCGCACGACCTACGGCCAGATTGGCGTGAAGGTCTGGATTTTCCGCGGCGAAGTTCTCACTCGTAAAGATGCGGACGCGAAACGCGCAGGAACGCCTGTGCAGGCGAATTGACGAAGTAAGATGCTCGCACCAAAAAAAGTTAAATGGCGCAAGATGATGAAGGGCCGCGTCCGCGGCGCCGAGTCGCGCGGTCTCACCCTCGCCTTCGGCGACTATGGCCTCAAGTCGCTCGAGACTTGCCGGATCGATACGCGCGCTCTGGAAGCCGCCCGTATCGCGCTCACCCGCCATATCAAGCGCGGCGGCCGCGTCTGGATTCGCGTCTTCCCCGACAAGCCCTTCACCCGGAAGCCGGCCGAAACCCGCATGGGCAAGGGCAAGGGCTCGCCCGAAGGATGGGTCGCGTGCGTGCGGCCGGGCCGGATTCTGTTCGAGATGGAAGGCGTCGATTACGCCACCGCCAAGGAAGCGATGCGTCTGGCGGCGCATAAGCTGCCGATTAAAACAATTATGATCCAGCGCGAGGAGGGCGGCCTTGGAGCTTGACGAACTCAGGCAGATGACCGCGCCGGATTTGCGGGTCAAGGAGCGCGAGGCGCGCGAGGAAATTTTCCGTCTGCGCCTGAAGCTGCGCACCAATCAGCTCGACAATCACGCCGGCTACCGGCGCGCGCGTCGCGAGCTGGCGCTGATTATGACTTTGCTCGGCGAGAAGAAGCGTGGCGAAACGGCAACGGAGAAGAAGGCAGGTTAATGCGGGAGCGAATTAAACGGCGCGAGGGGACGGTGGTCTCCGCCAAGATGACCAAGACCGTGCTGGTCAAGGTCGATCGCATGGTCGAGCATGCGCTGTACGGCAAGCGCGTGCGCCGCAGCACCAAGTTCATGGCGCATGACGAGCGCGGCGAGTGCAAGGAAGGCGATCGGGTGCAGATTATCGAGTCGCGTCCGCTGTCCAAAAACAAGCGCTGGCGCGTCAGCCGCGTTCTCAAAAAGGCCGCGGGGTAGGGCGCGCGATGGTACAGGTGCAAACAGTTCTGGATGTCGCCGATAACTCGGGCGCCCGCAAGGTGATGTGCATCAAGGTGCTCGGCGGCTCCAAGCGCCGGTACGCGTCGGTCGGAGATGTGATCGTGGTCGCAGTGAAAGAGGCGATTCCCAACGCCAAGGTCAAAAAAGGCGACGTGTCGCGCGCGGTGATCGTGCGCACGGCCAAAGAGATCAGCCGCGACGATGGCAGCTACATCCGCTTCGACGGCAACTCGGCCGTGCTGCTCGACAAGGATCACGAGCCGGTTGGCACGCGCATCTTCGGCCCCGTCGCCAGGGAACTGCGGGCGAAGAAATTTCTGAAAATAATCTCGCTCGCGCCGGAGGTGCTGTGATGGCGTCGGCGAAGTACAAGATTAAGAAGAACGACACCGTGATGGTCGTCGCCGGCCGCGACCGCGGCAAGACCGGCAAGGTGATGCGCGTATTGCCCGAGCGCGGACGCGTCGTCATCGAGCGGCTCAATCTCGTCAAGCGGCACAGCAAGCCGCGCGGCGCGCAGAGCCCCGGCGGTATCGTCGAGAAGGAAGCGGCGCTCGATATCTCGAACGTCATGATTTTTTGCGATCGCTGCAACGCTCCGGTCCGGGTCGGGGTCAAGGCTAACGACGATGGTTCCAAGAGCCGGGTCTGCCGGCGATGCGGCGAAGTTATAGGTAACGACTAATGGCCGATAAAAAAGAAAAGCCGGATAAGGCCGAGCAGGCTGCCAAGTCCGAAGCGACCGCCAAGACCGACGCTGCGGCCAAGGCCAAGCGCGAAGGCAAGGCGCGCCAGGCCCAGCAGAAGCAGGCGGCCGAAGAAGCAAAAGCTTCGGCGGCGGCCCCGCTGCCGCCCGAGCCCAAGCTACCGGCGCGCCTCCGCGTTCGCTTCGAGAATGAAATCGCACCCGCGCTGATGAAAGAGCTCAAAATCGACAACAAGATGCGGGTGCCGCGGCTCGAAAAGATCACGATCAACATGGCGCTGCAGGAAGCGCGCGACAACGTCAAGATTCTCGACTCCGCGCTCGAAGAGCTCAAGGTGATCGCCGGGCAGAAGCCGGTCCTGACCCGCGCGCGCAAGGCGATATCGAATTTCAAGCTGCGCCAGGGGATGCCGATTGGCGTGATGGTCACGCTGCGGCGCGAGAAGATGTGGGAGTTTTTCGACCGGCTGGTGAATATCTCGCTGCCGCGCGTGCGCGACTTCCGCGGCGTCAGCGACAAGGCCTTCGACGGCCGTGGCAACTACTCGCTCGGCTTGAAGGAGCATACGATTTTTCCCGAACTCAACCTCGACAAGGTCGAGAAGGTTAAGGGCTTGACGATTTCGATCACGACCACCGCGCGCAGCGATTTCGAGGGGCTGACTCTCTTGCGTGCGCTCGGGATGCCGATGCGTGGTGCGGCCGAGCGCGAGGCCGACGCCGCCAATGCGGCAGCCGCCGCGCAGGCTCATGCTGCGGCCAGGGCTGCCGTCGCGGCTGCGGCAACACCTTCGACGCCGCCGCCGGCGCAGGGAGCATAAGGATAGTTGAATGGCGAAAACGTGCCTGCGGGTTAAGGCGACTCGCAAACAAAAATTCAAAGTGCGCCAGTACAATCGCTGCCCGCTATGCGGCCGCGCGCGCGCGTACTATCGGCGTTTCAAGATGTGCAGGCTCTGCCTGCGCAAGTACGCGCTCGACGGCAAGTTGCCGGGCGTGATCAAGGCCAGCTGGTAGAAGAGACGAATTATGTCGCAGACCGACCCGATTGCAGAACTGCTTACGCGAATCCGCAACGCGATGCGCGCGCGGTACAACGAACTCACCGTGCCGCATTCACGGCTGCGCGAGGCGATCTGCCGCGTGCTGATGGCTGAGGGGTTTCTCGCCGGCGTCGAAGTCGGCGGCGAAGTGCCGCAGAAAATGCTGGCGCTCAAGCTCCGCTACTCGCCGACCCGCGAGTCCGTCATTCGCGGCATCGACCGCATCAGCAAGCCGAGCAATCGCCGTTATGCGGGCGCCGCTGAAATCGGCAAAGTGCGCGGCGCGATGGGCGTGCAAATCGTCTCGACCCCGCTCGGCGTGATGACCGGGCGCGAGGCGCGGCGCAGAAAAGTCGGCGGCGAAATCCTCTGCAGGGTTTGGTAATCAGCAATGTCGCGCGTAGGAAAATTACCGATTCATTTCGACAAGAGCGTCAAGGCGTCGATCGCCGGTGGCATTCTGAAAGTCGAAGGCCCCAAGGGCAAGCTCGAAATCAAGCTTCATCCCGGCTTCACCGCCGAGATCAAAGACGGTGAAATCGTCGTGAAGCGGCCCGGTGATACCAGCGAAGAGCGCGCGATTCACGGCCTGATGCGCAAGCTGGTCGCCAACATGGTCGAAGGCGTCGGCAAGGGCTTTAGCCGCGTACTCGAAATTAACGGCGTCGGCTACCGCGCGGAGGCCAAGGGCCAGCAGGTGAATCTGACCCTCGGCTATTCGCATCCGATTGTGTATCAGCTTCCGCCGGGCGTCACTGCCAAGGTCGAAAAGCAGGTGACGGTCACGCTCGAGAGCGCCGACCGCCAACTGCTCGGCACCGTCGCCGCGCAGATTCGCGAGCTGCGGCCGCCGGAACCGTACAAGGGCAAGGGAATCAAGTACGCCACCGAGACGATTCGCCGCAAGGCCGGTAAGGCCGCGGCTGGCTCGACCTCGGCATAAGGGTGGGCATAGAAGGTTAGTTGCTATGGCTCTAGAACGATCGGAAAAACGCAAATTTCGCCAGGGCCGCGTGCGGCGCAAGGCGGTCGGCAACGATCAGCGCCCGCGGCTCTCGGTGTTCCGCTCGCTGCATCATATTTATGTGCAGGTAATCTCGGACGAGAGTGGACGCACGCTCGCCGCGGCCTCCACTGAAACGGCCGGCCTGCGCGACGAACTCAAAAGCAAACGCAATCTCGCCGCCGCCAAAGCGGTCGGCAAGGCTATCGCCGAGCGATGCCTTCAGAGCGGGATCTCGAACGTCGTCTTCGACCGAAACGGATTTCTCTATCACGGCCGGGTCAAGGCGCTGGCGGACGCGGCGCGCGAAGCGGGGTTAAAGTTTTGAACGGAAGGCAACGAACGCTCAAAGAAGGCTCGGTGGTTCAGCGAATCGATCCGCAGGGCCTCGAGATCAAAGAGAAGGTCGTCCATATCAACCGGGTCGCG
>NZ_DATDGQ010000211.1:0-2909 GCF_036522015.1 Binatus sp. (SeqCode)
GTCTTGACCAGCGTGGTCTTGCCGGTGCCGGGCACGCCCTCGATCAGCACGTGACCGCCTGCGAAGAGCGCCGAGAGCAATTCCTCGACGGCCTGCTCGTGGCCGATGATCATCTTGTGGATCTGGGCCTGGATACGCCGAAACGTCCGGGCGAAATCCGCCACCGTCGGCGTTTCCGCCTGTACTTCGCTCATCGTTCGAACACCCGTTTGATCGTGGTTCGGTCGCCGGCCGGCACCGCGGCGCGCGCCACCGGCTCATCCGGCTCCTGGTTCGTGCTCAGAGGAGTGCGCACTTTGGGCGGGACGTAGGCGTGACCGGCGCCCTTCGCGCCGTGATCGACGGGCCGCGCCTCGATTGCAATCTCGAAACCCTCGGTACCGAGCTTCGACGCCGCGGGCGCGCCGAACAGGCTGTCGGGATCCGCGCCGATTCCATGTGCCTCGCCACCGTTGCTGCTGTTCTCGCCGCTCTGCTGGATACTGCGATCGGTCGCGCTGTCATCCTTGTTGGGGTTGTCGGTGCCGGCGTTGGATTCGACGCCCGCCCGACCCCTGCCGCCGGGAGAAGGCTGCGACTTCGGCTGGCGCGAATCGTCTTCCGGTGGCAGATCGAACTCGTGGTTGGACTTCGGCTGATCCTGCTTGAACTGTCCGGCGAGTTCTCCGTGCCGATTTTTCTGCGCATCGGGAGCGCGATGAATTTCGTTTTGATCCTGATCGCGGCCCGCATCGGCCAGGCGCAGGTTGAGGCGCTGCTTCGAGGCCATCTGCTGACCGGTCAGTTTGTTCTGTAAATTCCCGGCCATGTCCCTCGCGCGGTTCATCAGTTGATTCAGCGAATTGCCGCTGACGTCTCCACCGCCCGCACTTTCGCGGGCAAGTTTGTCCTGGAGCCGGCGCATGGTCGCGGGGTCCGCGGTGACCTGCATCCCCGATTCATCGCCCGGCTCGGCGGCCCGCAGATGCAGGTCGTCGAGATCGACGGTCAGGTCGTCCTGCCCGTTGCCCGGGATGATTTGCGGCGCGCGCTTGATCTTCGAAATCGGGAACGCGAGCGCGGCCAGCACGAGTGCTCCGGCCAGCGGATAGATTGCACGCGATACGCGACGACGCTCGATCTTCGAGGTTGCGAACTGGTCATGATAGCCGAGAGTATCTTCAATCAGGTACGACCACAGCGGGCCGCGCCTTTCGAGGCCTGCGAGCGCGATGATCGTCGAGAGGCGCCCCTTCAACTCAGCACGATCGTCGGCGATCGCCGCGGCGCGAACCGCGCTGGTGCGCATTTGCCAGCCGGCCGAGACCGCGCTCGCGATACCGATGATCGCAACAACTACCAGCGCCGACCCGCCAATCATGAAAGTGAGCGGCGACAGCAAGTATGCACCCGCGAAAATCGCGGCGCCGGATGCAATCGCGATCGCGAGCGTGTAAAAAATCGCATGCTGCAACGCCAACGAGTTAAGTCGGGTGCGGACAGAACCGACCCGGCCCAGGATTTGCCCGAGCTTCTGGTCCGGTTGCCGATCTGATGAGGAAAACGACATCGAATGCGCCAAGCGCGTGGATCGAGGATAGTTTAGCTCCGCTAGTCACGCAACGATGAATCTCCCGCGGGTTCGATTGTACTTGAATCGGTCAGGGGTCAGCTTAAAACGTCCAGCCAACAATCGATTTCAGAAAAAGCCCGTTGCTCGCGCGAGTCAGTCCGATTCCCACGCCGAGATTGAGCTCGAGCTGCGGCAGAAAATTAAAATTCAGCGTCGGCACGATAAAGTGCTGCTGCTCCTGCACCTTGGCCAGCGGCTGAATCGATCCCATGTCGCCGTAGTATTCGACCGCCGGTGAAAGCCAGTCGGTCAGCTTGTAGACCAGCTCGCCCGACGGATCGAATTGCATTCCGTGATGCGCTCCCGGGCCGCTGAATGGATCCTCGAACGCAAAGTTCCCCACCAACCGAAATCCCTTGTAGCTCGCGCCCGCGATCGGCCGCAGCTCGAGCGTCGTCGGATTTTCTTCAGCCGCATGCCGCATGTAGTCCAGCTCAATATTGCCGCCGAACTGCACCGGCCACTCGAACGTCTGCGGGATTCCGAAATGAACCTTCGTTCGCGACCCCGAGTATTCATAGTCGCCGTTGGAGAGCTTCGCCGTACAGAAATACTGCCCGACTTCGAGCCAGCGCAGCACTCCATACGTGCCCTCGAGCGTCTCGTGAATCTGATACACGTCGGTCTGGCTTTTCGCCAATTGCCCGGTCGCAGTCGAGGTCGTATTGGAATGCAATTCGAGCGTCAGGTGACCGACAGGTGCGGTATCGGTGTCGTAAATCTGGATTTCGTAGAAGTCGATCGCCTGCGACGGACCCGCGCTCGCGAGCACCGCGGTCGCACATATAAAGAGCGCGAAAATATGGCGGCCGTATCTCATCGCGCGTTTCGCAGATCCTTCAGCGCGATTCCTTGAGCCCGGCGTCGTCGGCCGCTCCCAAAGCGATCGCGGACCAGTCCAGCTCAGCTCGCCCCTTGGCAATCGCCGAGATGAATCGATCGCGCAGCAGGCTCGCCGTCGGCATCGGCGCGTTGGCCGCCAATGCGGTCTGCAGCACGAGGTCGATGTCCTTGAGGCCGAGCGGCAGCCGAAAACCCGCCGGCGTGAATCGCCCATGCGCGATGATCGGACCGTAGCCCTGGTAAACCGGGGCCGCAAAGATCGTTTTGCCGAGCATATCGAGTGCCGCCGACGCATCGACGCCGCTCTTGCGCATCATCGCCACCGCCTCGCCCATCGCTTCCAGTGCGGCCGCGATCATAAAATTTCCCGCGAGCTTCACTACGTTCGCCGCGCCCACGTTGTCGCCAAAGTCAAAAATCTCCGGCCCCATCACGTCGAGGATCGGTTTCACCT
>NZ_DATDGQ010000212.1:0-3765 GCF_036522015.1 Binatus sp. (SeqCode)
TCAGCAGGAACTCGCAGCGCGACGGCCGGCCGAATATGCGGAGATTTTTCCCGACGCGCCGCACGACGTGCTGAATTTCGGAACGGTGCACGGCGGCATCGCGCTCAACATGATCGCCGAGGAATGCACTTTGCGCGTCAGCTATCGTACCCTGCCCGACGCCGATCCGCTCGGCGTTTATCATGAGATCGAGCGCCGGCTAGTCGCGCTTGACGGTCACGATTACGCTGGGCGCGAGCATCGCGCGAAAATTGAAACTGCTCTCCTGAACGTCGTGCCCCCGCTCGATTCGCCGCGCGGAACGGCTCTGGAAGCCACGCTGTTCGACGTCACCGGCGCAAAGACCGCCGGCGGCGCGCTCTACGCGACCGACGGGGGATGGTTCACCGGCTCGGGCATCACCTCGCTGATCTGCGGCCCCGGCGATCTAGAGCAGGCGCATCAGCCCAACGAGTATGTCCGGCGGGAGGCGTTCGAAATAGGTCCGGCGATGATCCACAAAGTCATCGATAGCCTGCTGTCATCCTGACGTAGTGAGGGCACTGGTTCATTTTGAAAGCGAATGTGGGACTAGTTGTCGAGCCTCATCCCAAGAGACAATCCCATGTCCGCGAGGATCGTTTTGACCTCGTTCAGTGACTTGCGACCGAAGTTCTTAATCTCCAGCAGTTCCTCTTCGGTGCACTGCACCAGCTCGCCGACATATTTAATATCGGCGTTCCGCAATCCGTAAGACGTACGAACCGAAATCGGCAATCCCTCGACCGGACGAAGGAAGATCTCGTTCATCGGCATAGGGGAATCTTATCCTTGAATCAGTTCTCTTGGGCAAACTGACTGAACCGGGTGCGGAGTGACCAACGCGAGTCTCTTGCGTCATCCTGACGACCTGAGCAACGCGACGGAAGGAAATGGCTTCTGGCCTCCGGACAGCTCGCGCACGCGAAGCCGGCACCGGTTTCTGAGATCGCGACGCGCTCCTTTGCTGAGAGGCAAGAAAGAGCGCCAGCGCTGGTGTGGATCCAGAGAACCTAACCCCTAACCCCTTCCCGAGCGGGAAGGGGGACCAGAATGTCGGTATCTACTGAACTGTAATAGGAATTCGCACTTCGAACGACGACGCGATTGCGACGCCGTTCTTCACTGCTGGAAAGAACTTCCATTGCTTGAGCGTATCGAGCAGCACCTGGTTCAGGCGCGGGCTTGAAGTTGGCTTTTCCAGCGTCACCTGGCTGATGCCGTCGAAGGTCACGTTGAAACGCGCGACCGCCTCGGTCTGCATCACGTCCTCGCGCAGGTCGTCGGGTATCACCGGAGTCGGCGCGTAAATCGCCCGCGCGCCCACCGTATCGGTGCCGATTCCGCCGCCCGATCCTTCGCCACTTTCCGAGCTGCCGCTCTCGCTGCTCTCCGACGTGCTTCCCGCGCTCGCGCCGGGTTTTTCCTCGACGCTCGGGGCTTCGGTGGATTTCTCAGTGCCGTAGGGAGAACGAATGACCGGCGGCAGCGGCGCGATCTTCTTCACGTGAGTGACAGGATGCGGTTTGACGATGGGCTTGGCTTTAGGAATCGCCGGGGCCGCCGGATGAATCGCGCCGCCGTTGCCTTGCAGCCCGCCGATGTCCTTGGGTATCTCGACCAGCCGCGCCTCGATCGGCTTCGATTCTTCTTGCGGCATCACCTTCGTACGCATCAGGATGAGCGAAAATCCACTCAACAAAATCGCCCAAATTGCGATCGATAGCGGGACGATCCACAGCAGGCGGCGCGCCGGTTCGTCCAACTCCGGCGGTCTCATCGCTATTTGAGTTGCACCGGCCACTTCAATGCTTTACGGCAATCAAAAATTTCTCGACGCCCGCGCGCCGCGCCTCGATCATCGCCTCAACCACTGTGCCTTCGGGCGCGTCGGTGTCCGCGTTCACCACGACGCCGAGATCGTTAGTCTTGAGCATCGGCTTCAGCAGGAACGCCAATTGCTCGAGCGTGGTCGGCGTCTTGTCGATGAAAATCTTGCTGTCGTGCGTCACGGTCAGCGTGATCGGCTCTTGATGCTCCATCGATTCGGCGTTACCCTTGGGCAGATTGACCGCGATCGAGTTAAGCGTCTGCATCGACAGCGACGCCAGCATGAACGTCACCAGCAGAAAGAACATCACGTCGATCATCGGGATGATCTCGATTCGCCCGTGACGAAAATGCCGCGCTCTTTGAATTTTCATCGCATCTTTCCTATGCGCGCGCTCATCGTGCGACCGCTGCTGGTCGCGGGATTGGCGCCGCCTCACCGCCCTCCTGGTCGAGCCGAATATGATCGACCAGCCGCGAGCCGAGCCGCTCCATCGTGTCGAGCGCCTGCGATTGCATCCGCGAGAACAGATTGAACGCAAACAGCGCGAGTACCGCGATCAGCAGGCCGAGCGCCGTCGCAATCAGCGCCTGCGCGACGCCCGCCGTCACCTGCGTCGGCGCAACCAGCGTCGAGGCGCCGATCACGTTGAACGACTGCATCATGCCCGTGATAGTGCCGAGCAGGCCGAGCAACGGCGCCGCGGTCACGACAGTCTCGAGCACCCAAAGTCCGCGGGCGAGGGTTTTTTCGATCCGGCCTGCCTCATCGCTGGCTCTCGATTCGACCCACCACGCAGGCTTGTTGCGATTGTCGGCGATCACCTGGAGGAAGCGTCCGTAAGCATTGCGCGGGCCGAGTTCGTTCAACCGCTTTTCGAGTTCAATCCACGAAAATCCGAAGGTCTCGACCAGGTCCGCGAGCGTCGACGGCAGCCGCAGGCATCGCGCATAGAGGACACCGCGGTCGATGATTATCGCGATCGCGAGGACGCCGAGCGCCAGCAGCGGATAGACCATCGCGCCGCCGAACTTGATGGCGTTCCACGCTACATATAGTTCCTGCATGTATCAGTTCTCCTTAATACCTGACGCCTGCCGCGCGACCTGGGTTTCACTTTTCACTTTTTCACTGGATCGCGCTCGGGGGTTTTGTAAATGGAAGCTCCCATTTTATCCCGCCGTATAACGCCCGCCGCGGTCCAAACTGGGCGGCAAAAACACCGATGCCGCTGCCGCTGCGAACTTCGTATGTGCGGTCGTTCAGATTCACGATCGCGCCGCGAAACTCGAGAACGCCGCCATGGTTCGGGACGGTTACACGCCTGGTGATGCCGGCGTCGAGCTGGATGTAGTACGGCAGATTTCCAGTGTTAGCGAAACCGGATCGAAGCCCGCTGCCGTAAATTCCATCGAGGCTAAACATCCATCCCTTCCAGTTGTAAACAACGCCGGCGGAATTGGTGAAGGTCTGGTCGTGATCCAGGAAGATATAGTGACTGTTGATGAACTTCAGCTCGTCCGGCGCGAAGTTGAATTGCCCCGATTCCACTTGCGTCCCCTGCGCGACGCTCCAGGCGAAGTTCTCGTACGCATAGATATTGTTGTGCGTGTATGAACCCGTAAATTCGACCCCGTAGACCCGCCCCTTGGCGTAGTTGAAAGTCTCGAAGATAAGCGCCGGTCCGAACTGCCCTTCGTCTATAAGGTCCGCCGCCTTTTTGTAATAGGAATCGATCCCTACGTTCAGTCCGGGAATGATCTGCTGCGTCACTCCGACGTCAAACAGATGGTCGCGCTCGACGGTCGGCGTGCCATTGCCAGTGGAGGCGGGCGCGCCGGTGGTGCCCTTGAATTTCGCGATTGTGCTCACTGATACGAGTTCGGTTGGCGGCGGGGTCATCTGACGTGCGTAGC
>NZ_DATDGQ010000213.1:0-1762 GCF_036522015.1 Binatus sp. (SeqCode)
GGCCGCCGAACTGCTCGACGATATGCGCCGCCGCGACCTCGACGCCGCGTGTGGAATGGTTCTGCCGCGATGGTCGTCGCCGCCGCCGAAATGGCTTGGGCCGAGCCTGTGGGTCAAGCTCGCGGTCCACGACCGGCGCGCGATCGAGTCGGCGCCGACGACGTCCGCCGAGCGGCTCGACAATTATTTCAGCGCCAACGTCGGCTTCAAGCGCTCTGCGTTCACGCGCTTCGGAAAATTTCGCGAGGATCTCGGCGTGGTCGGCGGCAATCCGATCTCAGGCGAGGACACCGAGCTGTTCGCTCGGATCCTGACGCGCGGTGGTGCCATGGGATTCGCACCGCGCGCGATCGTGCACCATTTGATCCCGCCTGAGCGAATGACGCTTGCGTATCTGCGCCGCAAGAGCTTCGCCTTCGGCATGGGCACCGCGTTCGCGCGGCTCGAAAACCACAATCGCCTGGACAAGCTGGTCCGCAACGGCGTCAGGATGGCAGCCGCTGCGATGCGCGGCGATCCTGAGCGCGCAATTTATCACGAACTGGAATGCGCCAACTTTCTCGGCTACTGGCGCGGACGCCTGCTCGCAAGGTAGCTGCTGGCGATCACTTCACATAACTCAACATTCCGCGCTTCAGAATGGCCGCGAGATACGGAATCAGCTCCAGGCTCGCCAGCTCGTCGAGTGTGACCCATCGATGCTCGATGTGTTCGTTGGGGCGCAGTTGCACTTTCTGAAAAACGGTCAGCCGGCACGAGTAAATCGCCTGCAGATAAGGCTCTGACAGCATGCTGTGCATGCCGAGCAATTCATCGATTGCAACGTCGAGCGCGGTTTCCTCCTTGACCTCGCGCAAAAGGCAATTCTCGAAACTCTCGCCGAGCGCAAGATGGCCGCCGGGCAGATCCCAGCTCCCCGCCCGATAGTTCATCGTGGGCGCGCGCTTCAGCACGAGCATTCGCCCGCGGCTGGCGATCACGCCGTGGATGCCGACGTAGAATTGCTGTTCCGCCATCGTGCTCAAGCTAGCGGGCCGTTCGCCGACGCGCCACTTCCGCGGTTGTCGGAACCGACTCGCGCGCAGTACGATGCTCTCCGCCTGGAGGTTGGGCGCATGGAAAAATCGGAGTTCTATCGCGAGGCGCGGCGCGATTTGACCGGCCCGCTCGACGGTGTTCGCGTGATCGACGCCACCACGAGTTGGGCGGGCCCCATGTGCGCATGCATCCTTGCCGATCTCGGCGCCGACGTCATCAAGGTCGAGGCGCGCGAGGGCGAAGTCGCGCGGCGCATTCCGCCGGCGCTGCCCGGCCACGAAAAGCAAATCGGATTTGCGCAGGCGACGGTCAATCGCAACAAGCGCAGCCTGACACTTGATCTTCGTCGCATCGAGGGCCGCGAGATTTTTCTGAAACTCGCGTCGCGCTCCGACATCATTGTGCAAAACTTCCGCCCCGGAACATTTGCGAAGTGGGGAGTCGGCTACGATCACGTACGCGCCGTTAAGCCGGACATCATTTAGGTGTCGATCAGCGGCTATGGGCAATTCGGTCCGATTCACGATCGCGTCGCTTACGATCCGCTCGCGCAAGCAATGAGCGGGTTCATCTCGCTCAACGGGACTCCCGACGGACCGCCGATGAAAGCGCCGACCTGGCTATGCGACGATCTCGGCGGATTGCACGGCGCGATTGGCGCGCTGGCCGCGCTGCGCCATCGCGATCGCACCGGCGAAGGGCAGCATGTCGACGTCGCGAGGCT
>NZ_DATDGQ010000214.1:0-13453 GCF_036522015.1 Binatus sp. (SeqCode)
CTCGTCACCTTGGATCTGCGGTTCGGGCGGCTGAGCTGCCTGCGCTTGCTGGTGTGGTGAAACGGGGATCGCGTCAATAGCGCTTCCGGCACTCGGAAACACCAGCGTCAGGGTCGCGGCGACCAGCGACGCTGTCAGCGCGAGGGCGGATACTGAACGATGCGGCATTTATCGGCGCGTTTAGCACATCTCCAGACCTTCGGCCATCTTAGCCGAGGCACATCTCCCCGGGGACGGCTCTTTGAATCGCCGATCAATTGCGCGGCTCGTCCTTGGGCGGGAGCAACCTTGGTGGTCTCTAGCTCCAGCGCTGGAGCTTCGTTCTCAGGTCCGAGATTGATCTGAATGTTGAACGAGCGCGCCCCGCCGTCGAAGCGATCGAAGTTTGGCGCCCAGCGATTCGCTACCCTCGAACCGAGTCCGGCAGAGACCGCCCTACAGACCGAAATTGCCACAGAGGGGGCACAAAGTGGGCACAATACGCGGACGGGCAAAAGCCACTCCTGAAGTGAGATGGCGAGAACCCCTTGATTCACCAGGTTTTTGAAGTGGTCGGGGTGGCCGGATTTGAACCGGCGACCACTCGCACCCCAAGCGAGTGCGCTACCAGTCTGCGCCACACCCCGACGCGTCGAACTTATATATTCGCTTCTGCCAAGACCAGCGTGCCAGAGCGTCAGACTTTTTTCTTCGGCGCGACGCGTGGGCGCCATTGCACGAACGCTCGCATGTCCACCTGAAACGTCCACGCGCTCTTCGACTGATTGATCAGGTGCACTATCTCGTCGCATATCGCGGCGGGCGGCACGAAGTGCGATGGATCCACGTCGGGCATCGACTCGCGCACTCGCGCACTGTCCACGGCGCCGTCCACGTCGAGCGCGGCAGCATGGACGCCGAGATGCATGAACTCGTAGGCGACCGATTCCGCGATCGCGCGCTGCGCCAGCTTCGACGCGTTGTAGGCTGAATATTGCGCCGGTCCGCTGCGCGACTCCGATCCCAGCACGAAAATCACCGTGCCTGATTTGCGCTCGGCCATCTTGCCGATGACCGCCTGCGTGCAGAAGAACGGCCCGTATGCGTTCACCTTGAGCTGGAAATCGAAATCCTCTTCGGTGATTTCGGTGAAGCGCTTGCGCAGGTACGCGCCCGCGTTGTTGATCAGCACCGAGATCGGCCCGAGCTCGCGCTCGACGGTCTCGACCGCGGCGACGACCTGCTCGCGGCGCGCGACGTCGGTCGGCGTCACGACCGCCTTGCCGCCTTGCGCGCGAATCAACTCGGCGGTTTCGTCGAGCTGCGACTTGGTCCGCGCGATCAGCCCGACCGCGTACCCTTCCTTTGCCATGCGGAGCGCGATGTCGCGGCCGATGCCGCGGCCTGCGCCGGTTACCAATGCGACTTTTGCTTCCGACATAACGCGGAATCTTAGCCGCTCGCGGCGAGCGTGCAAACCTTATCCGGGCGCGCTACAGATTTTGCCTTGGCGCTCTGCGGATCTGCTGGTAATGTTTATCTCATGAAGTGCCCGCGGTTGATCGTCGCAATTTTTGCAGCGCTCGCGATGACCGTCTTTGTGAGTGCGCGTTTTGCGTTCTCCCAGGAGGAGCCCGAGTCCGGCACGAGCGTCGATGCCAATTGGGATCGTACAGGACCCGGCATCGATGAGAACGCGGAGACTGCAAACAAGGTGCTTGAGATTCCGCAGGCGACGTGCACCGGGGACACTGCCTCGGTTCCATGCGACGCCGCTGCCGACGCCAATGACGACGACGGCACCCAGGCGATCAACGCTCCGTCGCCCGGTGCTCCGCCTCAAGTCCTCGATGACGATACCGCCAGCTCCGGCGCGCCCGATCAGGATTGGGGTGACGCCGACGACTACCAGAACCAACAGGTCTACGCGGTTCCCTATGCGGTCTATCCGTATCCTTACCCGGTGACCGTCGCGCGATCGAACCCAACTTCGGCAGTTCCTGCATCTGCGTATGCGCCGATGAGCGGCCCGATCACTCAAGCCGCGCGCCCGCCGCTGAATCAGGGCCCGTGGATGAATCCTCCCGCGATGTCTGCGTTCGGGCGGCCGGCGGGCAGTCCGATGATGGGGATGGCGAGCAGTCCGTTCGGATTTCATCATTAACGGCGTCTCGCGCGCCGTTTCTTTTACGCAGAGTTCGCGCGCTATTATCGTTGCCCGATCGCGTCGCTACCGACGACGCCCGTCGGACGGGGATTTGTCATGTTGATAACGGTTGACGTTGGCAACAGCCATACCGTGTTTGGAATCTACGAAGGCGAGCGACTGCGCAATCACTGGCGCATCTCGACCGTTACCGATCGCACCACCGACGAGCATGGCGCGCTGCTCAACACTCTGCTCGCGGGCGCGGGCCTCGAGGGCGGCGTCAAGCCGGAAGGCGTTGCGATCGCATGCGTAGTCCCGCCGCTTAACCAGGTGATGGAGCAACTCGCCGAGCGCTATTTCCACTGCACCCCGCTGATGGTCGGTCCGGGAATTAAAACCGGGATGCCGATCCTCTACGAAAATCCCAAGGAAGTGGGCGCCGACCGAATCGTCAATGCGGTCGCCGCCTACGAGCGCTACGCGTGCGCCACGATCGTCGTCGATTTCGGCACCGCCACGACCTTTGACTATGTAACCGGCAAAGGCGAGTACGCCGGCGGCGCGATCGCGCCGGGGCTTGGCGTCTCGATGAACGCGTTGATCGAGCACGCCGCAAAGTTGTATCGCGTCGAGCTGGTCCGCCCGCGCGAGGCGGTCGGCCGCACCACCGTCGGCTCGATTCAGTCGGGTTTGATCTTCGGCTACACCGCTCTGGTTGACGGCCTCGTCACGCGCATCCTGAGGGAGCGCGGCGAAAAGGCGCGCGTCATCGCGACCGGCGGCCTGGCCGAACTGATCGCACCCGAAAGCGAAACGATTGAAGAGGTCGATGAGTTTCTGACATTAAAAGGACTACGGCTGATATTTGAGCGCAACCGGCGCTAGTTTTCGAGGGACGTTTGATGAGCAAGCAGACGCGAGTCGTGACTGATTCGATGATCGGTCTCAAGATGCCGGATTACTCGCGAATCTCGCCGCGCGTCGCCACGGTGCTCGGCCAGAATCCAAGTCCGTTTACCGGACCCGGCACCAACACTTACCTCGTCGGCACCTCGAAACGTCCAATCTTGCTCGACACCGGGCAGGGCGTCGCGATTTACCCCGACTTGCTCGAAACGGCGCTCAAGGAACTCTCCGGCGCCACCGAGCTCGAACGAATCGTGCTGACCCACGCGCACGTCGATCACCTTGGAGGCGTCAAGCAAGTCACTGAAAAATTCGGCGAGATGGAAGTGCTGAAGATGCCGTGGGCGGGCCATGACGCGCCCGCCGGCGAGATTTCTGCGATCGGCCACGACGCTATCGTGCACACCGAAGGCGCCACCCTGCGCGCAGTTTTCACGCCCGGTCACGCGCCCGATCACCTGTGCTACTATCTCGAAGAAGAACGCGCGGTCTTTACGGGGGACGTCGTGCTTGGCGCAGGGACCACGGTGATTCCCGACGACACCGGGAATTTGGGCGAGTATATGGATTCGCTCAGGCGCCTGCTGGCGCTCGATCTGGAGACGATTTATCCGGCGCACGGCCCGGTCATCCGCAATCCGAAAGAAAAGATCGGCGAGTACATTGCGCATCGCGAATTGCGCGAGCGCCAGGTGCTCGAGGCGCTCGGCGACGGCGCGGGCCCGCTCGACGCGATGGCGATCGTGAAGAAGATTTACGTCGACTATCCGGAATATCTGCACGCTGCGGCTGCGAGCTCGATTCGCTCTCATCTCAAAAAGCTCGAGCGAGAGGGCCGCGTGGTGGAGCATGAAAAGCGCTGGAGTCTTAACTAGCAACGCGCGCGAGCATCACGCGTTCGGCGCATCGCTCGCCGCGATGGTGCTGGTTCTGTTCGCCAGCGCGCTCGCCTCCGCCCAGTCCAGCGCCGATACCACCACCCTAAAGACTGTTGCCGCATCCACACCCGCAGGCTCAACTGCCGCCGGCCCATCGAACATGGTGCCGACGCCGCTCGACAACATCCAGGCTGCCGCGCCCGGCACCGCGGAGATAACGCCCCCCAATCCGGCGGATGCCTCGCAGCAGCAGCCATCGGGCATCGCGACCGATTCACAAACTTCAAACGACAGCAGTGAAGTCGCGCGTTACCAGGAGGAGCAGAGCGGCATGCCGCCGGAGCAGCTCAAAGCTTTGCAGGAGTTCGACAGCGAGGGCGAGCTTTCCACTCCATTCGGGATGCAATTGCGCGAAGCGAAACGCACACTCAAAACCGGCGAGGACGCTGACGGCCTGCTGATCACTGCCGTCACGAAGGGCAGTCCCGCCGCCGCCGTGGGCCTGCGCCCTTACACTCACACCGTCCACGACGCGCTTGCGGCTGCTGCGATGGTGGGCGCCGTTTTCTCGGGCGGCTTGTCGGTGGTGGTGATTCCCGCGCTCGACTACATGCGGGTCGGTGAGAGCTACGACATGATCATCGGTGTCGACGGCTCGCGCGTGACCAACTTTCTCGACTTCCAGGACCGCATGCGCGACCTCCAGCCCGGCGAAATCGTTTACCTGAGCATCCTGCGTGACGGCAAACGCGTCCAGGTAACGATGCCGGTCCCCGCCAACATCCTGCAAGCCACCAACTGAATTTTTCTCCTTTACGCGCGCGCACGCTTTCTCTATATAGTTGAATTGGTCCGTCGAGGAAGAATTTCCCGGCGAGACGGTGTTGAGAGGACATTTTTGGTTTCGTTGTTTGCTCGCGCCTGGATCCGATGAGGACCGGGACTCCGAGTGATTCGAGCACTCGTTCATTCGAGCTTGCTCAGATGCGGGGTTGCCGGTGCGCGGCAGCCCCGATTTTTTTAGTGAGAGCAACCGAAGCGAGTGAGTGAGAACATGACCCAGGAAAAAGTTCGCGTGCCCGATCTCGCGCGCATGAAGGCCGCGCGCCAGCCGATCACAATGCTGACAGCGTACGACTTTCCATTCGCGAGGATCTTCGACAACTGCGGCGTGGACGTGCTGCTCATCGGCG
This sequence comes from Binatus sp. (SeqCode), assembly GCF_036522015.1. Classification (GTDB taxonomy): domain Bacteria; phylum Desulfobacterota; class Binatia; order Binatales; family Binataceae; genus Binatus. Next base: position 5,106 of record NZ_DATDGQ010000214.1, read on the forward strand.
ACAGTCTCGGCATGGCGGTGCGCGGCGAAGACACCACGCTGGCAGTCACGATCGACGAGGTCATCTACCACACCCGCGCGGTCGCGCGTGCCCGGCGCCGTGCGCTCGTCGTCGCCGACATGCCGTTTCTGTCGTATCAAATCAGCCCTGAAGACGCGCTGCGCAATGCCGGCCGTCTCGTCAAGGAAGGCGGCGCCGAGGCGGTGAAGCTCGAAGGCGGCGTCGCGGTTGCCGACGCTGTGGCGAGAATCGCCGCCGTCGACATTCCGGTGATGGGCCACGTCGGACTGACGCCGCAGTCGATACATCGGATGGGCGGGCATCGCGTGCAAGGCCGCAAATCCGGCCGCACCGCTGGATGCCGTGAGCGATTGCTCGAAGACGCGCTCGCGCTCGAAGCCGCCGGTGCATTCGCGATCGTGATCGAGGGCGTGCCGCCGTCGTTAGCGCGCGAGATAACCGCCAGCGTCGCAATCCCGACTATCGGCATCGGCGCCGGTCCCGATTGCGACGGCCAGGTACTCGTGATGCACGACATGCTCGGCCTCTACGAGTCGTGCGCGCCGCGCTTCGCCAAGCCGTTCGCTCATTTGTGGAACGAAGCCTCGTCCGCGGCCAGCGCCTACGTGCGCGAGGTCAAGGAGCGCACGTTCCCGGCGCCGGAACATTGCTACGCAGAATCGAGGAGGTCCCCGCGATGATCGTCATTACCTCGCCCGACGAGATGACCCGTTTTTCCAGTGACGCGATCCAGCGCGGTGAACGTATCGGGCTCGTACCGACGATGGGCTTTCTGCACGACGGCCATCTGACCCTGATGCGCGAAGGGCGCCGAGAGTCGTCGGTCCTGGTCGCATCGATCTTCGTCAATCCCACCCAGTTCGGCCCCGGCGAGGACTTCGCACGCTATCCGCGCAACTTCGAGCGCGACTGCGCGATGCTCGAGACGGTGCCGGTGGATGTGGTCTTCGCGCCCGAGCCCGCCGCGATGTACTCGCCGGACGCGCAGAGCTGGGTTGACGCCGGCGAGATCACCGACGGTCTATGCGGCGCACATCGCCCCGGCCATTTCCGCGGCGTGACGACGGTAGTCGCCAAGCTGTTCAACATCGTGAAACCGCATCTGGCAGTTTTCGGCGAGAAGGATTTCCAGCAGTTGCGCGCGATTCAGAAGATGGTACGCGATCTGAACTTCGACGTGGAGATTCTGCCGGTGCCGATCGTGCGCGAGAAAGACGGCCTCGCGATGAGCTCGCGCAACGCCTATCTGTCGCCAACCGAGCGCGAAGACGCACTGGCACTAAGCCTCGCGATACGCGCAGCCCGCGACAAGCATCGCAGCGACCCATGCTGCGCCGAGGAAATAGTGTTCGCGGCAGCCCGCGTCCTGAAGCGGATGAAAGGCATCGAGATCGAATACGTCGAAGCAGTGGACGCCGAAACCCTGGCGCGCCACCCATCGCTCGACCGTCCAATCCTGATCGCAATCGCAGCCCGCGTCGGCAAAACGAGGCTAATCGACAACGTCGTGCTCCTGCCCTGAACGTCCCCGCCGGACCCAGATATTCTGCGGCTTGTGTGTGTATGTGCCAGCCATATACAATAATTGCGGATGGGGTGGGCGGAAAGACTAGGGGAGTGCGAAGGCTTCGAGTGGGACGCCGCGAATTCCTCCAAGATCCGGGAGCGGCATCAGGTTACGTCGACTGAGTGCGAGGAGGTCTTTTTCAACCATCCCCTTGTCATTGGTCAGGATGAGAAACATTCCGAGGCGGAAGAACGTCTCTATGCACTGGGGCAGTCCGATACGGCCACGCTGCTGTTTGTAGTTTTCACGATACGCGGCCCTCTCGTCCGTGTGATTTCGGCTCGTGGTATGAGCCGCAAAGAGCGAATGGTTTACAGGTCGCTATGAAAAAAGTTGTTCCGAGATTCAAGACCGAAGATGCCGAGCGTGAGTTTTGGGCGTCTCACGACTCGACCGACTACATTGACTGGCGCAAGGCCAGGCGCAGCACGCTGCCGAAGCTGAAGCCCTCGTCCCAGACCATCTCGATCCGCCTGCCGAAGCCGATGCTGGATCGCTTGAAGCTGTTGGCCAACAAACGCGACGTGCCCTATCAGTCGCTACTGAAGATTTTCGTAGCGGAGCGACTGAAGGCTGAATTTAAATCCTGAGCGAGCGGACCCGATTGTTTCACTTGCTCTTCATTGCCTACCGGCCGCTCGCACTGGCGCTCGGGCTTGCTCCGGCGCAGTTACGTCATCAGCAAAATCACGAGGCCGCCGGTTACAATGAAGCCGCCGCCTAGCAGGAGTCTGTCGTCGGGGATTTGTTTGAAGAGAATTAGTGAGATCGCCTGCGATACTACGAAGAACACTGCGATGTAGATTCCCATCAGCCGGTTGAAATCGACACCGCTCTGGTTGACCAGGATTCCGTAGGCGAACAGCGTGAACGCGCCCGCCGCCAGCGGATATCCGTAGCTGTGCAATCCTATGCGGACCAGCGCATCGCCGCCGACCTCGAGCACAGCAGCGAGTATCAGGATCGCGAGGGTCTTTAGGATCAAAGCCGGGCTGGCCTATCGCCTAATAATAGTCCACCGGATCGATCTGCCGCTTCGCGCCCCAATAGAAGAGCATGTTCTCGGTCAGTCCTTGCCACGTGAACTTGCCCGGCGGCATCAGCAACCGCTTGAACATCGACTTGAGCGAGTAGAACTCCTTGGTGCATCGCCACACGCCTTCTTCGACTTCCTGCGGCGACATATTCTTCGGCACGAACATGCAGCGGAAGTTGTTGGTGTAGAGATCGGCGTCGGGGATTATTACGCGGCCCTCGTTCTCGAGCTGCGTGCGCATCGGCGTGCCGACGCGCGGCGTCACGGTGTTGAAGAAAGCCTCGGGCGCCTTGACTTCGTGCAGGAACTTGAGCGTCTCGTCGAAAATTCCCGGCCGATCCTCTTCCAGCCCGAACAGGAAATTCAGCGAGTAGTAGATCCCGTATTTTTCGAGCTTCTTGAGCAGCTTCTTGTACTGCCCCGCGTGATTCTGAATCTTGTTCATCGACAGCAGGCTGTCCTGGCTGATCGATTCCACGCCGATGTTGACGTGGAAGATTCCCGCCTTCGCCGCCAGGTCGAGTAATTCGTCGTCGTGATTCGAGTTGATCGTCCACAAGCAGGAGAAGCGGATGTTGAGCGGCTCGAGCGCCTTGAACAACTCGCGCGCGAACTTGTGCTTGCCGGTGATCTGATCGTCGATAAACTGAAAGCGCTTGAAGCCGGTCACCTTCATGACCTGCTTGATCTCCTCGACGATGTCCTCGATCGGCCGCGTGCGATATGCGCCGTCGTAGAATACGGGAATCTCGCAGAACGAGCATCGATACGGGCATCCGCGGCTCGCCTGCACCGGCACCGCCTTGAACAGGTAACGATTGAGCTTGAGCAGCTCGTGGCGCGGGCGCGGCAGGTTCTTCAGATCGTGCACCTTGTCGGCTTTATAAACCTGCTTGAGCTTGCCGTCGCGCCAGTCCTGCAGCAGCTCGGGCCATACCAGGTCGGCCTCGCCCTTCACGACCGCGTCGCAATGATGCAGCGCCTCTTCAGTCTGCAGCGTCGCATGGAATCCGCCGAAGACCACCGGGATGCCGCGTTTGCGGAACTCGTCGCCGAGCTGGTACGCGCGCAGCGACGCGCCAATGGTGGTCGTCATGCCGACGAGATCCCATCCGCCGTCGAAGTTGATGTCCTCGAGGCGTTCGTCGCATAGCGTCACGTCGTAATCGTCGGGCGTCAGTCCCGCCATCAACGGAATCATGAGGCCCATGATCAGCCGCCAGCGTGTTTTGTGCGGTGTGCCGTCCAGGTGGACGGTGGTGGGTTGCACCAGGAGAATTCGTGGCTTCTTGCCGTTCATACTTCCTCCGCCTGCCGGATTCGGTTCCTTCCTACAGGCTTTCAGCTTTCATGGACGATTCAGTGCGGCCGGTAATCCATATCAGCATCACCGCGAACACGTAAGTACCGAACGCCGCTCCCCAAGCGAAAAACTCTAAATGATTAACCAACGCTAATATCACGAGCAGGTACGCAAAATCGCGCCCGCTCCATCGATCGACCTTGTCCAGCCACAGCGCCGCCTGCTCGCCTTTGATTTTGAAGGCGCGCCACGTCGCATAGGCGCACATCGCGAATCCGCCGAGAAACAAAGGAATCAGGTACAGGTAAGCGCGGCTGTATTCGACCCGGTAGCATCCGGCCAGCAGGCCGATGAACACAGCGGCGTGAACGACGTTGTCAGTGATTACATCGAGCTTCCCGCCGAAATCGCTCTCGACCATTTTGAGCCGCGCCAATTCCCCGTCGACGCCATCGATGGTGATCGAGACCAAAAAGAAAATCGCGGCGAACAGCCGCATCCAGTAGTTCGGCACCGAGAACATCCAGGCGCACGCGAACCCGAACATCGTGTTCGCGATCGTGACCATGTTCGGCGTGGCCCGCGTATGCGATGCGAGCCAATAACTGATTCGCCACGAAAGGCGCCGGTCCACCCATCGGGCCATCGGCGCGTCCTTATGTGCTGATTCCTCGCGGATAGATTTCGCCAGCCGCAGTTCGGCTTCCTCGCGATCCTCGGGGCGCCCGTTCAGCGCGAACGGCAGCAGACTCGATGCCGGCGCCGCGACGCCGTTGGAAATTCCGCCGCGCTTGAGGATCTCGCCGATCGGACCGGTCGCGATTTCACCGCCGCGGTCGTGGTCGGTGCTGAGTTCCCGATGTACCAACCCCGGATTCGAGGCGTGCGCCTCGAGGATCCGATTCAGTTGCGATTTCGCAAATACCAGGTTTCCCGAAAAGGATACGCACGGCGCCGACGGGTCGATGCCCAACTCCTGCGCATTTCGATGATTCAAAATCTCGCTGAATGACTCCACCATCGAAACTGTGTCCAAATTTTTGAACCGCCCCATCGCGCGCGCGACGTCCTGATAATCCTCGCGCGGCGCTGCTACGACAAACCGTTTAATCCCGGCGCGCTCGCAGTTGATCATCAACCGCTCTAACAGCGGGCGGCCGAAGACCGCGTTGTCCGCGCGGTCAGGTGCAGCGATTAGTGCAGTTTCAATCACCAACGTCCTACTAAAACCCGGTTTCCCCCTGTTGCATTGGCGCCACGGTAACACAGCGGTAACGCCAGCGGAAGTAGCGCTACTACTAGCTTCCATAGCTCATTATGAGTTGGGCTTCCACTTGAGTCGAGCTTTTTTCGGCCTGATCAGGTCGCTCTAATATTAGTTCTATAGGGCACATTTTGATTCTGAGTCGCGAAATCTACCGATCAAAGACGAAACTAGAGGCTGACCACCGCGGCTGGTAGAGTGACCGTTTCATGGGCACGATCTCCGCTCTGTTGTTCGATTTCGGCGGCACACTCGACGGGCCTGCGCATTGGCTCGATCGATTCCTCGGCAGTTATAGCGCCGTAGGCGTCGAAATCACGCGCGCCGAGCTCGACCCGGCCTTCGATCACGCAACGCGAATCGGCTACGGCGCAACGCGGGTCGTCGCGCGCTTCGGGCTGACGGACCTCGTACGATTCCTCGTCGGCCATCAGTTCGAATACCTGCGGAAAAGCGGTCCCGACCAGCTTCGCGCGCGACTGGACGATTCCGGCGCCGCGGGACGCCATCGCTTGGTCGAGGCCGTCACAAACTCTTTCGTCCGCGAGACGTCGGCGGGTCTCGCGCACAGCCGCAAGGTCATCGGGCCGCTCCACAGCCGCTTCAAAATGGCCATAGTGTCGAACTTCTACGGAAACCTCGACCGCGTGCTAGGAGAAGCGAAGCTCGATCGATTCTTCGCAACGGTCGCTGATTCTTCGCGCATCGGAATTTTCAAACCCGCTCCCGGCATTTTCGAAGACGCTTTGAAAAAGCTCCAATGCGCGCCGCAATCGGCCGCTATGATCGGCGACTCGCTCAGCAAAGATTGTGCACCCGCGCACATACTCGGCATGCGCACGGTATGGCTGTGCACCGAACCGCGATGCGGTGAAGATTCTGCCGCCGCAGACGTTACAATCCGAAGTATCGACGAAGTTGCGCAGCTTCAATGGTGACAAAACTGCAAGGAGCGATAATCGCCGCCGGCCGCGGCGAGCGCCTGCGCGTCTCGACCCGCGACGACCTCCCCAAGCCGCTCGTCAAGCTCGGTGGCGAGGCGATGCTCTCGCGGCAGGCGCGCGCGCTGCTTGCCGCGGGCGCGACTTCGGTCGTCGCAGTGATCAACTCCGAGACCGCGCGCGTCGGCAAAGAAATCTCGCTGCAAACTCCACCAGCGCTGCGCCTCGTCGTTCGCGACACCGCCAACTCGATGGAGACGATGCTCGCGCTCGGCGACTTGCTCGAGCCCGGATGGTTTATCGCATCGACGGTGGACGCTGTAATTCCACAGATCGAATTGGTGCGTTTTGTTAATGAGTCGCGCGAGAAAATTGAGGCGTGTCGCGAGAAAAATCTGGCCGGTGTGCTCGCCGTCACTCGATGGCGCGGCGAGGACAAACCGCTTTTCGCAGATGTAACAGAGAATGGGTTGATCCTCGGGCTGGGCAACCGTCAGACTTCTTTGGTGACGGCGGGTCTCTATTTCCTGTCGACGCGAGTTTTCGACTTTGCCGCCGACGCGCGCCGCGCGGGCCTCGACGCGCTCCGCCGCTTCCTCGCGCTGCTCATTGAACGCGGGATGCGGCTGGACTCGATCGAGATTGACGGATCGATCGACGTCGATGAAGCGTCGGACCTCGACGCCGCGCGCCGCGCAATACGGAAGATGCCATGAGCTATCGAGCTTTGGGAATTTATCGCGAGCCTGAGTTTTCGCCGGGCAAGGTCGAGGCCGACGCCGCGATTCTCGACGCCGTTCTGTCTGAGCTGAAGCGCGAAGGGATCGAGATCCGCGCGGTGGACGCAATCAGCTTCGCCTCGGACCCGACGCCGCATCCGGATCTCGTGCTGCCGATGTGCCAGGGGCCACGCGCGCTCAAGCGGCTGGCCGAAGTCGAGCAAGCCGGTGCGGTCGCGATCAACTCCGCGCTCTCGATTCGCAACTGCTACCGCGACTTGCTCGCGGCCGGCCTCGAGAGCGCCGGAGTGCCGACTCCCGTGGGCGCGCTGGTACCTGCTGACGAGCCGCTCGACGCGCGCAAGCTCGCCGGGCTGGACTTGTCCGCCGGGGTGTTCGTCAAGCGCGGCGACTTGCACGCGCTCGCGCCCGAAGACGTGCAGCGTGCCGCCGATCGCGCCGAGATAGAATCGATTCTCGCCGATTTTGCGCGCCGCGGAATCCGCTTCGCCTATCTGCAGCAGGAAGTCGTCGGGCGGGTCGTCAAGTTTTACGGCGTCAGCGGCAGTGCGCATTTCAGCGTGCATCTGGAAGGCGAGGAAGTCCCCGAGGCTGCTGTGCGAGCGCTGTCGCAAGCGGCTTCCGCGGCGGCCGGAGCGCTTGGGCTGGGCGCGTGGGGCGGTGACGCGGTCTTGAGCGGCGATCGTTTTGCGATTATCGATTTCAACGACTGGCCCAGCTACAGTCGGGTGCGCGCACCGGCCGCTCGCGCGATCGCGCGCCGCGCGATGAGTCTGCTCGGCCGCCAGCGCTAGACTCGCGCCGCAAATAAAAAGGATTCGAACCGCTATCAATTGAAGACCACGACAACCACCAACGGAAAACTTCCCTCGATCAAAACCGCGGTGCCGGGACCCAAGTCGAAGGAGATCTTCGACCTCGAACAAAAATATATCGCACCGGGCCGCCAGCGAATTTCGCTGCTGGCCGGCCTCGCATTCGACCATGGCGAAGGCGCCACGCTCACCGACGCCGACGGCAACACCTACGTCGATTTTTTCGCGGGCGTCGCCGTCGCCAGCCTCGGTCATGCGCATCCCGCAATGGCCCACGCGCTGTCCAAGCAGGCGTCGCGGCTGACCGTCGGCACCTTCGCGACCAAAGAGCGCGCGGCCGCCTTCAAAGCGCTGGCCGAAGTCGCGCCCACTGGACTCAATCGCGCACATCTATATAGCGGCGGTGCGGAGGCGGTCGAAGCCGCGCTCCGGCTGGCGCGTTCCGCCACCGGCCACCATGAGGCGGTCAGCTTCTGGGGCGGCTTCCATGGCAAGACCGGCGGCGTCCTCGGCCTCATCGGCGATGAGCATCGCGTCGTTCTGGCGCGCGACTTCCTTGACCGCCGGGAGGAAATCGTCGGGCGGAATCACGTTGCCGGCGGTCCCCTGAAACGGCTCGACCAGCACTGCCGCGACCGCGCCTGAACTGCTCATCTTGACC
>NZ_DATDGQ010000215.1:0-6954 GCF_036522015.1 Binatus sp. (SeqCode)
GCCGCATCGCGAATCACGCGGCCGTACGCGGCGGGATCGTCAAGAACTATACTGATGAACGAGAGCTTGGCGCCGCGCTTTCGATGCGCGTCCAGGAAGGCGCGTAGGGTTGCCGCTTTGATGGCAGGCATGTCGCCGTAAGTGATGAGCACGTCGCCGGTGAAGTTCGCGGGAAGCTGATCGACGGCGTATCGCGCGGCGTCGCCGGTGCCGCGCTGCGGCTCCTGGAGCGCAAATCGCGCGTTCGCGAATTTTATCGCGGCTTCGACTTCGCGCGCCTGGTGCCCGACGACGATAACGATTGGATCCGCCTCGATTGCGGCGACGGCGCGAAGCGCGCGCGCGATCATCGGTTCTCCGCCAAGCTCGTGCAGGACTTTCGCGCGCTGAGAGCGCATCCGGGTCCCTTTGCCGGCGGCGAGAACGATCGCGGCGACGCTATTCGTAGTCATCGAAGTTCGAGACTTTCCATGTATCGGCGTCCTTGCGCGCCGTTATCATCCAGTTGCGATTGAAGGTGCCGCCTTCGGGCACATCAATCGTTGCGCGAAACAGGAACTCGATGTGGTCGGTGGCGTCGCGCTCGGCGGTCAGCCGGTAGTGCACGACCGGCTTGCGCGTGTTGGCGTCGATTTTCTGGTTGCCGATCAGTTGCATCTCGTGATGCAGCTTGTCGAGCGCGAGGCCGGTGCAGAATGGCTCGGCCGCCTTCAGGTCGATCGCTACATAATATTGGTCGATGAAGCGATCGACGACGCCGCGCGCGCTGTTCGCGGGATGGCATCCGGTGGCGACGAGCGAAGCGAACGCCGCGATGAAAAGTAGCTCGGCGCATCGGTCACGAAGCTGAGGTGTTCCCAGTGTCATGATTTTTTCTTGAAGAGAGCCTCCAGCTTGTCCTGCGCGCCCGTCTTGGCGGGCGGCTTGACGGCTGCGTCGCCGGGTACGAAATATTCGCAGAAGTTGAATCGTTCCTTGTCCACCACCCGCTCCGCCATTGGTTCGCGGCAACTGTTGTTGCAGGCCGGATCGTAGAAGCCGCAGTTGCGACATGAATGGAGCGCGCGGCCGCATCCGGGGCATTCGTCACGAAAGCCGATTCGGTCGCCAGTGGCGACTTCGATTTTCCTCACGCAATGCCAACAGTTCATGGCGAAGCGGCGAGTTCTTCGTGCGGCATGGTGCTCCGCGGGACTGGAATGCGGGGGGCTTGTAAATGCACGCTTTTTCGGCCGAATCGCCGCTGATAGCATAGCCGCTCAAGTGGGTGCGCGCGAGACGACGGAGGCGCGGACGATGGGGGTGCGGTTGATGGAGCAGGAAGTGGAGGCGTTTGCTGCGGCGCTAAAGAAGGCGTCGCGCGCGGCCGACAATACGGTGACGAACTATCGCCGCGACCTGCTCGGGTTCCGAAGCTTCCTGCTCGAGCGGGCGGCGATATTGGGCAAACGAGTTGATGAGATCGACGTTACGAGCATCACGGCGGATCACGTCCGCAGCTACCTGGCTGAATTGATGAAGAACAAAGCTGCCCGCGCGACCGTCCAGCGCCGACTGAGCGCGATCAAGGCGTTTTTTCGTTATCGCGAAACGACGATGGGCGCGGAGAGTCCGGCGCGAACGATTCGCTCGCCGAAGAACGAGCGGCGCCTGCCGTCGATATTGCAGGAGGATGAAGTTCGACGGCTGCTCGAATTTTCGCTGGCGCCGGACGACTGGACGCCCGCGTCGATCCGCGATCGCGCGATCCTCGAGACGTTGTACTCATCAGGCCTGCGCGTCGGTGAGCTGGTCGGGCTCAATTGGCGAGATATCGACGAAGAGCTTGGGATGGTGATGATCCGCGCGGGCAAGGGCAACAAGGATCGGCTGGTGCCGCTTGGTGAGCCGGCGCTCGATGCGTTGAAAAAGTGGAAGACCGCGATGCCGGTTGCGTGGGAGCATGACGGTCCCGTGATCACCAATCTTCGCGGCGGCCGGCTGACCACGCGCAGCGTCGAGCTGATCCTGCAGCGCAGAATCGAGGCGGCCGGCATCACCGCCGGCGTCACGCCGCACGGGCTGCGTCATTCTTTCGCGACGCATATGCTTGGTAATGGAGCGGACCTGCGATCGATACAGGAGATGCTCGGTCATGCGAGCCTGGCGACGACGCAGCGATATACTCATGTGAGCGTGAATCATTTGAAAGAGGTTTATCGACGTGCCTTTCCGCGAGTCTGACAGGGGTATCGAACCGGGCGCCGAAATTCGCCACACGACGATTCTGAGCGTGCGCCACCAAGGGCGCGTCGTGATCGCGGGTGACGGGCAGGTAAGCGTTGGACAAACGATCATGAAGAGCAAGGCGAAGAAAGTGCGCCGGCTGCATCAGGATCGCGTGCTGGCCGGATTCGCGGGCTCGACCGCCGATGCTCTGACGCTGTTCGACAAGTTCGAATCGAAGCTGCAGGAATACAATGGAGTGCTGCGGCGCGCAGCGGTTGAGCTGGCCAAGGACTGGCGCACGGATCGAATCCTGCGGCGGCTGGAGGCGATGCTCGTGGTCGCGGATAAGGAGAGCTCGCTGCTGATTTCGGGCGTCGGCGACGTGCTCGAGCCCGACGATGGAATCCTGGCGATTGGATCGGGCGGCAACTATGCGTTGTCGGCGGCGCGCGCGCTGATTCGCCACGGCTCCGGGATGACGGCGCGCCAGATTGCTGAAGGCGCGATGAAAATCGCGTCGGAAGTCTGCGTTTACACCAACGACGAATTCGTCTTCGAAGAGTTATAGCCACTACCTGCAGGAAGTTTTCATTCGATGACAGTTCCACAAGTGATGACGCCGCGCGAGATCGTCTCGGAGCTCGACCGCTATATTGTCGGGCAGCACGACGCGAAGCGCGCAGTTGCGATCGCGCTGCGCAACCGCTGGCGGCGGCAGAACGTCGCGCCGGATTTGCGCGACGAAATTGCGCCGAAGAACATTTTGATGATCGGACCGACCGGCGTCGGCAAGACCGAGATTGCGCGGCGGCTCGCGCGATTGGCGCAGGCGCCGTTCGTCAAAGTGGAAGCGTCGCGCTACACCGAAGTCGGCTACGTCGGGCGCGATGTCGAGTCGATGATTCGCGACCTGGCGGAATGTGCGGTCAAGATGGTGCGCGACGAGGCGCGCGATCGCGTCGCAGTCAAGGCGCGCGAGAACGCCGAGGAGCGACTGCTCGATCTGCTGTTCCCAGCGCCGACCAAAGTTCGCCGTCCCGCGGGTATCACGCCGGAGGGGCATGTCGAGGTTCTCGACAACGACTCGCACAAGGACACGCGCGAGAAATTGCGCAAGCTGCTGAACGGCGGCCACCTGGACGATCGCGAGGTCGAGCTCGAAGTCAGCGCCAACGCCGCGCCGAATATCGAGGTCTTCACGCCGCAGGGCATGGAAGAGATGGGCCTCAATATGAAGGAGCTGATGAATCAGCTCATGCCGAAGAAGGCGCGCAACCGCAAAGTGAAAATCCCCGAGGCGCTCGAGTTGCTCACGACGGAAGAAGCGGCGCGGCTGGTGGATATGGAGACGGTGGCGCACGAGGCGATCACGCGCGCGGAGCAGTCGGGCATCGTGTTTATCGACGAGATAGACAAAATTGCGGGCCGCGAGTCGCATGGGCCTGACGTCTCGCGCGAGGGTGTGCAGCGTGACCTGCTGCCGATCGTCGAAGGCTCTACGGTTAACACGAAATACGGCGCGGTCCGGACCGACCACATTCTGTTTGTCGCTTCGGGTGCGTTTCACACGTCGAAGCCGTCGGACCTGATTCCCGAGTTCCAGGGACGCTTTCCGATTCGCGTCGAGCTGAAAGCGCTCACGCGCGAGGACTTCATTCGCATCCTGACCGAGCCCGAAAACGCGCTGACGCGGCAATACGTCGCGCTGATGGACACCGAGGGCTTGCACATGCGCTTCACCGAGGACGGGGTCGCGGCGCTGGCGGAAATCGCGGCGAAGGTCAACGCGCGCTCGGAAAATATCGGCGCGCGCCGGTTGCATACCGTGCTCGAGCGGCTGCTGGAAGAGCTGTCATTCAACGCGCCGGAGCTGCAGGAAAAAGAGCTGACGATCGACGCCTCATACGTTCACGGCCGCCTGGACGAGATCGTCAAGGACGAAGACCTGTCGCGCTATATTCTGTAGCTCCCGTTCAATCGTTACGCTGGTATTAACTGCCACGCAGGCAATGCATTGCGCCGCGCGCGCAATACTGTTTTGATTTCCCTTTTGGGCGAGGTTCTTTGAGGCGTGAAAGAGGCTACTCACAATCGAGCCGACGTGCTGATCGAGGCGCTGCCGTACATCCGGCGGTTTCGCGGCAAAACATTTGTCATCAAGTACGGCGGGCACGCGATGCAGACCGAGGAGCTGCGCGAAAGTTTCGCGCAGGAAGTCGTGCTGCTCGATCTGGTCGGCATCAACCCGATAGTTGTGCACGGCGGCGGGCCGCAGATTACCGAACTGATCGGCAAGCTCGGGCTGAAGTCGCGCTTCGTGCGCGGGATGCGCGTGACCGATCCGGCGACGATGGAAGCGGCCGAGATGGTGCTGCAGAGAATCAACAAGGATCTCGTCGCGACGATTTCGCGGATGGGCGGCCGCGCGGTCGGGCTGTCGGGCAAGGACGGCGACCTGATCAGGTCGCGCAAGATGCGGATGGTCGTCACCGATGACAACGGCAAGCGCTCGCGCGTCGATATTGGGCTGGTCGGCGAGGTCGATCGCGTCAATCCGGAAGTGCTGCGCACGCTCGAGGCGAGCAACTTCATCCCGGTAATTGCGCCGACCGGATTCGGACGCGACGGCCAGACTTACAACATCAATGCCGACACTGCGGCGGGCGAAATCGCGGCCGCGCTCAAGGCGGAGAAATTGATCCTGCTGAGCGACGTCGAAGGGGTGAAGGACAAGGACGGCAAGCTGCTCTCGACGCTCGACGCTGCGGAAGCGCGACGCCTGATCGCGCGCGGCGTCATTCACGAAGGGATGATTCCGAAGGTCGAATGCTGCATCGAGGCGCTGAACAAGGGCGTCGCGAAGACGCACATAATCGACGGCCGCAACAAGCACGCGGTGCTGCTCGAAATCTTCACCCGCTCGGGAATCGGCACTGAAGTGGTGCAGCGCCGCGCCAAAGTGTCGGCGTTGACGGACCCTGCCCGCAGCGCACAGGGCGGGGGCAAAGCTCGATGAACAACACTGAGATAATAGAACTCACGCATCGCAATATGGTCGATGTGTACGGATGCCTGCCGCTCGCGTTCGCGCGCGGGCATGGCGCGTACCTATATGACGCCGACGGCAACCGCTATCTGGATTTTTTCTGCGGGCTCGCGGTCACCAGCCTCGGTCATGGAAATCCCCGCGTGGTGCGCGCGATCAAGGAGCAGGCGGAAAAGCTCACGCACGTTTCCAACGTCTTCCACACCGAGCCGACCGCGCGCCTGGTCGAGAAGTTGGCAAATCATTTCGGCGACGGGAAGGTCTTCCTTGGCAACTCGGGCGCCGAAGCGAACGAGGCCGCGATCAAGCTCGCGCGGCGATGGGGCAGCGGGCGTTTCGAGATTTTGACGACGCTCGGCTCGTTCCACGGACGCACGCTCGCGACGGTGAGCGCGACCGGCCAGGAGCGATACCATCAGGGGTTTCAGCCGCTGATGCCGGGCTTCAGGATGATCCCGTTCGACGACGTCGCGGCGCTCGATCGCGCGCGGCGCGACGAAACCGTCGGCGTGATGATCGAACCTATCCAGGGCGAGGGCGGCGTGGTGGTGCCGCATGCGGACTACCTGAAGCGAGTGCGCGACTGGTGCGATCGCAACAAGATGCTGCTGATACTGGACGAAGTGCAGACCGGAATGGGCCGCACGGGGAAATTTTTCGCGTTCGAGCATGTCGGCATCAAGCCCGACATCGTGACGCTGGCCAAGGCGCTTGGCGGTGGGCTCCCGATTGGCGCGATGATCGCGCGCGCCGAGATAGCGTCGAGTTTTACGCCCGGGAGCCACGGCAGCACGTTCGGTGGAAATCCGGTGGCGTGTGCGGCGGCGGTCGCGGTGATCGAAGCGCTCGAGCAGGACGGCGTGCTGGAGAACGCATCGAGCGTCGGCGCCTACATGCTCGAGCGGCTCGCGAAATTTGCGCGCTCGTGCGATCGAATCGTCGAGGTCCGCGGACTCGGCATGATCGTCGGCGTGGTGCTCAAGCACGACGCGCGTCCGATCGTCGAGGAGTGTCTCAGGAATCGGCTGCTGGTCAACGGCACGGCAGGCAACGTGCTGCGATTGCTGCCGCCGCTGAACCTCACGCGCGAGGAGGCGGACGCGGGCCTCGCGATTATCGAGAATGCATTCAGGAACGCGCCGATTCCGAAATGAGCCGCGGTGCACGCCAGATGAAACGCGATTTTCTCGATCTCAGCTCGCTCTCGCCGGCTGAACTCAACGGACTGCTGGCGCTCGGCGCGCGGCTCAAGTCCGAGCTGAAGATTGGACTCGACCATCCGTACCTGCGCGGCCGTACCCTCGCGATGGTTTTTCAGAAGCCGTCGTTGCGCACGCGCGTCACGTTCGAAACGGGCATGGCGCAACTCGGCGGACATGCGATTTATCTCGCGCCGAATGATATCGGTATCGGCGAGCGCGAATCGGTCAAGGACGTCGCGCGAAACATTTCGCGAGCCGTGGATTTGATCATGATTCGCACGTTCTCGCACGAGACTGCGGTCGAGCTGGCGCGCGAGGCCAGCGTGCCGGTAATCAACGGCCTCACCGATTTGCTGCAGCCGTGCCAGTTGCTCGCCGATCTCATGACGCTGCAGGAACGTTTCGGGCGCGACCTCAGCAAGGTGCGCGTGGCGTTCGTGGGCGACGGCTTCAACCTCGCGCAGAGCTGGATCGAAGCCGCTGCTCTCGCGGGTTTCG
>NZ_DATDGQ010000216.1:0-6800 GCF_036522015.1 Binatus sp. (SeqCode)
CGCTCGTTTTTGTCTTTTCTGTTCCCCCTCTCCAGAGGGGGAGGCCGGTGGGGTTAGGTGAGAGGTTCAGCGATGGCCGCCGCCTCCGTGGCCGCCGCCACCGCCGTGGAAGCCGCCGCCTTCATGCCCGACGAACGCGCCGCCGCCACCACTATGATAGAACTCCGTATGATGACCGCCGTAGCCGGAATGTCCCTCCCAGGCGTGGTGCTCGTCGAAGTCAGGACGATAGCCCCAGCCATTTCCCCAACCCCCTCCCCAACCATATGAGTACGGCGCATAGCCGTACGAAGGGTAACCGCCGCCGTAGTAACCGCCTTCGTCATAGCAGCCGCTCGCACCGCAGGCGATCACTCCGAGCAATAAGACCGCTCCGATCACACGACCCGCCCTGAAATATCTTCCCTGTGAATACATGTCAGGGAGCTCCCCACGCCGGCTTGCCGTCGTCTTTGTAGAACGCCAGGCCGGGTGTTTTGGCCTTTGGAATATCCAGGCTGGTCCGCAGATGGCCATCGGGACCGTAGAGGCCGAGTCCCGGTTGACCGGCGTCCCCCAGCGCCATGGTCGCGCGGACCTTGCCGTCCTGATCGTATAGGTCAACACCGGGAGTGCCGTTCGAAGCGAGGTCAACAGTCACTCGGGTGCGGCCGCTGGGGTCGGAGAGATTCAGTCCGACTGCGCCGTCGGTCAGAACGCCCATCGAGCCGCGCAATTTGCCGCTGCTGTCGCGCAGCAGGAATTGTTGCGCTTCCAGAGTATCGGGCACGGCAGAATTCGTCTCCGCCATCGTGAGCAGCGCGCCGCAGAGCAGCACTACGGCGCCAGTCATCATCCGCAAATGCTTGTTGCTGCGCTGGAGTTTGGCCTGCTGCGATTCCAGCCGCGATAGCCGCTTGATCAGCTCGCCTGTCGATTGTTCCATAGTTAGTCCTCAATCTGCCGTTGAAAGGCCACGCGCGGGCTTGCGCTTCAATCTTCTTTGCCGAAGAAGTCCGGGCGCTAAGAAAATGCTATCAAAGTGTAAAAGTGGGTCCAGCGAAAGATTCAGGCGCCTCGGCAGGAGGACTCAATGATGTCCGAGGATCGTCACCTGACGGCTCGCAAAGCGCCATCCCGCCGGCGTCTTGCGCAACTTGTCAGTGTAGTAACCCACCGTGCACTGCTGCACTTTGCCGTCCTTGCAGTGATAGTACAGCAGATACGAGGTACCGCTGCCGCTGTCACCGTCGAGATCGAACGCCGGATTGGCGACGACGTGGAGCACCTGCGCGCCGCCGAGCGATTCCTTGTACAGCGCCGCGAATCGCTTGAGGCCGTCGCGTCCGCTGTGTTTGCCGAAGCGCGGACTCTCGAAGATGCCGTCCTCGGTGAAGCAATCGATCCACTCTTCGAAGCGGCCGGTGTCGATCGTCAGGCAATAGCGCGCGTGCAGCACGCGCACTTCCTCGCGGTCTTCGATTGTTCCGGTTATCGGCATCGCATCAACTCCCTGTGATTCAAATCACGTTGGCTTCGCGCAGCCGCGCGACATCGTCCCACGAGTAGCCGAGCATCCCGGTCAGCAGCAATTCGGTATGCTCGCCGAGTTCCGGTGCATGCCCGCGCGGCTCGCCCGGCGTCGCGCTCAACTTAACCGGCATCCCGAGCAGCGTCAGCTTGCCGAGCGCGGGATGATCGTAATCGACGACGTAGTCGTTCGCCCTTACCTGCGGATCGTCGGGCAGGTCGGTCACCGAATTCACAATCGTATAGATAAAGTCGCCGCGTCCTCCCTTGAGCACTCGCATCCATTCGTCGCGCGGCCGCGTCGCAAACACCTCATCGAATATCGCGACCAGCGCAGCCGAGTTTTTGCCGCGAATTTTGACTTCGGCGAATCGTGGATCCTCGATCAGTTCGGTTTTCCCGACAACTTCGCAGAAATTTTTCCAGTAGCGATCCGGCTGAAGCATCGCCAGCGAAATCCATTTGTCGTCGGCGCAGCGGTAATGGTTCCACAGCGGATTGTACGCGTTGGCGCGCGTGTTGCGCGGAAATTCCTTGCCCATGATCGTTCGCGCGACGACGTTGAGTCCCTGCAGCGCCATCATCGAGCCCAGGTGCGACGCGTCAACCTCCTGCCCGATCCCCGTTCGCTCCCGCGCGAAAAGCGCCGCCAGCACTCCGTAAGCGAGCATTATCGCGCCCATCTGATCGGCGATACCGCCGTAAACGTAGGTCGGCGCCGTGCTCCCGCTGCCAATCGCGTTCATGATTCCCGAGCGCGCCTGCCCAAGATAGTCGAACGAAGGCTCGGCGCTGTCGGGCCCTTCGGGGCCGTAGCCGGATGCGCTCGCATAGATAATCCGCGGGTTGAGCGCAGCGAGATTCCCGTAGCCGAGTCCCAGCCGATTCGCGACGCCCTTGCGAAAATTCTGCACGAAGACGTCGCTGCGCGTCGCCAGGCGATGCACGATCTCGCGCGCCTCGGGCTGCTTCAGGTCCAGCGCAATACTTTTCTTATGCTTGTTGTTCGCCTCGAAATAGTAATTGCGCCCGCCCTTGTTGGTTGCGCTGCCCGCGACCGCGGTAATTCCGCGACCGGGGTCGCCACGCTCGCGCTCCTCGATCTTGATCACCTCGGCGCCCAGGTCGGCGAGCATTTGCGTGGCGACCGGCCCCTGCTGCCAGATCGTCCAGTCGATTATTCGAATCCCGTCAAGCGGTCCGCTCATGCTTTTCTCTATACCACAACCCTCTTGAGTTTGGGCGCGGGCGGACGGATCAATCATATATGCCCGCGCTCGCCCAAAAGTTCTCGACCGTCCTCGACTTTCTTTATCCACCGAGATGCGCCGCGTGTGGAACGCCGCTCGCGTCGGAACCCGGACGGCGCGTCTGTGCTCGATGTGTTGCGCGCGTTGAGCTGGTGCCGAATCCGCGCTGCGAAATTTGCGGTGGACCCCTCGAGTCTGCCACCAGCGACTTGACGCGATGCGCCCGATGCCTCGAACGTCCGCCACGCTACCGAATCGCGCGGACGGGCGCGCGCTGGTGGAATACCTGGGCGACGAACTGCCGGTTTCGCCTGACGACTACGACGTCGTGATTCCGGTGCCGCTGCATTGGCGGCGATTGTGGTGGCGCGGATTCAACCAGGCCGCGCTGCTGGCCGCCGAAGTCGCGCACCGGCTCGATCTTCCGCTCGATACCACCGCGATGTCGCGCCGGCGCTTTACAACCCCGCAGACCTCGCGCCATCACGACGAGCGCATCAAGAATGTGCGACGCGCGTTCACCGTCACGCATCCTGAACGGATCGAGAATCGCCGCGTGCTGATCGTGGACGACGTGATGACCACCGGCGCGACGGTTGACGAATGCGCGCGCGTGCTGATCGCTGCAGGCGCGGCGTCGGTGGACGTATTCACGCTCGCGCGCGTGCTATGAGCGATGTGGGACACGCTGACTGGGATGAACGTCATCGCGGCAAGCCGGCCGCTGAAGCCGAGCCTTTTCTGCTCGCGATGCTCGCGCGAATTCCGCGCGGCGTCGCGCTCGACGTCGCCGCCGGTCGCGGCCGCAACGCGCTCCCGCTCGCGCGCGCAGGTATACGGGTGGTCGCAGTTGATTTCTCCGCCGAAGCGATGCGCCTGCTCGCCGAAACTGCGCGCGCGGCGAGCCTCACCATCTGGCCCGTGGTCGCAAACTTGGATAGCTTTCATCTTAAGGACGAATCCTTCGACGCCATCGTGAATATTAATTTCCTCGACCGCGCGCTCTTCTCGCAATTCGGACGCGCTCTTCGGCCCGGCGGCGTTCTGATTGCCGATACGTTCCTCGTTGACCAGGCTGCAATCGGTCATCCACGCGACCGCCGGTTCCTGCTCGGTCACGAAGAGCTTCGCGCACTGGCCGCCGGACTCGAAGTAGAAGAATACCGCGAAGGCCTGGTCACCTATCCAAACGGCGAGCGTGCGTTTCGCGCATCGATCGTGGCGCGGCGGAGGAAATCCGGCTGATGGCGTCCGGGATGACATACAAAGAGGCCGGCGTCGATATCGCGCTGAAGCAGAGCCTGATTCCGCTCTTCGGCTCGATCGCGAAGAAAACCGCGGGCGCACAGGTCATCGGCGGCGTCGGAGGATTCGGCGCTCTGATTGGAATCGACGAGGCGCGCAAGATGCGCGCGCCAGTACTGGTCGCCGGCACTGACAACGTCGGCACCAAGCTCATTATCGCCTTCGAGACCGGCCGTCACGACACCGTAGGTATCGACTGCGTTGCGATGTGCGTCAATGACATCATTTGTCACGCGGCGCGCCCGCTGTTCTTTCTCGACTATATCGCTTCCGGCAAAATCGAAAAGAAAATCACCCTCGATATCGTCAAGGGCGTCGCGCGTGGATGCGCGCAGTCCGACATGAGTCTGGTCGGCGGCGAGACTGCGCAACTTGGCGACTTGTACAAGCCCGGCGAGTACGACCTGGCGGGCTTCGCGGTTGGAATAGTAGAGCGCGCGCGAGTCCCCGAGCCGTCCAGCGTTCGCGACGGCGACGTTTTGATCGGACTCGCATCGAGCGGACTCCACTCCAACGGTTTTTCACTCGTACGCCGCGTTGTGAAGCGCGCAAAGCTCAAACTCAGCGCGCACATCGCTGAGCTTGGATGCGAGCTCGGCGAGGAACTTCTGCGTCCCACCCTCATCTATGCGAGAGTCGTCGGCGAACTGTTCGATCGCTTCAAAATAAACGGCCTCGCGAACATCACTGGTGGCGGCGTGCTCGAAAACCTGCCAAGGGTGATGCCCAAAGACACCCGCGCGATCATCGAGCGGGGCAGTTGGCCGACGCCGCCGATTTTCGGCTTGCTTCAGCGGCTCGGAAGAATCGATCGCGCCGAAATGGATCGCACGTTCAACAACGGGCTCGGCATGGTCGCGATCGTGCCCCCGCGCGAAGCCGATCGGATCGTCGCTCATTTGCGGCGCCGCGAATTTGCAGCCTACGTTGTCGGCGAAGTGACTCGCGGCAAGCGCGGAGTATCGATTCGCTGAGCGGCGACCAATCCGATGGCGGAAAATCCGACGGTCAAACTCGGCGTCCTGATTTCCGGCACCGGCTCCAATCTGCAAGCTATCATCGACGCGATTCTGCGCGGCGAGCTCAAGGCCGAAATCCGACTCGTCATTTCAAATCGCGCCGACGCGCAGGGACTCGACCGCGCGCGCCGCCACGGAATCGAGACGCTGGTTCTCGAGCATCGCAAGTTTCCGTCGCGCGAAGATTTCGACCGCGCCGTCCTCGCCGGGTTGCGCGATCGCTCGGTCGAACTGGTCGCCCTCGCAGGCTTCATGCGGCTGCTATCGTCCGTAATGCTCGACGCGTTCCCGGGACGCATCATGAATATTCACAACAGCCTGCTTCCGTCTTTCCCGGGAATTCACGGCCCGAAGGATGCGATCGAGTACGGCGTCAAGATTGCGGGATGCACCGTTTTCTTCGTCACTCCGGGCGTCGATGTGGGCCCGGTGATCGTGCAAGCCGCTGTCCCCGTGCTGCCCGGCGACGACGAACAACGTCTGGCCGCGCGCATCCTGCAACAGGAGCACCGCATCTTCCCGCATGCGATCGCGCTCTTCCAGCAGGGCCGTCTCGAAATCGACGGGCGGCGCGTGATCATCAAGGGCGATTCGTCCACGCCAAATTCGCCGCCGTTGATGAATCCACCGGTGGACTGATTTTGCAAAAGTGAAACCTCTTTCGGTAGTGGTGCCGATGCTTAACGAAGCGGCCGCGATCGCGAGCACGCTGGACGCGCTTCGCCGCGGCGCTCCCGACGCTGAGATCATTGTAGTTGACGGCGGCAGCACCGACGCCAGCGTCGCGATCGCGCGACCATTGTGCGACACGCTGATCAACGCCTCGCGCGGACGCGCGCACCAAATGAACGCGGGCGCGCGCGCATCGCACGGCGATATCTTGGTGTTCGTGCACGCCGATACGATTGTGCCGCCGACCTTTGCTGCCGACATCGCTTCGGCATTGTCGGTTCCAGCAGTCGTCGGCGGTCGCTTCGACGTTGAACTCGACGCAAGCGCCCTCCCCTCTCTGCTCCAGGGGATCTTCCTGGTCATCACCCTGGGCGTGCTGGTGGCGAACCTCGCGGCCGACTTCGTGTACGTGTTCCTCGACCCGCGCACCCGGCAGGAGGCCTGAACGATGTCCATCGGCAGCAGCACGGACCTCGACAGCGCGCAGACCGCAGACCTGCTCGAGCTGTACCCGAACAGGCCGGCCAGGCGCCGGCGGCTGCGGCTGCCGCGCTCCCCCAAGGTCCTCATCGGCCTGGCCGGGCTGATCGGTTTTCTCGTCCTGGCCGTGATCGGGCCCTGGATCGCGCCCTACAACCCGTCGCAGACGTTCTCAACCACGGTCAGCTTCCCGCAGCCGCCGTCCGCGGCGCACTGGCTCGGCACCACCCAGCAGCAGCAAGACGTGCTGTCCCAGCTGCTCGCGGGCGGGCGGAGCACGATCCTGGTCGCGTTCGTCGCCGGCCTGATCGCGACCGTGCTGTCCGTCGTCGTCGGCGTGGCCGCGGGCTACCTCGGCGGCCTGGCCGACGACCTGCTGTCGATGCTGGCCAACCTCTTCCTGATCCTGCCGGCGCTGCCGCTGCTCATCGTGATCTTCGGCTTCCTGCCGCCGTCCCAGGGCAGCGACGACGTACTGATCGGGCTGATCATCGCCATCACCGGCTGGGCGTTCGGGGCCCGGGTGCTCCGGGCCCAGACGCTGTCCCTGCGCACCCGGGACTAC
>NZ_DATDGQ010000217.1:0-2458 GCF_036522015.1 Binatus sp. (SeqCode)
TTTTTCAACGACATCGGAATCCCGCTGCTCGAAGGTTACGGTCTGACTGAAGGGGCGCCGGTTCTCGCGGTCGCGCGGCCTGACGAACCGCTGCAAGTCGGCGCCGTAGGAAGGCCGCTGAACGGCGTCGAGATCAAGTTGATGCCCGCGACAGGATCGATCGGCGAGATAGTCGCGCACGGGCCAAACGTGATGGCGGGTTACTATCGCAACGAGGCCGCGACCGCCGAAGTTCTGCGCGACGGTTGGCTTCACACCGGCGATCTCGGGCGCTTCGACAACGATGGGCGCTTGTACGTGGTGGGCCGCGCCAAGGAAGTCATAGTCGACTCCGGCGGCAACAATATTTACATCGAGGAGCTCGAGGAAATTTACGGCCGTTCGGAGTACGTCAAGGAGCTGGCGGTTGTCGGCCTGAAGGTCGGACAGGGCGAGCAGGTCGCAGCGCTGGTAGTTCCGGCTTACGCGCGCGCCGAGAGTCGTCGCGCCGTGGAAGATCGGCTGCGCAGCGACTTCGATAAGGTCGCGCGCGAACTCAGCGCGCACAAACGAATCCGGATTCTCCGCTTCACCGACACCGAATTGCCGCGCACCCGCACTCGCAAGATCAAACGCGCTGATGTCGCCGCGATACTGCGGCGGATGCTCGACGTTCGCGCGCTCGACGCCGACGCCGATAGCACCAACCCGGAGGTCGAGACGTGGCTCGCGGAAGCTCTGGCGTCGGTCAGCACTGAGCCGGTCAACATCGCGCCGGCAACGCGACTGATCGAGGATCTCGGCCTCGACTCGCTCGCGCTGGCCGAAATCGGCGAGTTGATCGGCGAGCGCGCCAGCCGCGAGATTGCGCCGGAGGAAATTGCGGACCTGCGCACCGTCGCGGACTTGCAACTCCTCGCGACCCAGCCGGGCGGCAATGGCCGCCCCCGAATGCCGTCGTACGCAAAGTTCGCCGAACCCTACACCGTGCACCTGCCCTCGCCGCTGAAATGGCTCGGGCGGTTCGCGGTGCGCGGGGCCGAGCGCGCAATTTTCCACGGATGGCTGAAGCCCAAGGTCCTCGGGCGCGGCAATGTCCCGGCCAATCGCAACTTCATCGTCGTCGCGAACCACTCGAGTCATCTCGACTTCAGCCTGGTCGGCTACGCGCTCGGCGCGATTGGCGACGACCTCCGCGTGCTGGCAGCCAAGGATTATTTCTTCAACACGCCGGCGCGCCGTTTTCTCGCGGCCAACTTCACGTCGATGATGCCGTTCGATCGCGAACGCGCGCAGCTCGAATCACTGGAAGACGCGCTCGCCGAACTTGCGCAGGGCCGCAGCGTCCTGATGTTCCCCGAGGGCACGCGCTCGGCGGACGGCGAGATTCACGAATTCAAAAGCGGCGCGGGATTCCTGGCGCTGCGCAGCCGATGCGACGTGCTGCCGGTGCTGATTCGCGGAACTCACGAAGTAATGGGCAAAGGCAGCCTCATCCCGCGGCGTCGTCCGGTGGAAGTCCGCATCGGTCGCGCGATCACGGCGTCGAAGCTTCGCGAACTTGCGGAGAGTTCCGAAGGCGCCGGCGCCTATCGCAAAATCGCCGACCTGATGCGCGTCGCGGTCACCACGCTTTCCGGCTCGCGCTCGAGGTTACCTCGTGGCTCTGACGCATCAACCGCAAGCACCAACGGCGCCGAACCGGTCAAGCATGCGCGCGCGAGGAACGACCGCTCGCCGGAACTTCCTCGAGGTCACGCCAAAGCTTGATGCTGGAATACTTGCTCGCCCGATGGTTACATTTGAATCATGGTTGATTGGTTCAGCAAACGGCCCGAGCATACGCCGCGACCGACTCGCAACGGCAAGCGCCCGTCAGTCAGCGTGATCTCGGATGAGTTGGTAGTCGGCGAATATCCCGGTCAGGCTGATATCGCGTGGCTCAAGGACACTTACGGAATTACCGCGGTGCACAATCTGCAGGACGACGACGATCTGCGCATGAACGGGCTGGATGATCGCGAACTGAGCGCGGAGTACGTTGCGCACGGGATCGACTACGTGCGCACTCCTATTCAGGACGGCAGCGCGGACGCGATGGCCGAGCGGCTCGAAGCTGCGCTGCACGATCTACGCGACCTGGTCGGCTCGGGTTCGCGCGTCTATCTGCATTGCAATGCCGGGATGAATCGTGCCCCGACGCTGGCGATTGCGTTCCTGCGCGCATATCGGCAAATGTCTCTCGAAGAAGCGATGACGCTCGTGAAAAAAAACCGCGCGTGCGGACCGTTCATGACGGTGCTCGAGGAATACTTCGGGCCGCGCGATTACAAGCCGGACAAATGACTTGACCTCATCAGGCGCAGCCGGAAGTTTGCCGCGGATGCTCCCGAGGCAGAAATTTCTCACGGCCTGCGCGTGGGGCGTACATCTATATACCGCTCTCGGCGCGGCGCTCGGCTTGCTTGCGATATTTTTC
>NZ_DATDGQ010000218.1:0-21958 GCF_036522015.1 Binatus sp. (SeqCode)
AGAGCAGCTCGTGCGAATCGACGATCGCCGCCGCGAACTCCTTGACCTCGTCGCCCGCCAGCAAGTTCGGATACTCCAGCCGCATCATCAGCGAGCAGGTCGGATTGATCGCGGCGATTTTGTAGCCCTCGCGCACCAGCGGCAGCATCGAATCGATATTCGCGCGCGCTTCCTTGCGCGCGAACTCAACGTCACCGCCGTCGAGCGCCGGCATCCCGCAGCAATTCTGCTTCGGGCATGTCACCGCGCATCCGTTCTTCGCAAAAACCTCGACCGCCGCCTTGCCCGGCTCGGGGTTGTAATAATTGACGAAGCACGTTGGAAAAATCGCGACCTTCGCCGCCGGCTCTGCCGGAATCGGCGGCAGCGGATTGCGCTCGAGCCACTTGTCGAAAGTCTCCGCGGCGAAGTCCGGCAGCAGCTTGTCGCGATGTATCCCGAGCAGCTTCTCCATCATCACGCGCTGAAACTTCTGCCGGCACATCATGTTAGCGAGCGCCGGCGCCGTCGCTCCCACCTTGCCGAGCTGATCCGGACGTGCCAGCACGCGCTCGCGCAGCCCGACGCCGTCCTCTTTGGCGTTCACCGCCTTGGCCCGAAGGATGAGGCGCGGGAAATCGAGCTGAAATTCGTGGCCGTCGTGCGGCGTGTACGGACATTTCACCTCGCACAGCTTGCATCCGTAGCAAAGGTCGATGACGCGCTCTTTCTCGGCCGCCGTCAGCGCTTGCACATCGCCGTCGTTGCGATCGACGGCGTCGAACAGCGCCGGAAACGACGGACAAAGAATGAAGCACAAGCGGCACCCCTGACAGATGTCGAAGACCCGCTCGACTTCCTTGTCGAGCCCAGCGCGGTCCCAATACTTCGCCTCGGTGGAATTGTAAGAGAGGCCGTCAGTCGGCCTCGACTCGATTCGCTTAGCCATCAATTTCCGCGACCGTTCCGCTCTGTTTCCTCTCCCTGTAAGGGAGAGGATGAAGGTGAGGGTCCTGTTGCAGCGCTACCGCGCGATTCAAGATTCCGCTCCTTTCTCTCCGCGACCGGTCCCCCTTCCCACTTATGGAAAGGGATTAGGGGTTAGGTTGCTTTCGCGCGATGCCTGCTAGAGCGTGGTCTGTGCCTTCGCGAAACGTCCGGCGTGCGACTTCTCGGCCTTGGCGAGCGTCTCGAACCAGTCCGCGATTTCCGGGAAACCTTCTTCACGCGCTGTCTTCGCCATTCCGGGATACATGTCGGTGTACTCGTGCGTCTCGCCATGGACCGCAGCTTTGAGGTTCAGGATCGAATCGCCCATCGGCAGTCCGGTCGCAGGATCGCCAACTGACTTTAGATAGTCGAGATGCCCATGCGCATGCCCGGTCTCGCCCTCGGCAGTATCGCGAAAAAGGCCCGCGATTTCTGGCTGGCCTTCAACGTCCGCGACCTTGGCGAAGTAGAGATAGCGGCGATTCGCCTGGCTCTCACCCGCGAACGCGTCCTTCAGATTCTGATGAGTTTTGGTTCCTTTGAGATTTGCCATTTTCCTTTCTCCCTGAAGTGTTGATTTAGTTGATTGCTGAATCAGCCGCGCGGCTGCTTCGTTCGATTTGTCTTTGCGCGTTTGGAGCCGCATTCGTCGCACAGCGCGTGAATTTCCAGCGATGACCCGATCACCGTGAACTCGCCGAGCGCCGACTGTCCCGCGAGCAGCCGGTCCAGCCGCAGAATCTCGATATCGCGGATCCGCCGGCATCTGACGCACACCACGTGATGATGCGGCGTGGTGTTGCCGTCGTACCGCGCGCCGTCGTGCAACATCGTGACCTTGCGCGCCTCGCCGATGTCGCACAGCGTTTCGAGCGTGCGATGCACGGTCGCGAGCGAGATGTGCGGATGCTGAATGCGTACGGCGGTGAAAATTGCGTCGGCCCGCGGATGCTCGTCCGAGTCGAGCAGCACCTTGATGATCGCCAGGCGCTGCGGCGTGACCGCCAGCCCGCCCCGCCGGCATCGCTCGGCGAACTCCGAGAGCCGCTTCGCCGCGTAAGGACCGCGCCGTCCTTCATTTACGAGCTGTAGTTCCATAACCTAGATGATAATAATTATCATCTAGTTACCGCTGTCGCAAGCCGAGCAATCATCCGCCGCGCGAATGAATCCTATACCTCTCCCCCCGGGAGAGGACGCGCCTCCGGCGCGGGTGAGGGCGCCGGCATTGCGCTCGATGCTAGCGCCCTCACCCGCGCGCGCGACAAGTGTCGCCGCACGACCTCTCCCGAGGGGAGAGGTAAATTACAGACGCGGCAGGATCGGCGCTCGGCGGCAGTCCGGCTTCGTCAGCAGCATCTGCACGTCCCCGATATACCGCTCGCGGAAGCCGGCTTCGCTGTAGCGGAGGTAGAACTCCCACATCCGGATGAATTCTTCGGGATAGCCGAGCGCCCGCACGCGCTCGATGTTCTTGAACATCCTGAGCCGCCAGTGTTTCAAGGTCTCGGCGTAGTTGGGCGTCAGGTCCTCGAGATGGAACAGGCGCAGGTCGCTCGAGCGCGTGAGCGAATCGCACAGCGCCGTGACCGACGGCAGGAAGCTGCCGGGAAAAATGTACTTCTTGATGAAATCGACGCGCCTGGTCGCCGCCTCGTACTCGCGGTCGGTGATCGTGATCGCCTGCAACAGCATCATGCCGTCGGGCTTCAGCAACTCGCCGCATTTGCGAAAATATGAATCGAGGAACTGATGCCCGACCGCTTCGATCATCTCGATCGACACCGCCTTGTCGAACTGGCCGGTCAAGTCGCGGTAGTCCTTGAACAGCACGGTGATTCGCTCCGACAGCCCCTCGGCCGCGATTTGCTTGACGGCGTAATCGTGCTGCTCGCGCGAGATCGTGATGGTCGTCACGCGGCATCCGTAGTTTTTGGCCGCGTGAATCGCAAACCCGCCCCATCCGGTGCCGATCTCAACGAGATGATCGTGCGCGCGCAGATCGAGCTTGCGGCAGATCCGGTCAACCTTGGCCATCGCCGCCTCCTCGAGCGTGGCGTCGGGACGCTCGAAAATCGCACACGAGTACATCAGCGTGCGATCGAGTATCAGCTCGAAGAAATCGTTGCCGAGATCGTAGTGCGCTGCGATGTTGCGCTCGCTGCCGGTTCTCGTGTTGCGATTTAGATAGTGGATGACGCGGCGGACCGGATTGGCGAGCCGCGCGAGGCCGCCGTCGATACCCTCGGTCACGTCGCGATTGCGAATCATGATTTGCACCAGCGCGGTCAGATCGTCGCTCGTCCACGATCCCGCCATGTACGCCTCGGCGGCGCCCATGCTGCCCGCGAGCGCGAGGTCGGAATAGAAGCGATGGTCGTGGACACGAATAGTCGCGTGCAAATCGGCATCGGACAGATTCTGTCCGAATGGAATCCGCTCGCCGCCGTCTTCGATTTCGATGTGCCCGCTTTTGATTCCCGCCAGGCGGCTGAGAACCGCGCGGCGCGCAAAACGATCGAGGATCGCCGGACGACGCGCCCGGGCCGCATCGACGCCCGACGCAACTATGGAATCAGACTTGCCCATCTCGACGCATTCGATTACACGCGGTCACGTCGCGGCGCAAGCGCGAAAAGGGAAACCAACTTAATTGTAGTGTGAAACCCGCCTGGGTTTCACGCTTCCTTGGGCAGGGGTGACCCCTGCACCCAGAATTAAAGAAAGATGCGGGACGGAGTTTACCCTGAGTACTCGTAGGCGTTCTTCCCTCTCCCAAAGGGAGAGGATCGAAGGTGAGGGACCTTATTCAGCGCGCGTTCTTACGCGCGCGATTCAGGATTCTGCTTCTGCTCTGAAGGCGCGCCGAGGTTACGCATTCGGAGCGGACTAGGGTGCGGGTTCGGGTTCGGTTACTGAAACTCCGGCGCTCTGCGGTGCAAGCTCCGGGAGCGACGGAATGATTCGGCGCCCAGCCTCGATGCTCTCTCGCGCATACGCGATCGCCGGGGCCATCGACGGAACCGACGCGCGCGGCTTCGCCGCAATCCGGTCTTCGTCCAGCAGCTCGGGCGGTACCTGGCGCAGGTCCCAGATTATGCCGCAGGCTTCGAGCAGCTTGAGCGTGTAGTAGGTGATGTCGATTTCCCACCAGAAAAATCCGTTGCGCGCGGCGGCCGGAAAGTGATGGTGATTGTTGTGCCATCCTTCGCCGAGCGTGACCATCGCCAGTGCGAAGCTGTTGCGGCTGTCGTCGTTGGTCTCATAGCGGCGGCGCCCGAAAACGTGCGCCAGCGAATTGATCGTAAAGGTGCCGTGCGCGAGCACCACGGTCGAAATGAAAAAGCCCCAGACCAGCATTTGCGCGCCGGTCGTGTGCAGGCCCGGCGCATGCCGCTGAAGCTCCGCACCCAGCCCGAACAGCGCGAAGCCGAGCACCGTCGGAATCAGCACGTCGAAGCGATCGAGAAACATCAGCTCGGGAAACTTCGCGAGATCGCGCACGACGCTCAGCTCGGATCGGAAGTTCGCCTCCGACGTGATCCATCCGATGTGGCTCCAGATGAAACCCTGCTGAGCTGGTGAATGAACGTCGGTCGGCTCGTCCGAGCGCTGATGATGCAGACGATGATGCGACGCCCACCATAGCGCGCCGCGCTGCACCGCGGTCGCGCCGATTGCCGCGAATACAAACTGGCCCGCGCGCGAAGTCTTGAACGATCGATGTGAAAAATAGCGATGATAAAATCCGGTGATCGCAAACATCCGGATGAAGTACAGCGCGATGGCGACGCCGACCGCCACCGGGCTCCATCCGACCCAGATGACGCCCAGGCACATCAGATGGACTACTACGAACGGGATGCATCGAAACCAGTCGGTCTTCTGCGGCTCATCAGGATCGGGGCTGCCGCCAACCGAGGTATCGAACCATCGTGCGATCGCAATAAGAAACCTGCGGGATTTTCCCGCCTCACCTGTCGTCATTCTGTCTCCCCACCCATGCGCGGAATTCCTGCCGCATGGACGTTGTCATAATGCACAGATTTACACTTCTATGTGAACAGGCACCAAGACGCGTCACTTGGCGGGCGTAAGCATCTCGACATCGTCGAACCGCGTGTAGTCAACGCTTCGGCTGCCGTCGGGGTGGAGCACCAGCACGTCCGCAAAGCGTGCGCCCCAGACGATCTCGTCAAGTTCGTAGGTATGTCGGGCGTGAACGGTCTGAGAGAACGTCTCGTCGAGACCAATGATAGACACGATGATCTCGGGCGCGCAATCGGCGAGCGATTCGCGCGTCTGCCCGAACAGCGGACTGCCCTCGACGATCCGATGAACCGCGGTCCACGACAACGCGAACATCGCACTGCGGCTGCGCGTCATTGGGAAATCGTAAAGACGCCGAACCGTGTCGCCCTCGACCGTGACTTCCTGGCGGGCCAACACGACGTGGATTTCCGCCTCGACGATCCGGTTCGCGCGCAAGTTAGCCGCGCGGATCATCAGGCTTGGCGTCCCGTCACGCGGACCGATCACCACGTAGCGGCTGAATCTCACACGCGCAGTGGGGCGCGAGAACTTCGAGAAAACCAGCCCCGTCATCAGCGCGAGCGCGAGCAATCCGGTCAGCGCCTCTACTGAGACCAGGATGTTCGAGAAGATCGTGACTGGCTCCATCTTGCCGTAACCGATCGTCGCCATCGTCTGCACGCTGAAAAAAAACATGTCGGCGAACGACCCGGTGCGCGCGTTCTCGATTCCTTGATCGAGGTAGTAGCCGGTGGCGAACAGCAGGTTGGCGATCGTGAAGGCGGCGGCTATCAACCCGATCAGCGCAGGCCACGAAGACGTCACCAGGAAGTGGTAAAGGTCCTCGAAAGCGCCAGTGGGAGCGCCATGAATCAGACCGTCGCCTCTGAGACTGCCAAGCTGAACTCTCCGCTTCGCCATCGCGGAGAAATATAGCGGAGCGCGACGCGCACAGGCGAGAAGGGGAAGGCGAGTCACTACATCGCGTTACTCTTTAACCGTCATGCGGATGGGAAGGAAGCGGGGCCCGAGCTCGTGATCGATTCCCAAGTGCGTTCACTCGGCGCCTGACGGCATCTGTTCGCCATTCGGTAAATTGAGCTATCAGCAACGCATACGCGATGGTGAAGATACCGAGGGCTGCGGCAATTGCGAGGTGCGGTGCAGTTGGTTGCCACATTCGTGGCGGAACGAGCCATGCGCTGACAAATACCATCAGCGGGCCATGCACCAAATAAAGGGTGTAGGAGAATCCCGCCAGTCCGCGTGCCGCTCGAGAATAGAGTCCGGACCGGCTCCTGGCAGAACTGCGCAATATAACTAAGATCATCGCAGCCGTCGCGGCTCCAACGACGAAGTCGCCACACTCATTGATGTCGGTCTTGAATTTGAGTGCCGCAACCACCAGCACCGCAGTCCCAACCGCCGCTAAAACCCAGAGATATCCCGGCTGGCCGGGCTTTTCGGGCGCCAGATTTATCGTCGCGCCGAGCAGCCAAATCAGAAAGTAAGTCCTCATTGGCTGCGCGATGAAAAGCACGACAATGCAGGCAGCGGCGCCATACAACACCGAAGTCCAGCCGGCTTTCCCCAACGGAAAGGCCAGCACCATCAGCGGGAAGAGCACGTAGTACCAGAATTCGTAACTCAAGCTCCACAGCGGTCCATTGGCACCGAACGACGGCGTCAGGATGCCCTGCAGGAAAAACGCGTTGCCGAGCATGATGCCTGCGGAGAGATGTGGTAACACAGCGTCGCTATGGTTCGGCGTCAGTCCGCCGTAGATTCCCGAGGTCCCAAATAGATGTATCCCGATGACATCCCAAACTGCTCCGATTATCAGTGCCGGGATCAACACGACATATAATCGAGTAAGCCGATTTGTCGCGTAGTCGCTCCAACTGAAGTTGCCGTCCATCCGCCCACGCAGCGCGATCCTCCCAACCAGAAATCCGCTCAGCACAAAAAAGATCATCACCGAGTAGTGACCAAAGGCTGTGACGAAATAGACGATCCTAATCAGAGGGTTCCAGGGCACTCGGATATCTGAAGGGTCCACAAGAAAGCCCTGGCGCAGATGAGCGAGTGTCACCGCTATCGCGGCAACTCCTCGCAACATGTCGAGATGATCGGATGCTGCGGTGCCGCGCAGCGACTTATCAACGAGCATATTTCGTGACAACAGCTCCGTCTCGGTCCGGTAAGAGGCTATCCAGGGAGACGTTACCGCGCGAACGCCACTCTCAACGCATCCGCGGCCTGGCGCTGGCCTTCTTTGCCCTTGTCCAGGCCGTCGGCGAAGCTGACGAAGCCGTGCGTGACGCCTTCGTAGCGCGTGCAGGTGGTTTTGACTCCGGCGGCGATCAAGCGCTCGGCGAAACGTTCGCCCTCGTCGCGCAGCGGGTCGTGACTGGCAGTGAGTACCAGCGCCGGGGGCAGGCCGCTCAGGTCTTTCGCGCGCAACGGGCATGCGTAGGGATTATTTTTTTCTGCGATAGGGTCGGTGTAATTTTTCCAGAACCACTCCATGTCGGCGCGCGACAGCACGTAGCCATCGTTGGCGAATTCCTTCTGCGACGGAGTGGCCAGCGCGCAATCGGTGACCGGATAGAGCAACAACTGAAAATTGATCGCCGGTCCGCCGCGATCGCGCGCCATTATCGATACTACCGCCGCCAGGTTTCCGCCCGCGCTGTCGCCGCCGACCGCGAGTCGCGCACCGTCCGCGCCGATCGAAGCCGCGTTTTCCGCAACCCACTTCGTCGCGGCGTAGCAATCCTCGGCGCCGGCCGGGAAAACGTGCTCCGGCGCGAGCCGGTAATCTACCGACACGACCACGCATCCCGCCTGGTTGGCCAGCGCCCGGCATACGCGGTCGTGACTCTCGAGATCGCCGAGCACCCATCCACCGCCGTGGAAATAAACCAGCACGCCCATCGGCTGATTTCCCTCGGGCGTATAGACCCGCGCCGCGACGTTACCCTCGGCGCCCGGAATCTGCCGATCCTCGACGCGATAGATCGCCGGCGGCGGAATCGGATTCGCCTCCAGCAGCGCGCGCATCTTGGCCCGCGCCTGCTCGGCAGTTTCCGCCCGCAGGAACATCGGCCCGGCCGCGTTGAACACGTCGAGCATCACTTTCATCTGGGGATCGAGCGCAGTGGACATGCGCGATCATTAGGCGACACGGCATCGAGAGGCAAGCGAAAGTTGCCGCTGATTCTCGAATCGGAAAAAAGTTCGCGCGGCAGATGCCAAAAAAATTAATTTTCGAACTTGTGGAAGTCGGCGCGCCAGTGGGCGCGGAACCAGGGGGCCCCGTCCCGCGCGCCGAACACGTCGGCGCTGACGATCATGTCGTCGCCGGCGATACGGCAGTCGAGGTTGGTGACTTCGTCCACCGCAAATGTCGGCGAGAAGCCGTCGCCGCGGGTTTTGTATTCATCGAAGTTCAGCCGCGACCGCATCGTCGCGTAGGCGCGGCCGTCGGTCGAAATCGGCACCACATGGCCGCGCGCATTGATAATCTTCTCGTTCGGCTCGACGCCCGCTTCCGTGAACGTCAACGTGAACGGTTGATTGCCGACGCGCTTGTAGCACAGACGATAATTCTTCGTCGTCCAGAACCCGATTTTATGCGCACCCGGTTCGCTCCTGATCCAATCGAGCTGACTCACCTGTCCCTGCCAGCATCCGCGGAACACCGAGGGCAGCGCCGGAGCCGCTTGCGCCGTCATCGGCGCGACGTTGACGGGCGGCGGCGGAGCCGGTTGCGGTTGTGCAGGCGGTTGATTCCAACCCGGCAAAAGTTGAATCGTGTTGCCGCCATCACCGTTAGACGGCGCTATCCTGATAGCCGGCGGCTGCGCCGGCGGAACGTAAGGCTGATTCTGATTCGCCGGTCCGGGGACCTCGAGCGTGGTCTGCGCGCGAGCGGCTCGACTCGCGATCGAAGCCAGTCCACACACGAGGATGCACAGTATAAGGATACGGGTTCGCATCGAGCTGCTCGGTTCCATTCTATTATATACGAATGCATTTCGAGTGCCGTTGCTTTTGACGACTGCGCCGTAGCTTGACCGTGAGGCGAGGGCTACCATCGAAAAAAGCTAGGAAGGGGGCCTCACACTCCCAATTATCCAATGGAGCGCGGGCTCTATACTTATCCGCGCGCGACAACGGAGCGCGGCCTTAATACTAAAAAAAAATGAGCGATCAAAATGTAAATTTCGAAGCGGCGTGGGCTGTCAGCCAGGCCCCCGCGACTGGACGGCGCGCGCAGGCGCATCGATTAGCCAACGCGATGCGGCGCGTAATCGACCATTTGGTGCAGGTCGCGGCACCCGAAGAAGACCTGTCTGCCGCTGCCGACGCGCTCGAGCGCTACGCCCGGCGCCTGTCCAAATACCCCATTTCACGCAGCTACGAGGGCTTTGCCGAGAGCGCCAATGCCGGCGATCCTCACGCGTTTTTCGATCACAGCCCGCTGATTGGAATCTCAAACCCGCTCGCGCCGCCCATTCGGCTGGCCGTGCTCGGCGACAAGGTCGAGGGCCGCGGCACGTTCGGCGTCGCGTACGAGGGTCCTCCCGGGCATGTGCACGGCGGATTTCTAGCCGCCGCATTCGACGAAGTTCTCGGCATGGCGCAGTCGCTGACCGGCAATCCCGGCATGACGGGGACGCTGACGATTCGCTACCGGCGTCCGACCCCGCTGCTGACCGAGCTGGTCTTCGAGGCGTACGTCGAACGCGTCGAGGGCCGCAAAATCTTCACGCACGGAACGCTGTCAGCCAACGGCACGCTAACCGCAGAAGCCGAGGGCCTCTTCATAGCAGTCGGCCAGGAACGCTTCGCCGCAATGGCCGCGATGGTAACGGAGCGCCCGATCGCGAAGAAGAAAAAGTAACACAGGCCAAGCTCCTCACTGGGTGCAGGGGTCACCCCTGCCGCCCGCCGCGCAGGCGATTGTTCTCTTATAGAGAAGCAACTAGTCGGGACGCACCAACCCCGACAAACCCGCAAACAGCAGCGGCGTGATCGTCCAGCCTGCGAGGATGTGCATCCACAAGTACCATCGCAGCAGTCGGCTCGGGACTGAGCTTGGATCGCGTGACTCTCCGCTGCGCGTCGCTCTTCCTGACACTAGATGGCGCGGATTCGGACGCCAGTATTTGTCCTGATGCAGCTCGACTACCGGCAGGAAGTTTTCCAACGAATAGATCAGCGGATTGAAGACTGGATAATGCGGCGGTGCATCTCCGCTCGCGACGAATTCGCGGTAGGCGGCCTCCTCAGTCGGCGTGATGATCCGCCGCCGGTAGCCCCATCCAAATAGAATCGTGCCGAGCCCCACGAACCCCGCGATCCACCACAGCGCGCGCAGCGGCTGGTAGCCGAAGCCGATCGTGATTTGCATCATCACGCTCCACGCGCGCTGCGCAAGGCTCTCATGGCCGAAGCGGCGCTGTGCGACTTCCTTGGCGATACGCACTTGTGTCGCGCCGTCGTCGCGCCCCATCTCGCTCAGGACTTTTGCCAGCTGACGAAATGGCTGCGGATGGTATTCCGGCGCTTGCAGCCCAATCCATCGCAGGCGCGACGTTCCATCGCTGGGACCGCCCGCAATGTCGCCGTACACGAAGCCGTTGATCACGAGATTGCCGGGCGCAGGCCAGCTCGCCTCGTCGTCCCAGATTGCGCCGGCGTGCGCGTCCTCGAGGTCGAGCACCGTCTTCGCCGTGTGCTTCACCTCAAACCAGTAGAACGTGCCATCGATTGTGGCGCGCTCGGCGTCGAGCTGACCATCGCCCCTGAACTCGACGTCGTGAAAGCTCAGATCGTGCCCAATTTTCGCCAGCCGCGCGAACACGATCCCGTCTGTCGTGAAGCCGTCGTGAAACAGCACATCACCGGCGACCTTCGCCTCGACCAGGTTGACCGAATCCTCACCTGCATCGAGGATTCGCGCGCCGGTCAAGTCGAGCGTCCCGTCGATTCGCGCGCGCATGAAACTCATCGAACCGTAGTCGCCCATAATAAACGTCGCGTCGCCGTGCACGTTCGCCAGGTTGCCGAACACCGCGCCGGTGCGCGAGCGACGCACTGTAAAATCCTGCAGATGGGCCGACAGCAGGTTGATTCCTTCGGGCACGTAGCAACGGATGAGAGTCAGCGGCTTGTCCACCGTGGCGTAGGAGAGATCGAGACTGCCTGTGATCCGCGCGCCCGCCAGTGCGAGTCCGCTGGGATGCACGAATCGCGACGCTTTGGGATCGCTGAGTAGCCACACGACTATTGCCGCGCGCACCGTTCGCTCGGCGCCCCAATTTTCGGCGTGCGCGGTATCGTTGGTTGCGTTGTCGGTATCGTCGCTGGGTCCCAACCACGGCACGTCGCGCATCGGCGCGGCATGCAGCAGCTTCCGTTCAGCCGCGCTCAGCGCAGGGCCGAATTTCTGCAGCGCCATCAACTCAAGCGCGCTACCTGGATTGGCAGAAGCGCCAACGGCGTCGGAATCAGGTCGATCCGTTTCGGCCGCAAAGGATTGCGACGCGGCGAAC
This sequence comes from Binatus sp. (SeqCode), assembly GCF_036522015.1. Taxonomy (GTDB): domain Bacteria; phylum Desulfobacterota; class Binatia; order Binatales; family Binataceae; genus Binatus. The sequence continues at coordinate 11,565 of NZ_DATDGQ010000218.1, forward strand.
ATCAGCAATGCGATCGCAATTGCGGCTACGACTGATTTTCTCTCTGTGATCATCGCAAAGGCCAACACTTCGATGCCGCGGGATCGCGGCGGTCGGACCGGGAATATCAGCGCCGAACCCAAAGATGCAACCGGGCGAGCGAATCGGGCCGCGCTGGCAGGATGCGGAAAAAAAGGGGGTTCTCCGACGAGTCTGAGTCGAGGTCTTTGGCCGAAGCAGAGGATATTAGCCCTAGGCTGACCGAACCGGCTATGCGTTTAGCTCCTCGAGCAATGCCTTGGCGTCCTTCAAATCGGCTGTGTCGAAGCCCTCGGTGAACCAGTTGTAGATGTCGGCGAGCATCGTGCGTGCCTCGTCGCGCTTGCCCTGCTTCGCGAGCAGCCGCGCGAGACTGGTGGTCGCGCGCAGCTCGAATGATCTGGCTTCCTCGCTGCGAGCAATCCGGATCGCGTCGCGGAAGAGGTCCTCGGCCTCGCGCTCGCTGCAGCGTCCGGCCTCCAGCTGCAGCTCACCCCGGACGCGCCTCACAGCAGAGGAGAACCTCTGCGTCCAGGTGGTCTGGTCCAACAAGGCCAGCGCTTCATCGAATCGGCGGAGTTTCCTGAACGCCTCGAACACATCGAAAAGGGCACCGCCACCCGCCAAGCCCACCGCACGTCGCGCGGCCATAGATCGCTGAACCTCGTTGAGCCCTTCCTCGACGCTGCCCTTTTTCACCAGGCACCAAGCGCGCCAGTAAGTTCCCTCCTCTCTGTAGAACCCGAACCCGTGCTCATCCGCCAGCACGCGCATCTCATTCGCCGCTTCCTCAAGCGCAGAGACTTCGCCGCGATCTCGGTAGACCGTACAGACGCCCGAATACGCCGAGCATAACGGAAAGGGCCTCCCGAGCTTGCGCGCCAGCGTCAGCGCTTCGCGGCAACGCTCAAGAGCCTGGTCCGGAAAACCGAGGCACCAAAGAACATCACCAAGAACGTCGAGGGCCGTAATGCGCGGATCCGCAACCGGAAAGACCGTGTGCTCCGCAATAGCGGGAATGAGAGCGATGGCTTTCTCGAGATGCGCGCGGGCGTCACGGTGCCGGCCCTGGTATCCGAGGCTTTCTCCAAGCGCGGTGTTCGCCCATAGCAGCCTTGCGGGGCCGGGTTCACGCTCGGCCAGCGCAACGAGCTGTTGCGAAGTCTCGAGGTCGTTCTGCCATTGGCTCTTGAAATTGTAGAAGAACCTGAGGCCCAGCAGCACGCGGAAGGTCCGCCGGGTGTCGCCCAGCTGCGTGCAGAGATCCCGGGCGCGCGCGAACGCCGCGCCCACCTCGTCATCGCCGGGACCTCTAGCTGCGGCTGCAGCCTCGGCGAAGGTCAGTTGCAGGCTCGCTTCCTCGCGCCGGCGCTCGTCGTCCTCGGGCAGGCTTTTCAGCAATTGGAGTGCGGCGTTCAGATGGACGATTGCTTCGCTGTGGGCCAAGCGCCGATGAGCCTGCTGGCCCGCCAGGCCCAGATATTCCAGCGCCTTTCGGACGTTGGCGCTGCGGCCGTAGTGGTAAGCGAGTTGGCTCAGATGATCGTCGATTGATTGAGCGAATGACGCTTCCATGGCGGAACCGACTCGTTCGTGCAGCAGCTTTCTGCGCTCGATCAGCACCGAGTTGTACGCGACATCGTGGGTGAGCGCGTGCTTGAAGGTGTACTCGACGTCGCCGACCGCGGGCTGCTCGTAGATGAACTCGGCCAGTTGAAGGTTGTTGAGCATCGAATCGATCTCGTCGTCGGGCTTCTTGGTGATCTCGCGTACCAGCGCGAGCGGAAAGTCTTTTCCGATCACGGCTAGGGTTTGCAACAGCTCCTTCTCAGCCGCGGGCAGGCGGTCGATCCGCGCCGCCAGTATCCCCTGCACGGTGGGAGGAATCTTTAGCTCATTGAGCGACTTGGTGACCTTGATCGCCGCCCCGTCGCGTAGCAGTGCACCCTCATCGAGCAACACCAGTACCGTCTCTTCCATGAAGAACGGATTGCCCTCAGTGCGCTCGATAATCAACCGCTTGAGCGGCGCGAGTTCGCCGCCGTCGCCGAGGATCGCAGAGAGCATCTCGTCGGCCGACTCTTCGCCCAGCGGATCGAGCCGCAACTGCGTGTAGTAGGTCTTCGAGCCCCACTGATGCGAGTACTCGGGGCGATAGTTGACCAGGAGCAAGATCTTCGCGGTCCCAATCGAGTCGGCGAGTAGATTTAGAAACGCCTGCGTCTCCTCATCGATCCAGTGCAGGTCCTCGAACATCAGCATCAGCGGTTGATTCAATGACTCGCGCAGCAAGATTCGCTTGATCGCGTCGAGCGTGCGGCGCTTGCGGATCTGGGCATCCATGCCCGCGAGCGGATCGTCCTCGTCCGCGATGCCTAGCAGCGCAAGCACGTATGGGAGCGTGTCCTCCAACGCACGGTCCAGTGTCAGGACATTGCCGGTGACCTTCGCCCGACGCGCGCGTTGATCATCTTCGCCCAGGATTTTGAAATAGTTGTACAGCAGGTCGATGACCGCAAAGTAAGCGGATGCCTTCCCGTGCGACACGGAGAAACTCTCCAGCACCATCCAGACCTGACTGGTTCCTGGCTTTGAACTCGTAAAAGAGGCGCGACTTCCCAACCCCCGGATCGGCCACCGCGGCCACGATCTGCCCGTGCCCCTGCCTGGCGAGCTCGGCCGCATGACTGAGCGCATCCATCTGCCGCTCGCGCCCGACAAACTTTGTGTACCCTCGGCTGGCTGAGCGTTGAAGCCGCGTGCGCAGCGTGCCGAGACCGGTGACTTCGTAAACGTTGACCGGCTCGCTGACGCCCTTGACCCTGGTCGGACCCAACGGCTTGAGCTCGAAGTATCCCTCGACGAATTTGCGCGTCTGCTCGCTGATTGCGATCGAGCCGGTCGGCGCGAGCGCCTGCATCCGCGAGGCGAGATTGTTCGTGTGGCCGATTGGCGTGTACTCAGTATGTCCCTCGCCCGTCGTGATCGAACGAACGACGACCTCGCCGGTGTTCACACCGACGCGCGCTTCGAGTGGCAGATTGCCTGCCTCGCGCAAGCGCGCCGAATAGCGTTTCAGCTCTTCTTGCATCCGCAGTGCCGCGTACAGCGCGCGCTGCGGATGGTCCTCGTGCGCGACGGGTGCGCCGAACAGCGCGAAGATGCCGTCGCCGGTGGATTGAACGATGTAACCATCGTAGCGGCGGACCGCATCGATCATCAGCTTAAGTGCCGGATCGATAATCGCGCGCGCTTCCTCGGGATCGAGGTCCTGCTCCAGCTCCGTCGAACCCTTGATGTCCACGAACAGCGCCGTGACCGTCTTGCGCTCGCCTTCGAGATTTTCAGGGGCGGGCGCCTCAGCTACTCGAATCGCTGAATCACTCGACTTCTTTGCCGAGGCAACCGCCGCGGGCGCTTCGAGCGCCGTGCCGCACTCTCCACAAAATCGTTTGCCCGCTGGATTTTCGGCGCCGCATTTCGGACAAAGATTCGCCAGCGCCGCGCCGCAATCACCGCAGAACTTCTTGCCCGCTGGGTTTTCAGTTTTGCAATTCGAGCAGCGCATCGGCCTTGCGAGGAAAGTTAGATTCGGTGCTGACTGCGAGGCCGCGGCTGTCAAATTTCATGGCGACGAGTTCCTGACGTGTGCAAACCTGCCACTCCACTTCGCGAAGTGTCAATCACGCCGGTTGCTTCAATCGCGGTGGCGGTGCTTAGAGTTTTCTGTCGCGCAATCAGAAGGAGACCGACGTGGATGCTGCACAGAAAGAGAGACTCGCCGCACTGCTGGCTGAGGTCAAGGTCGCAATCCTGGTAACCCAGGGCGATCAGTGGCCGACCGCCACCATGCAGGCGTTCGCCGAGACCCCGGAGTTCGATTTGTTGTTCATCATGAATGACGCGTCGGAGAAATTTCAAAACCTGATCAAGCATCCCCACCTGAGCGTGTTCATGGACGCGCGCGAGAAGGGCAAGATCGAGACCTTCGAGATCTCGCGCGTGCTGATCCAGGGCGTCGCAATCGAAGTCGCGCGCGACAGCGCGGAATGGGAAGCCTCGAAGGAAATATTTCTGAAGAAATGCCGTTCGAAGCGCCATTCTTCAAATACCCGACCCTGCGCATGATGCGCGTCAAGCCGACGCGGCTTTCTTACGCAGGCGCGGACCGCGTCGCGTTCAAGGCGGAATTGTAGGCACGCGCCGCTTCAGAGTGTGCCGAGAAAGGCCACCAGGTCCTGCTTGTCCTGATCGCTAAAGCCAATCGCGAAGCGCTGGTCGTAGAAATTCACAACGTCCTCCAAACTGTGGGCAGAGCCGTTGTGAAAGTACGGCGCCCGTGCGGCCAAGCCGTGCAGTATCGGGCCCTTCACTTTGCCGACGTCCGCGCAATTGCCGCTGATCATCGCCTTGCCGAGATCGGTCACGTTGAAAATCTGCCCCGCCAGCGGGCCGGTGGTGTCCGTGCACGCCACCGTGAAGACCGGCAGTCCGGATACGTCGAGGACTGGTGGAATCGCGTCGGCGACGCCGATGTTGAGCGCAAGCTTTTTGGAGTGATTGCCGACGTTGGGCGAATCATGGCAGGTGGTGCAGGTGCCGGTGGTGAGAGGGTTGGCGCCGAGAGGATCGGTCGAGAACAAATTCAGTCCGTTCACACCGCTGACCGTAAACTCCCGCGTGTTGAAAATCGCCTCGCCCCGGGCAACTGACGCGCGATCCGGATTCGGCTGATTCTGCCACGCATCGTAGAGCGTGAAGACGTTGGGGTCGAATCCCGCCGACAGCGAATCGTTGATGCCGATGAAAAAATCCTGCTGCGAGAGCGCCAGTGGCCCGCCAGTCGCCCCTTGCGAATGCAGCAGACCGGCCTCGAAGTCGAACTCTTGTGCGTCGAAAATCGACGATTCGAAGCTTACGATCTGAGCGACCTGCGTTGGGCCTGGAGGATTCGCCGCTTGCGCATGGCCCAGCGTGGCGTCGATTGCCTGACTCTGCAGCGACGGTTCTCTACCGTCCCACATGATCGACAGCGGAGCGCACGTGGTCTGACCCGCCGGACACCCCGTCAGGAAGTGCAGGTTGGCTGAAGGCAGTGGCCGCCTGTAAACCGACACCGTGGGAGTGGTCGATGACAGGTCGGTGCAGCCATAAGGATCGTTGACCTTGGTGATTACGAAATCCGCGGCGACCGGAGGACTGGATCCCGCTTGCGTGGCAGGCAGCGGCAGAAAGATTCGAATCAGTCCCTTGGATAGCAGCAAGCTGTACGCCTTGAACCTTTTGAATAACGTGCTGACGTCGTCATTCGAGCAGGTGGCGCCATCGACCACGCGGAAAATCGGGTCCGTACCCCCACTCAACAGGAAACGGAGCTGGATCGACTCGGCGCTGACGCCCCACGCGCTGCGGGGTTCGTGGCAAGTCGCACACGCGCGTCCGTTGAGACCCAGACTCTGAAAGAAAGGATTGGTTGCCGTATTGGTCGGCGCTGCGAGGTTGTAAGTCTCGACGATCCCGGTGCGATCGACGCTCGGCAGAGTTTGCCCTATCACCGGCGGAAAAACCCCGGTCGAGGAACTGTTAGGCCCGGTGTTGTGGACCTTCAGCGCGAGCTGATGAACCACCGCTGCCCAATGAGGAATCGGAGGCTGCTCCGATTGCGCCCCTGCGCACCGGGCTACGGCCAGAGGAAAGCGATCGCGACACAGCCAACAGTTCGGTTCAGACGCATAGGCCAAACCTCTCTAATAGTGGCTTAATCGTTCACAATCGTACTCGCTGTAGCAGAATGTATCTCATAGCGCCACACATGAGCATGCAGTTCAATTGCCGGCTCCCGATCGCGTGCTATAAGAAAGGAGCTATGCCGAGGATTTCTCAATGACCAATCTCGCCGACAAAATCGCACCGTATGTCGCTCACTTCCGGCGCGACGGCTTCGTCATGGTGCCCGATTTGCTCGGCCCCGACGAACTCGATCGCTACGGCGCCGCGGTCGATGGGGCGGTCGCGCGGCGCAAGCGCTTCGACAGTCGCAAGCTAGGCGAGAAGACGCCTTACGAACAGTCGTTCATCCAGTGCATCAATCTGTGGGAGGACACGCCCGCGGTTCGCCCGCTCACCTTTCATCCGATTGTTTGCGAGGCGGCCGCGCGACTGCTCGGCGTCGGCACACTCCGGCTGTGGCACGACCAGGCGTTATACAAGGAAGCCGGCGGACGCCTCACCGACCCGCATCAGGATCAACCTTACTGGCCGATGGTCGAGACCGACACCATCACAGCGTGGATCCCGTTCGACGGCTCGACCCACGCCACCGGATGCATGGGCTACGTGCCGGGCTCACACGCGGTCGGGTTGCGCGAGTTCGTGAACATCTTCAAGCCCGAAGACGCGCTCGAAATTCTGAAGATGCCGCAGATCAAGGACACTCCGCCGGTATGGGTCGAGGTCCCGCGCGGCGGTGTCGCGTTCCATCACGGGCTGACCGTGCACATGGCAAAGGCGAACAGCGGCTCGCAGACGCGGCGCGTGCACACGATGATTTTTTTTCGCGACGGCTCGACCCGCAAAAATAATTTTCCGCATGACTCCGTCGAGCGCTACCACATCGAAATCGGTGCGCCGATCGACAGCCCCGTGACGCCGATTGCATGGCCGCGAACGGCCGGGGACTTGCCCGAACCGCCCGCCGCGCCAATCTCCAGGATTTTCGCCCAGGCTGTCGAGCTCGGCGCCTTCCCCGACAAGACTGGCTGCGCCGACCGCTAGCTATCAGCCAGCAGTCGGACGCGGCCAGCGCGTTGCTACATCATCGGGCCGTATGGTCCAGGTCCTCCGACCATACCGTGCGATTTCTTCGACATGACGTCGAATGTGCCGAAGATTCCCTCGCTCTCCATGTTCGGCCCCGCCGTGAAATACAATGAAGTGGTCGCCGCTTTGTTGGTGCCATTGCCGAAGACCAGCGCCCACAGTCCGTCGACAATCAGCGGGTTGCCCTTATTGTCTTTGGGCTGGCCGACCTGAGTGCCCATGCCGGCTCCGTTGATGGTATATGCGTTGATGTTTCCGTCACCGAAGTTTCCGATCCAGAAGTCACCGCCCAGGGGACCGAAGCTCGTCGGCGTGAGCACCATCCCCCACGGCGCGTTGAGGTTGCCGCCAGTCGCGAAACGAGCCTCGAACACGCCCTCAGTGCTGAAGATATCGATATAACCGGCGCCCACCTGATGCACGGGGTCGTGTTTGGCAGCGTCCTGCATCGCGTAGGTCACCCACAAATTGCTGGTGCCAAAAAGCGTAATTCCGAAAGGCGCGAAGCCTGCAATCGGATGCGGGTCGGTGAAGGTCCCGGTCAGCGACGTCACCGGGTTGTAGGAGCTATCGAATACATCGACGTTACCCGATCGGAAATTCGTCGCGTAGATGAACTGATGCCCGTTGAGCGTGGCGATGGCGAGGCCCTTGTACACCGCCCCGGTAGCCGCCGTGGGTATCGCAGAGTTGTCCGCGTGGCGCACGGCGTCGAGGTTGTCAGCCGGCTGCCATCCCGCGATGGTTCCATCTTCGGTGGCGAAGATGAAAAGGTCGCCGGTGAAATCGGTGGCCGTACTGTTGAAAACGATTCCCGTCGGTGCCGCAGTGGCGGTGCTGCTCCCGGGCGGCGGGATCGTCACGACGAACGGCGTCTTCTTCGCGACGTCCACGATCTTTCCAGTGCCGTCGTACAGCGTCGAGACTCCGGCGTTGTTGTCGGAAACCCAGAACGGTGTCGGCCCCTGCACCAGGCCCCATGCATTGAGCAGATTCTTGTCGGTGACCTTCCCCTTCAGCGGCTTCCCCGAAGTGACCAGGTTGGTTTGAGTGTAAGCAGCCGCCTTGGTCTTGGCATCCGGCGTCGGCGGCATCTGGGCGAATGCACTCGCCGCCGCGCCGAGCGCGATCGCGCTCGCGCCCAGCAAAGGTAATATTTTGCGGTTCATCGTTTCCTCCATATGAAAAGCCAGCGCGAAAAATTGGCTGGCTCTCGTGGCTAAACCGACGATGAATGCAGATGGTTCCCGCCGTGCCGGGAATTTGGATCGGCTCGGTGAAATTCCGTATTGACTCTCGCGCGCCGCGAACGGAATACTACTCGTTGACAGGAAGATTAGTCAGTAGCCGGAATCAGCGTGTAGTAAGTATAGTATGTGCTGCCATAGCGCGTGAGACTGCGAAATACTATTGGAATTGAGTAGTCAGATCGGTGGCCGAACGGTAATTGACTATTTGCAATTCACGCTCTTCACTACATTACCGCCGCCGCCGAAGTGCATGTTGTGATCCAAAACGACTTCACATCGCGTGACGTTCGCCGACAGCCGCCGTGAAATCTGCGCGGTGGTGTTCGCATAGTTGCATTGCAGCCAGTAACCGCGCTCGCTCTTCGGCAATTGCCACGCCTGGATGATATTGTCTCCGACGGTCTTCTCGTTGTCGGGCACCAGCGACGCCTGCTCCGCCGGAGGACCGTCGAATATCGTCACGCCCGCAACCGCAGTCTCGTAGCCGGAATACGTCACCGCCCAATCGGGCCCCGGTGCCGACGCTCTCTGCTCGACGACGATAGTCGCTGGACAAGCGGACTCGGCGTGCACCAGATTCACCGGCGCAATCGCGCAAGCGAAAGCGATCAGAGCGAATGTGACTTGCTTCATCGGTTACCTCTCGAAGTATCATATATCGGACGAATGCGGCGCTCAGTTCCAAGTTTTGGGGCAGGACAGTCCGTCCTACGTCGAGCGAGCAACTGCTCGCGTGTACACAGGAGGATCTCATGGTCACCGAAGATTACGTCGGAAAGATTTTCAAGGGGCTTGAGCACGGCGATGGCGCGGGTTTTTTCGAGCATGTAGACGACAAGGTCGACTGGATTGTCGAAGGCACACATCCGCTGGCCGGTCACTACAAGTCGAAATCTGATTTCCTGGCCGGGACCTTCGCGAAGCTCGGCAAGGTTCTGCCCAACGGGGCTCAACTCGTCGTCGAGCATCTGCTCGTGAAGGATGACCAGGCGGTCGTGGAACTTCACTCCTTGGCCACGGCGAAGAACGGACTAAGGTTCGACAACAGATACTGCTGGGTCGTCCACTTCGATGGTGACACGATCGACCGAGTGAGGGCCTATCTCGACTCGGCGATGGTCGCGCGTCTCTTCGAAGAAAACCCGATCTAGCGTCGGCATGGGAAAAAACGAGTGCGGGGCGGTGTCGCGATTCATTTCGCGCTCCCGCCCCGCAGCATGGGGAACTAGCTCGCGGCATCGCCGCGCTGATCGTCGATCGGCTTACTGCTCGACGCCTGGTTTCTTGAGGTATGGTTTGCCCGGCCGCGCGATTATCACAATCGCTATAGCCACTCCCGCCAGTAACGATAAAACTTCCATCATACTAACTCTCTTGCGCGTGCGAACCTTAAAGTCGATTTCTAACAGCGCGCGATTTCAGGTCGATTGTCCTTTGGCTCGCCGAGCCGCTTTGCGAATCGCCCGTGCGTTCATGCCGCGACGCGCGCATCTGTCGAATGAAGTAATTCAGGAACGCTGCGGGAAGTCGGTTCGAAATCGATTTTATTCGTCTGAACCGGTTTCTTCCCGTGCGTGGTATGCGATGCGTCTTTGCTTACAGGCTCACGAACGAAAGAACGATGTACGCCAGGGTCAGGAACGCGAACGCCATTCCGGGCAATTCGCTGAGCACACTGTTCTGCGCGATCCGATCCGCGGCGACAGTCTCGGTCTGCTCCTTCACCTGCTGAAAGCCTGCGAGCCTCTGATTAATTGTGGTAGCAGCCATTTTCGTTGCCTCCCGTAAGTTCGTTTGACAGCAGGGGTAGAGCAAGGGTGGTGCCAGTGACCGAAGTGCTTATTTCGTTCAAGTATTTCTGATCGGCGCAGTCGCAGCCATTTGCGATTCGCAAAACAAGGCCCTTTTCTCGCGAAAACTCCGCTATTTGCGCAGAGTCGGTGAAGGCAGCCGCGCGACTGCATGCAGCAAACTCGTGCCTTTCTAGATCGCGCTCTATGTTACGAACGCGTTACGGACGGGGTATCTCGATGGCTCCCACCGCGTACGCCACCGCCGCGGACGACGTCAGCAGGTCCGCGCGGCTTTGAATTATCGTGTAGCGCGCGTTGGCGAGATCGCGATCGGCGGTCAGCAACTCGACGATGGTGCTGAGCCCCTGCCGATAGGTGTCGAGGTTGGCGTCGTAACTCTCCTGCGACGCGGCGAGCAGGGCCTTGGCGTAGTCGTAACGGCTGAGCGCGGTCTGGAATTCGTAGTACGCGCGCCACACGGAGCTGATCGCATCGACTTCGAGCGACTTAAGCT